>PNIW01000047.1 GCA_002878315.1 Mesoaciditoga sp. | reverse complement strand
CGCTTATTATGAAAGAGATATTTGAATCTGTAAAAAAAGAAATTGAAAACGGATCCCTCTGGAAAGTGATGGGGCGGATTGATAAGGTCGTTGGATTGACAATAGAATCGATAGGCCCCAATGTTTCTATGGGAGAACTTTGCGAGATAGAAGCAAATGGTCAAAAAGTTCTGGCAGAGGTTGTTGGATTCAAGGAAAACAAGATAATATTGATGCCTCTTAGCGATTTAGAAGGTCTTACGGTCGGCAGCACCATTACCGGAAGCGGGGATAAACTCTTTGTTCCGGTCGGTGAAGTTATGTTGGGTAGAATAATAGACGGTCTGGGAAACCCAATAGACGATAGACCTCTCGCTGCCTACAAGCGTTATCCCCTCAATTCTCCTCCTCCAAATCCAATAAAAAGGAAGATGATAAATGAACCTTTTCCCGTCGGTATAAGAGCAATAGATGCGTTTTTGACCATCGGAAAGGGCCAAAGGATAGGCATCTTTTCCGGTAGCGGTGTTGGTAAATCTACTTTAATGGGCATGATAGCGAGAAATTGCATTTCTGACGTTAACGTGATATGTTTGGTTGGAGAACGGGGCAGAGAGGTAAGAGAATTCATAGAAAGAGATCTTGGCGATGCGATTTCGAGATCCGTTGTCGTGGTTGCAACAAGTGATAAACCCGCACTTGTGAGGGTTAAGGCTATCTTCACGGCCACAGCGATAGCAGAATATTTTAGAGACATGGGAAAAGATGTTTTGTTGATGGTAGACTCATTAACAAGATTTGCGCTTGCACAAAGGGAAGTCGGACTTGCGATCGGTGAACCGCCGACCACAAGAGGTTATCCTCCGAGTGTTTTTGCGATCTTTCCGAAAATTCTCGAAAGGGCAGGTAATTCTGACAGGGGATCCATAACCGGAATATACACCGTCCTTGTCGAGGGAGACGATTTAAATGAACCGGTGAGTGACACGGCACGCGGAATTTTAGACGGACATATAGTGCTTTCGAGAGAATTAGCAAATGCAAATCATTATCCCGCAATAGATGTTCTGAAGAGTATAAGCAGGGTTATGCCTTATGTCGCAGACAAAGATCTCATCCGTTACACAGGAATTGCAAGAGATCTGATGTCAACTTATGCTTCTGTCAAAGACATGATAAGCGTTGGGGCATACAAGATCGGTACAGATCCGAAGATAGACAGATCAATAAAGTTTCAGGATAAAATTGAATCATTTCTTAAGCAATCGGTGGAAGAAAAGCCAGACTTTGAAGAGGTCCAAAGGAAGATCAAAGAAATAGTTGATTCTACCTCTTAATCTTCAAAACAAGGTAAAGCGTCCACAAAGAAGAGATTGCCGCTATTAAAAAGACAACCCTGTAAGCGTCAATTACAAATAGATTCGTATTGAATTTAAAAGATGCGAAAGCGAGAAACAAAAGACCAGATATTAGATTGCCCGCAAATGAAGCGAGATTTGTCACGCTTGCGTATATTGAAAAGGCCTCGGTCTTTCCAAAATTTGGAACTATTTCCATCAGAAAATTGAATGAAATAAGGCCTGTCCCGGCCATTGCTATTATGCCTATTACCATTTGGAATGGAATCATGTAATACATGGACGGAATCGCGAATACCCATCCAAATGTCAAAAGAGTTTGAACAGTGAGGGTCAATTTGAGTATTCTGAAATTCCCGTATCTGTCTCCTAGTCTTCCCCATATCGGTTGAAAAATAGTGGCTGCGACTGTAGAAACTACGGTCAGTATTCCAAGGATTGCATAATTGTATTTAAAAACGTCTATCATCAAAACGGTCGCGTAAGGACCAGCAAGATTCATCGTGAAGATCCACAATGACAGGGTTATAAGGTAAGATCGGTAAGGAGATTGAATTTTAAGAACTTCAAAAATGGCAGAAGGATTTATCATGGGTACATTGTGTTCTGGCTCCTCGTCTTGAAGTTTAAGTGAATACCAGTCTAAAACTCCGAAAATAGATCCTACCAAAAAGAGAACGAAAAAGGCTAAAAATCCCCTTCCGAGGGCATCAAGTAAATAACCTGCGATAAGCAAAGATGGGATGGCAACAAGCCCTGTTATAAAGTTTCTTATTCCAAAGTATCTTCCCCTTATTGATGGATCGACTAATTCAGACATCCATGTTTGCCACGGAGATCCGACGACGGAGTTCAAAACTTCGATGAAAAAGAAGATCAAAAGGGCTACCCATATTTTCATGCCTTGGGGTAAAAAATAAGTAAGAGCGATCAAAAAAAAGATCGGCCTTGAGATCAAAACTAAAGAGAGTATGAATCTTTTCTTACTCGTGAATTTGCGCGCAAACATCAACGAAAATGGCTGAATAACGCTTGCAAGAGGTATGAATGCAGAATAAATTGACATAACAAATGGACTTGCGCCAAGCCAGAGGAAGAAACCAACTAAATATGAATTTCCACCGAAACCGCCGGTAAAAGCACCCCATACCGTTGCAAAAGTGCCTTCAACGATAGAGATAAACCTTGCATGTTGCTTTTGAGAGGGAGTTAACATTTATCAGATTTGAATCTCCTTTAGAAGTTGCTGGACTTTTAAAACATTATCTATGACGTCTCTTACGGTTATGACGATCTTCAACAATTCCTCTATTCTTGCCTTTGTGTCTTCGAGTTCTCCCATTCCTTTGTCCACTGCATTTGCTATCTCACCCGTTCTCGACCTTACGTTCATTATGAATCTTTCATTCTCATTTAGTACCTTCATTATATTGTCGAGAGAGGATTTAAGTGCTTTGAAAATAGTCATCTTTTGGATGCTTTTCATAGAAAGTTCTACCTTCTGAGAAAGATCTGTCACAAGTTTTGATATCTCTTTAGAAGTTCTGTCTGTTTCTGCAGAAAGATTTTGTATTTCTGTGGCAACGACGGCAAATCCTTTCCCTGCCTCCCCGGCTCTTGCAGCTTCGATGCTCGCGTTGAGCGAAAGTATCGAAGTTTCATGCGCTATATCGAGTATGGCATCGGCCATTTTGGATATTTTCGAAAACTCTGAAAGAGACTGCGTTGTGGCATTTATCGTCTCGACTATGTCTTTATCAAGGGCATCGAGGCTTGTACCGGCCTCCTGCAACTGAGTTCTGACATTTTTGTTGCTTTCTATTATCTGATCGAGATTTGATTTTGCCATTTCATCCATTTTTCTTACCATATCAAAAATTTCATCTATTATTTTGATGGTCTTTTGAATCGAATCAGTTGACTCTTCGACCGAATCTTGGACATTTTTGACTCTTCTTCCTATTACCTCGTCAAGATTGGAGGTAAAGGATGAAATTATATTCTCATGATAAAGTCCTACAGCAGTTTTTCTTACAGAACTTTTCAGATTCTCGATCTCTAAATCTTTATTATCTTTAACTTCTTCTTTTTTCTGCTCGATTACCTCTTTCTCTGCTTTTTTAAAGAAAGCCACTTTTCTCACCTGCCATAGAGTTCGTCTATAAAATCGCTTCCACACTTGAGATTATAAAGCCAGTCTAAAAATTTCTTCACATTTTCTCCTCTAAATATCGCCCCGTGCTGGGGAGCTATTATTTGAACGTCGTATTTTCTAACTGTCTCAACCCACTTTTTGCAAAATTGACCGGAGGCCATATACCTTTTATGGAAACCTTCCATGAATTTTTTGTGCTCCTCAAAATCTTCGACGAATGGATATCTTTTTCCTTCCGGAAAGACAGCAGCGCCTATATCTCCGGAAAAGAGTATCTTCGAGACGGGATCGTAAAGATTGAATTGCCCGGGTGAATGGAGAAAATGGGCTGGGATAAGGATGAATGATTTTCCAGAAGGAAGTCTTATCTCTCCTCCTTTGTCCGGAATAGGTTCTATTCTCGAAAGATTGTAAACACCGAAGTGCGGCAAGAATCTTGTCCAGAGGCCGGATATGTGCACCTTCGCATTCTGAGCAGCAAAAAGCCAGAGAGAAACTCCGGATGAAACGTCGGGATCCTGGTGTGAAAAGAATATATGTTTTATCTTGGCTATATCTAAAATTTCGGAAACATTCGCAAGGACGCGGGGAAAAACGTGAACGCCCCCTGGATCGAGAAGTGTCCCTTCATTTTCATCGATAACAAAGTACTGATTTGTCTGGACAACTCCTCCTTCTTCCTTCTCTTCCCATCCGAGAAAGAAAAATTTATGATTTTCACTTTCGTATATCGCGGTTGTCTTTACGGTATCACTCATTAGCACACCCCCAATGATGAACTTAAAAATATTATACCAAAACAGAAACAAAAATAAATGAAAAAAGCCGCACGAATATGCGGCTTTTTAGATCGAATTTATCTTTATGGATATATACCGCGTAATTTCGTTGCATTCGCAACCTTGCTTATTGCGAGTATATAAGCGCCTGTTCTCATATCAGTCTTATATTGCTCCATGGTCTTTATGATATCTGCAAATGAATTTTTCATAACCTTTGTAAGGGCCTTTCTTACGTCCTCGAGATCCCAGAAATAGGAATAAAGTCCCTGAACCCATTCGAAGTAAGAGACGACAACGCCTCCAGAATTGGTAAGAAAATCGGGAATTATCTTTATGCCTTTCTTTCGCAAAATCTCATCTGCCTCCGGAGTCACAGGATTATTTGCCGCCTCTATGACTAATTTGGCCCTTACTTTGTCCGCGTTTTTCTCGGTTATAGCCCTTTCGAGAGCGGCAGGAACGAGTATTTCAACGTTGAGCGCGAGTAATTCGTCATTCGATATGATCTTTCCACCGTTAAATCCCTTCAAATCTTTGTGAGTGGTAACGTAATCAAAGGCTTCCTGAACATTTATGCCTTCGGGATTGTAATAGGCTCCCGTTATATCGCTTATGGCAACCACTTTTGCTCCATATTCATTTCCGAGTATTAACGACGTGTAACTTCCCACATTTCCAAAGCCTTGAATCGCGACCGTTCTGCCTTTTACTCCTCCGCCGGTAAGAAAGTATTTGCACGCTTCATCGGTAACTATGGCGACACCACGGCCAGTTGCTTCATTTCTGCCAAGAGAGCCTCCGAGTTCGACCGGTTTTCCAGTTACAATACCAAGTTCGGATCTCCCGATATTCATAGAGTAAGTATCCATGTACCATGCCATTATTTTAGCATTTGTATTAACATCCGGAGCAGGTATGTCTGTCTCGGTGCCAATAAAAGGAGCGATTTCGGAAAAGAATCTTCTTGAAAGCCTTTCGAGTTCTCCCTCTGAAAGTTCATTCGGATTCACTTTTACTCCACCCTTTGCTCCTCCGTAAGGAATTCCGGCTATAGCGCATTTCCACGTCATAAGGAAAGAAAGAGTTTTAATTTCATCGGCGTTGACATTTTGGTGGTATCTTATTCCGCCCTTGGCAGGCCCGCGCGCTATATTATGCTGGAAACGATAGCCGGTGAAAACACGTATAGAACCGTCATCCATTTTGACAGGAAAATTAACTGTTATCTCCCTTTTGTGACTTTTTAACACCTGCCTCATTCCGTCATCGAGATTCATCAAATCCGCTGCCCTATCAAACTGTTTGAGGGCATCTGCAAAAAGACTTCCACCACTCCCATTTTCCATCTGAATGACCTCCTCTAATTAGATGCTTTGTAGCATCGTATCAATTTTATATCTTTTGACATGAAAAGATTAGATACCTAACAAAGAACACAGTTTGCGATATTAATTAATTTTTAATTAACACGACACATAAAGTTATTGGAAGTTAATTAAAAAGACACTATAGAATGATCAATCCTTTTTCAGCGAGATAAGAGATGATCTTTTCCGTAGATTCCTCAACGGATTCAACGGAAGTATCGACGGTTATTTCAGGATTTTCAGGCTCCTCATATGGATCATCGATTCCGGTAAAATTCGAAATCTCACCATTCAAGGCCTTTTTGTATAATCCCTTTGGATCTCTTTCTATCAGAACCTCGATCGGACATTTGACAAATATCTCTATAAAATTAGCGCATTTCTGTCTTACCTCATTCCTTACGTCTTTGTATGGAGAGATGAATGCGCATAGAGTTGGTATTCCGTTATCGCTGAGCAATTTTGCGACAAACCCTACACGTCTTATATTTTCGTCTCTGTCCGCTTTTGAAAAACCGAGATCTTTTGTCAATTCTTTTCTGACTATATCTCCATCGAGACGCTGAACGTGAGGAATTCCCATCCCTTTAAGTCTTTCTTCAACCGATTTAGAAAGTGTCGTTTTTCCCGATCCGGAAAGTCCGGTAAACCACAAAACAAATCCAGATTTTACCTTAGCCAATTTGACAGATCCCTTCCGATCAGATCCTGTGTTTTGAGAATATCTGCTTTATAAAATTCGATCAGAGATTTTCTTGTACTTTCAAGCATCTTAGGCTTTTCAAATTCTTTAGCCCTTATCTTTTCAAAAAATCCAACGACTTTTATCCCTTTTTTGGGAAAAATGTAATTTACACTGCGTTCAAGGAAACTTCCCAGAGTATTTAAGTGCCTTGATATTTTAGCGTATATTTTCTTTTTTGGAATGCCTGAAACATTGTATTTAACACTTGTATCGGGAGTGAAATTTTCATCAACTTCCAAAAATCGAAATATATCTTTGACAACTTCTAAAGTCTTTTGTTCAAGATCTTCGGTCAAATATATTTTGACATCCGAAAAATTATCGAGATAATCCTTTACCTGTTCGTAATACAGTCCTACATCCTTATAATACCACATGAATTCCCAGTTTTCCGCCATCCGTTTCTCTTCCATTAGAAGCCCTTCTTCAAATGAAAGGTATTCTCTTCCGTCTCTTACAAGATGTGTATAGGCCGAAAATGCCCTTGAGACGGGATTCCTTAATATTATTATTATCTTCGGGTTTCCAAGATATTTTTTTATCTGCAATATTGCGCCTTTGTGGTAATAAAGGTTATCTACACTCGCCTCTCCTATAGCCTTTCTTTGAGGGGTTGCCCATTTGAACAACTTTTTATATCTATCGAAGGTTTTAATTATGTGCTTTTCGACGAGGTCGTCTCCTATGCCCTTGAGAGGGAAGTTCAAAAACTGGGCGGTAAAAAACTTTGGCTCTTTGACGGGAGAGATATAGATCTCTGGATGCTGTTTGAGATAATAACTTAAAGACGTCGTTCCGGCTTTGGCGGCGCCGACTATTAAAAAATTCGGAAGTTTTATTTTATCTTCTCTTGTCATAATACTCTACGAGTATCTTTGAAATTTCAGGTCTCGTGAATGTTTCTGGAAGCATTTCTCCACGTGAAAGGTATTCGCGAACCTTTGTACCGCTCAGATAAATGTGAAACTCTTCGGAATGAGGACAGGTTTTGTTTGTTGCCATAGATTGACATTTAGTGCAATAAAAAGCATTTTCGAACTTCAAAGGAATTATTCCGATCTCTTTGTCATCAAAAAGATCAAAGATCTTTTGTGCATCGTAAGTACCGTAATAATTTCCAACGCCGGCATGATCTCGACCAACTATGAAATGGGTGCATCCGTAATTTTTCCTGCATATGGCGTGAAATATGGCCTCTTTAGGCCCGGCGTAATACATGTTAGCCGTAAAGATTCCAAGAATGACTCTCGATTTGGGGTAGTAATTTTCGATCATGATCTCGTACGTCTTCATTCTAATCTCTGCGGGTAAATCGTCTGGTTTCGTCTCTCCAACGAGTGGATTTAAGAATAGGCCATCGCATATCTCAAGAGCGGCCTTTTGTATATATTCATGAGATCTATGGATGGGATTTCTTGTTTGAAAAGCCACAACGTTTTTCCATCCCCTCTCATGGAATAACCTTCTCGTCTCGATTGGATCGATCATGTATTTCGAAAGTGTACCGTGATCTAACCTTCTTAGCAATTTTATCCTTCCGCCGATTAAAAAATCACTTTCTTTTGAAAGCCTTTCAACGCCTGGATGCTTGAGATCTTCAGTCCCGAATACGCCGAGCGCTTCCTTTGATTTATTTCGAAGGAACTTATCCTCCACATTCATCAGAGCGTAAAGATTTTCATCACGATCGCAAATGAAGATCTCTTGTCCGGTCCTTAACTTTTTGAATGTCTCCTCTTCAACTGGCAAAGTTATGGGTATCGTCCAGATCGCGCCAGAAGATAATCTCATATTATCAAGAACGCTAAAATAATCTCTTTCATTCATAAACCCTTCGAGGGGACTAAAGACCCCTGTTGCTATGTTTTCTAAATCTCTTAATTTGTGATCGCTGACCTTTAGCCTAAAAAGAGATCTATTCTTAATACAATCTCTTTCCTTATCATTGGCCACAAGATCAACGAGTTTGCCTCCGTGCGGTGATATCATAGATCCTCCAATCAATTTGCTCATGTAATAATGGCATTAACAATTGAGAATTAACCCAGTCTCAGTCAATTTGTCCTCAAAATTATATCACAAAGCTCATGTCTTACAGATATATCTTAAAATAGCGGGATTCGATTTTGTTTGATATATAATTGTCTAAAGTGCGAATTGAGAGGAAAAATGAAACGTATACTTATTATATTATTCCTTAGCGTGGTATCGGCAATCACTCTGTACTTTTTGAGCACATTCAGCGGGGGGATAGAATGGGCAAAGGTATTCAACTTCTTCTTTGTAAATGTATGGGGCTGGATAGGTATAGCAAGTTTGATGATCTCCTGGCTTATGGACACGCTTATAACTTACATTATGATCTTAAAAATAACTAATGTGAAGTTCTCATTTTTGAAATCTTTTAACATGTCTGTTATAGGGATCTTTTTCAACAAGATTTCGCCCGCTTCAACGGGCGGAAGCGTTTTTCAGATAGCCTATCTGAGGAATAACGGTTTAAATCTTGGAACTTCAATTTCTGTCACAGAACTTAGGTACATAATAAAACAAAGCGCGATGGTATTTTTGGCCGCCTTTGGATTTATAGACGCTATTCCAATCATAAGCAGAAATGAAATCGTCTTTATCCTATCGCTGACAGGCTTTGTAATTTCTGTCGGAGGAATTTTGATACTTGTGCTTGCAAACATGAGCGCTAAGTCAAGAAATTACATGATCAAAACTGTTAAATGGTTCATAAATCTTCTCAGGTTCAGCAAAAGATTGAGTCCAAAAATCCCAGATCTGAATTTAAAAGTTGAAATGGAGTTTCGCAATTACACGGAAAGTCTTAGATTGATTTCAAAAAACTGGAAGATGGTCACTGTGATCTTCATCTTAGCCTTAATATCGGCAATTGCACATCTTTTTTTGGCTTTTGCGGCCGTTCAGTCATTTGGAATTTTTGAGAATATTCCAAGGGGAATAGTAGATGTACTGTCACTTCAGGCGATAGCGACGATGGTGATCTTTTTCTCTCCAACGCCCGGATCATCGGGCCTTGCCGAAAGCGGTTTTTTCCTTTTTTTCTCGACCTTAATACCGCCTAAATTTCTTGGCACTGTAACCCTTGAATGGAGAATTTTAAGTTACTTTCTTCCACTTTTGATAAGCGGAATAATATTTTTGTTTATTTCTTTGTCGAGGATGGTGAAAAGATGAGAATAATTTACTCAATTACTGTACTTTCAGGTATAGCGCTTGGATTCATCTCTTTGATCATACTTCCCAAATCCCCATTCATACCGTTTAACTGGTATGGCCTTGCAATATTCACGGTCGCCAGCATCTTCTTTGTACTTTCATTCAGATTTCGTAAAATAGGACCGTACATCCTTTTTTTAGTGGGAATACTCGCGATGCTTAACACGTACCTTTATTTCCATGAATGCTCGCAAATAAAAGGAATGGAACTTTTTGGAGGATTTTTCATCTCTTTGGCCCCTCTTTTTACGACTCAGAAAAAGAAAACAAAAAAGGCGTAAGCACTTCCGATCTAGCACGCCTTTTTTGTTGATTTCTATCAATAAATAATCTTTATTCCTCTGCCCTCTAATTTATTGACGTTTGAAGCAAAATCAGGTGATGAGGTGACATTATTTCCGCTCACATCCAAGATAGATCCAATCTTCAAATACATATCATTTATTATCGCATTCATCGAACTTATCTTGTTGTAGGAAAGATCGACTCTTAACAGGTATTTCATTGTTCTAAGAGGTGATATATCGGAAATCTCGTTCGAAGATAGGTCTAATATCCAAAGATGTGGCGCCGTCGAGACTATAGTGAAGTCCGATATGTCATTTGAATTAAGCATGAGCCAGAGTAGGTGAAGCATATTGTTGAATGAAGGAGTGTATTTGAGATTTATCTTGTTGAAATTCAGATTAAGTATCTCTAAATTTGAAAGATCTAACAGCGGAGAAATATCTGAAATGTTGTTTATCTCGAGATCGAGGAATTTTAAATTGGTAAGATTTTGTAATGGAGAAACGTTGCTTATCAGATTGGCTCCGGCATTTAGCCATTCGAGGCTCTTCAAATTAGCCAGCGGGCTTATATCCTTTATTCTGTTCGAATAAAGGAATAATTCTCTCAAACCCGTTAAACTTGCCAGAGGCGTTATATTCGTGAGTCTGTTGAAACCAAGATCGAGAGATCTTAAAGATGAGAATTTTGAGACAAATGTTATTTGGGAACTGTCAAGGTTAAATCCGCTCATTCCAAGATTATGAAGTTGAGTCCAATTCTCGATGAATTTCAACTGTGAGAATGGAATCGGATTGTAACTTATATCGAGACTTAAGATGGACTGTCCGAGTTTCTCTATCGGCGTTACATCGCTTATATGGTTTGAACTTAAATCGAGAGATTCCAGATTAGTTAAATTTCCTATTGAATCTATATTTTTTATGTCATTCGAAGAAAGATTGAGTATTCTCAAGGACGTAAGAGATGCAAGAGGCGATATATCTGAAATCTCGTTGTGCGAAAGGTTGAGACTTATCAAAGAAGTCATAGTCGAAAGGGAACTTATATCCTTTATGTGATTATAACTGAGATCGAGTGATTTCAATTTTAATCCTTTCAACGACGAGATATCGCTTATGTTGTTTCCAACAAGATCAAGCGTCGCAAGATTTGTAAGGTACTGTATTCCATCGAGATTCGATAGCATATTCGAGGGTGAAGGCCAGTTATTCTTTATCTCCGTTACCTTCGAAAGTTCAGACTCGTACAGAGGACCTTCCGGAATGTTAAGAATAGATCTGACTATAGATTCAAGTTGAGGATTGTTAAACGTTACCTTCTTTCCCATGTCAACGGTGAAGGAGGCAACCTTTGAAGCCGTCGAAAGCCCGCTCGTGGCGCTTTTTGTTACAACTATCCATGAATAAACTCCCTCTGGCAACTTTCCAAGGTCAAAGTGGGTTTGCGTTGAGGAGCCTATCTTTTTTATCCATTCGCCCATTCTCTCAAGGTAAAGTTCGTAAGTTCCACCCGTGGATTCCCAAGTCATCGTTACATGCGTTGAAGTTGAAAGATCGGTGACTTTAGGCGAAACGGGAGTGGCAGGAGATGGGTTATACTCAAATTTTTCTATATCAGGCTTGATTACTGTCAGAGACGATATGAATTTCCAGAAATTATTCTCGTTAAGGTAATTTTCAAGTTTTATCATGCCAAGATTTCTCACAAAGTAAAATTCTCTTTTAAGGTTGTTGAGTATCAAGTCGACCTTTAAGACATCGTTGTACGTTTTTGTGCCGACCGAGAGAGAAAGATAGGATGAATTCCTTTCATACGAAGTTCCCTGAGGTGATTTCAAAATAGCTGTGCCCGTCGCATTTCCAATGTTGGCATTGTCTATCAAGGGTATTCCCTTGTAAAAGACTGTAGATCCCGACTTTGTAACTTCAAAGGAAAGACTTTCCATTTGACGTGGTTCTCCCTTGTAAGCCTGCGGGATAAGAATTTCGTAATTGACGATAGTGGCATTTGTACTCGGAGACGTTAAATTTGAAATGATATCTTCTCTTATAGTGAAGGAAGAAGACCCGGTCTGCTTTCCAAGATTAAACCAGTGAGAATTGAAGAAATCTTCAAAAGCTTTTTGAACCGGATTTATGGAAAGAGTATCAACGAAGGGAACTCCTGCCGAGATCTCAACTTGGCTGACTTGTTCTTTGAGAGGGAAATAAGATCCAAAGGCCCTCGTCATTTGAGAAACTATATTTGAAAAGTCCGAATATCCCCATTTGTTAAAGGCTCTTAATTTAAAAGTATAGAGTGTCGATGACAGAAGATTCGTTGCCATGTAAGTTGTTGAAGAGGCAGGAAGCGTCTTCACGACGGTTGATTGACTGGTGGACTGGTAAATTTCAAGTCCAGTTATATTTTTAGGATTCTTCCACGAAAGATTTATCGAGTTAGTTGAAAAGTCTGTAACATTCAAATTCGACGGGGGAAGTGGAGGAAGACCATTGGTCATTTGAACAACAACGTTGGAAAATTCGGAATTCCCGCCCTTATTCGATGCTATGATCTTGTAAGAATATGTGGTCTCCGGGGTAAGATTTCTGTCTGAATAATTGAAAATGTTTCCCTGCAATGTAGTTAACTGTGCAAATGCACTATTCTTAATTGCCCTGTAGAGGGTAAAACTATCAACCTTTTGATTTTCAGACCAGGAAAGGGTAATGGCATTCGTTGAGAAATTCGTAACGTTAAGTACGGGCGCTTGCGGAGGAAGCATCAAAGTCGTTGCTGAAGCAACGTTGGAAGGATTCGAAAGACCGTATTGATTCTTTGCCTTTACCTGATAGAAATAAGTTGTTGAAGGACTAAGGCCTTTGTCCGTATAACTGGTAGACTGTACAGTTGCCACCTCAGCAAAATTCCCATTGGATAAACTTCTGTAAACGACAAAAGTCTTTGCCGTGCTATTCCATGTTAATTGAATGGAATTAGAACTCAATGCAGTCGCACTCAGATCTTTTGGTGCAGGTGCAACGAACATAGCACAACCTGCCAGAATTACAGCAACGGCAAGGGCTGAGACCAATATTGCACCCCATAAACTTACCCTTTTCAATTTGATTCCTCCCCGGTCTTAGAATTCAAATTATTCTAACATTTTTGAGTAAAATAGTCAAATGCCAGATCGAAGATCTGAAAAATCCTTTATCCTTATCTTTTCGAGACGAGATCGGCCTATTTCTTCGATAACCGGTATTATCAAAAAATCATTTTCCCGTTTTTTATCAGATTTTATCCAATCTTTCCAATTTGATATGTCTTCGATCTTCAAATCAAGAGCATTTAAAAAGTTTTTTATTCTTTGGCTAAAGGCAGGAGAAAAAAGTTTTGACTCTATTATCATGCCCGAAGCGATGGCCCGACCATGAGATATACCGTTACGCGAGGCGCTTTCTATTCCATGACCAACGGTATGGCCGAAATTAAGAATGTGTCTTAATTCTTTGTCCTGAGGGTCTTTAACTGTTATTTCAAGTTTGTCTTTGACCGACCTTTTTATTATCTCATCGATAACTCTTAGATTTTTCAACTTTATCTTTTCAACTTTCTCTTCCATGTACTCAAAGAGAACTTTATCGTAAATGATGCCCATCTTGGCACTTTCGACGATCCCTTCCATAAATGTTTCATATTCAAGACTCAGCGCATAGATGGGATCTATCAAGACGTCTGGTTTCCCAAATGAGCCTATCAAATTCTTTACTCCATTGAAATTTATCGCGAATTTGCCTCCAACAGAAGCATCGACCATTCCCAAAAATGTTGTTGGAACAAGTTCAAAATTAATCCCCCTCATGTAAGTTGTACATGCAAATCCCGCCACATCGGTAAGTGTGCCCCCGCCTGCGATCCTAACTTTAGAATTTCTGTTCAATTCCTTTGAATAAAAGAGGTTCCAAATTTTTTGAACGTACGACAAATCCTTTGCGCCTTCGCCATCGTCGAATTCGATCCCGCCAAAGTTCCATATATTTTTGAATTTCTTCGAAACTATCGAAAGATCAACCATGTCCGACATTTTGCCGTGAAAGATTTCAACATGTTGATAAAGATCGAACTCGTCTATCTTTTCAGCGTCGACTACTTTAGCCACTATTCTTGCCATGATCTCTTCAACGCTTAAAGTGGCATCGATAATCTCAAAATTCTCGTACAATGACTTACGCATTTCGAATCTTTTGAAAAATTCTTCCCTTCCTTCCTTAACAAGAGGTCTATCGCTTCCTTTTACCCTTTCCCAGAGAATCTCGGGATCGACTTTGAGGTAAAATGTCTTCATGCTTTTTAGAATCTCCAAATTTTTTTTATTTTCTACAATTCCGCCTCCCGTTGAGATAACGATGCCCGATTTTTTAGAAATACGATCTAAGATCTTTGACTCTTGCAATCTGAATTTTTTTTCCCCGTATTTTTTGAAGTAATCTTCGATTCTTCCATTAAACCTCTCGAATTCCGAATCGAGATCGATGTACTCCATTTCCAGAACCTGCGCGATTCTTTTCCCAACGGTGCTCTTGCCAGACCCCATCATTCCAACGAGGGCTATTCTATCTTCGAAATTCATTTATTCTCCTCCTGTAAGAAGAAAAGTTGCCCTTTAAGTCCTCAAACGTAAATCCACCAAACGAATCGATCAATTCATTCATAATGGCCGTCGCTACAACGGCCGTTGCGACGATGACAATCGCTCCAACGACACATGTATCTGATCTTATGTAGGTTGTTTCACTCTCCTTCATGGTATCAAGATCAACACTTTTAACTCCCCTTTTTTGGGTCGAAATAGGCTTGGCCACGAGATTGATGACGATATCCTGACCATTTGTCATTCCTCCTTCTATCCCACCGGCATGATTTGTCTTTCTTTTCAGTCCTTCGAAGATGTCGTCAACCCCTTCATACCCTTTTACCTTCCAGATATTCTCATCTCCGAAGATAACACCCTTTACGGACGGAATATCAAAAATTGCCTTGCCGATTATAGAGGTCAATCTTTTTTGCCTTTGTGCGAAAGTTCCTATCCCCACCGGCATCCCTCTGACAACGACTGTAACTTTGCCACCAAGTGTGTACCCTTCTTTGTAAGCCTCATTTATAATCTCGATCATTTGTTCTTCAACTCTTGTGTCGGGACATAACAGTGGATGTGCGCCTATCTCTGGCTCGGCATTGGCCATTAAATCCGTTTCAATTCCGCCTATACCCTTTGTAAAACCGTAGACCTTTATTCCAAGGCTCTCGAGAACCTGCCTTGCGAATTCACCTATGGCGACATCCATAACGGTTCTCCTCGCGCTTGCCCTCTCGGTTATAACCCTTGTATCATCAAAGTCGAACTTCATCATTCCTCCAAGATCAGCGTGACCGGGGCGTGGTATGGAGGTTCTCTCATTTGGAGGGGTCAAGGATTTGTTGGGTATAAAAAATGTCATCGGAGATCCGGTCGTTTCTCCATTCCACAAACCTGTCTTTATCTCGACTTTATCGTCTTCTATTTTCATTCTCTCTCCACGTCCGAAGACGGATTGCCTTAGCCTTAACCTGTTGTTTATCCTTTCTGTGTCTATTCTAAAATGAGACGGGAATCCTTCGATTATGCCGTAAAAGCCGTATCCGTGTGATTCTCCAGATGTTATTATATTCATCTTTTCACCTTCTTCAAATCTTCAAAAAATGACGGATAACTTATCGAAACTACTTTCGGATCGGTTATTTCTACTCCATTTCCGCATACCCCTGCGATTACCGCCATCATCGCTATTCTGTGATCTCCATAAGGATCTATCTTTGCATTCTCTAAATTACATCCCTCAACTGAAAATCCATCTTCAAATTCTTGGACGCGGGCACCCATCTCTGAAAGTACAGAAACAATCGCCTTTATTCTGTCTGACTCCTTTTTTCTGAGTTCGGATGCTCCTCTTACCACTGTCTTGCCCTTTGCAAATGCCCCCAAAAGGGCAATAAGAGGTATTTCGTCTATCACAGACGGGATCTCTTCGGCGGATACTTCGGTTCCTTCCAGATTGGAACTTTCGACGTGCAAATCTCCGTAAGGTTCGAAATCGTTTTTAATGTTCCTTGTTTCAATACTTGCCCCCATTCTTTTCAAGACATCTAAAAATCCAGTTCTTGTTTCATTCAATCCGACGTCCTTTATTTCCAAAATGGCATTTCGGTGGCACACGCCCAACGTTATGAAAAAAGCGGCCGAAGAAAAATCTCCGACAACCCTTGCTTTAAAAGAAGGAATTACCGAAGGCTTTATCTCTATGATTCCATCCTTTTTACTGACTATTCCAAAGACATTCAAAAATCTTTCGGTATGGTCGCGGCTCTTTACTGGCTCTGCATAAGTTGAAATTCCGTCGCCGGCCGTTGCCGCGATTATAAAGGCGCTTTTGACCTGAGCGCTTGCGATCTTTGATCTGTAATTCGCGTGTTTTATTTTTCCGCCTCTTACCGATACCGGAAGGTTAGATGCCTTATTTCTTCCATCAAAAATTGGACCGAGCAATGATAAAGGTTCTATAACTCTGTCCATAGGTCTTGAAGAAAGAGAGGCATCGCCGTAGAGTACGGAAAATAATGGAAGCCTCGACAGAAAGCCAAGGCCCAATCTTGCCGTTGTTCCAGAATTTCCGCAGAATATAGGTGAAGATGGCTCTGAAATTCTTTCCATCCTGATCGAGAGTTTACCTTCATCGTATCCGACATTTGCCCCTACGCTTTTCACGAGATCTAAGGTTCTCAAAGTATCATCGGATATCAAAGGATTTTCGATCTCGCATCTATCTTTTGCCATGGCGGCAAAGAAGATCATCCTGTGCGTTATGGATTTGTCGGGTGGGACTCTGATTTCTCCTCTTATACTTTTTGCAGGCTGTATTCTCATATTTCCTCCATTACCCTGATCAGTTCCATTGATGAGTCGTAAGTTTTGTAGAATTCGTCAAAATTTAGGCTTTGCTGGCCATCTGAAAGCGCGTTTTCGGGATTTTCATGGACCTCGATCATGACACCGTCGGCTCCGGCCGCCACAACTGCTTTCGAAAGAGGTGGAATCAAATCGCGCCTGCCTGTCGCATGGCTTAGATCCACTATAATTGGAAGATGTGAAAGGATTTTCACAAGCGGAACGGCAGCGATGTCAAGCGTGTTTCTTGTGTATTTTTCGAAGGTTCTTATGCCTCTTTCGCACAGTATTATCTGTGAATTGCCATGATAGTAAAGGTATTCGGCAGCCAAAAGCCATTCTTCTATTGTTGACATGAATCCACGCTTTAAAATCACTGGCTTCGTCGAATGGCCCACCTTCTCAAGTAATCTGTAATTTTGCATGTTTCTTGTTCCGATTTGAATAACGTCGACGTATTCTTCAAATAAAGGAAGATCCTCGGGAGACATCATCTCGCTTACGACCTTCATGTTGTATTTGTCTCCAACTTCCCGGAGAATTTTCAGCCCTTCAATGCCAAGACCCTGAAATGAATAAGGAGAGGTTCTTGGTTTGAATGCTCCTCCCCTTAAGAATTTAACTCCAAGATTCGATAAGAACTCTGCTTCTCTTTGCATTTGATCTCTCGATTCAACGGCACATGGACCGGCTATGAACTGAAATTTTTCTCCTATCTTTTCATCGCCGCATTCGATAATCGTCTTTTCCGGATGAAATTCTCTCGAAACGAGTTTAAATGGCTTTAGGACGGGAATAACCTCTTCGACGCAATTTAAGGCTTCAAAGACCTCCCTTCTTTCGTAAACCCTTTCACCTATTATCCCGACAATCGTCTTTTCCGCACCTTTCGAGATATTCGTTTCGAAACCGAAACTTTTTGCGAGATCTACAACTCTTTTCAGATCTTCCTCGGATGTTTTCGCCTTCAACACTATTATCATTCAATAACCTCCTTAAAAAAATTTCGGGGACTTTTTAAGTCCCCGATTTATGATATGCTCAATTACGGCCTGCACACCATAAACCGGGCGCATCCGTAATACCAGTAATTTTCTGAAAACCGAACTGCCACGTTATAACCTCCACAATACATATTGGAATAATTTTACCACGAAATGTTTTTATAATGCCAAAAGGTATGTTTTGATACCAAAAATTAAATTTAAAGAAAATTAATTGTCAATATTTTTAACAAAATTCTCTATCATTTGCTTTCCAAAATCTGTCATTATCGACTCGGGATGGAATTGCAGACCGTAAATTGGATAATTCCTGTGGCGTATGCCCATTATAGTTCCATCATCTGTTTGTGCGGTTATTACAAGATCTGGCGGAAGAGTCGATCTTTCCACAACAAGAGAATGGTATCTCATGCCTGTCAGAGGATTCTTAAGGCCTTTGAAAATGCCTTTCTCATCGTGGATGATCGTTGAGGTCTTACCGTGTTTTATTTCGGGCGCCTGGACTATCTTTCCTCCGTACGCATAACCTATAACCTGATGGCCAAGACATATGCCGAGGATTGGAATATCATGAATATTTTTCACGAGTTCAGGACATATACCGGCATTTTCCGGCCTTCCAGGACCCGGAGAGATTATTATTTTCTCAAGATCCATCTTTTTTATCTCATCAAGACTTAAAAGATCATTTCTTACTATTTTGACGTCTTCGGCGATCTCCCCGACATACTGATAGATGTTGTAAGTAAAAGAATCGTAATTGTCTATTATAAGAATCATTCATATCGCCTCCTGAAGGGCCTTCAATTTATTCAAAGTTTCATGATACTCGCGGTGGGGATCCGAGTCGTAAACTATTCCGGCTCCGCCTTGAATGTATGCCTTTTGATCTTTGAAAAGTACCGTTCTTATGGCAATACACATGTCCATGTTACCGTTGAAAGAGAAGTATCCAACTGACCCGGCATAGAAAGATCTTTTGACATTTTCAAGTTCTTCTATTATCTCCATTGCCCTTATCTTTGGCGCGCCTGAGACTGTACCGGCAGGCAAACAGGAGATAAGCGCGTCGAATGGGGTAAATGAACTTTTCAACTTTCCGCTGATTGTTGAAACTATGTGCATGACATGCGAATACATCTCTATTTCCATAAACCTTTCAACCTTAACGGAACCAAATTCGCTTATCTTGCCTATGTCATTTCTACCCAAATCTACAAGCATAAGATGCTCGGCCCTTTCTTTTTCGTCTCTTAAAAGTTCCACGGAGAGGTTTTTGTCCTCATTTTCATCTTTCCCGCGCGGTCTTGTTCCCGCTATGGGGTTTGTCATTACCCGGCCGTTGAAAACGCTTACGAGACTTTCTGGAGAAGAACCTGCGATTTGAAAATCTTCGAAGTCTATGAAAAACAAATAAGGGGAAGGATTTATAGATCTCAAACGTCTGTAAACCTCAAAGGGATCGGAATGATTCTCGGTAGAAAGCCTTTGAGAAAGCACAACCTGAAAAATGTCGCCCGCCTTTATGTAAGATTTCGCCTTCTCGACTATTTCGCAGAATTCTTCTTCCGTGAAGTTGGATTTGAATTCTTTTTTTCGTATGCCGGGAAGATCGTGTATTTGAACCTTTTTAATCTTCTCTTCGATCCTTTCAAATTCTTCAAGGCTTTCATCGTAGGAATCTTTTTCAAATACATTTTTGACAAGGAAGATCTTGTGCGTTAGATGATCGTAAGTTATAAAATTCTTATAAAACATAAGATATGAATCGGGAATTTTGAGTTCATCCGGATTTGTCCCTGATATTTTCTCGTACTGTTTTATTACATCGTATCCTACATATCCGACGGCTCCGCCGGTAAAAGGTACTTTTAGATTGAGAGAATCGTAATTCATTCTGAAAATATCTTTAGCGTAATCGAGAATTCTGACATTTATTTTTTTTGAAGCCGGATAAATGTCGATCTCATCGTCATGACAGCTGATCTTAAGGTATGGATCCGCGCCTATGAAAGAATATCTTCCATTTCTTCCCTGTTCGGCACTTTCCAGAAGGAATTTGTTCTTTCCATCTAGAGAGTAAAAGATGCCTATTGGAGTGATCTCGTCTCCGTTTATCTCAGCGAATAACGGAAAAACCTTCTTTTGATTTTTTAACTCTTCGAATTCTCTTTCCGTTATATTAATCTTTATTCTATTCATTCAAAAGCACTCCTTTCATCTCGCTTACGAATTCCTTAACCTTCCGGCCGCGATCCGCATTTTTTGAAATGAGATCAACTATGGCACTTCCGACGACCACTCCTTCGCAAAGATCTTTAACATTTTTCACGATCGAAGGATTAGAAATTCCAAAGCCCAAAGCGCGTGGAAGAGTCGTGAATTGTTTGACAGTTTCCATGTAAGCTTTTAAATCGGTCGAGATCTTTTCTCTCATTCCCGTCACTCCGTTAAGCGAGACACAGTAAACGAATGTATCGGCACTTTCGACTATTCGCTTTATTCTTTCTTTCGACGTTGGAGCCACGAGGGGTATTAAAGAGATATTTGTGCCGTTCAATTTACAGACCAGTTCCTCCCTTTCTTCTATTGGAAGATCCGGAATTATAAATCCATCGATGCCAGCCATGAGGGATTCGGAAATGAATCTTTCGATGCCGTATTTGAAGAGTGAATTGTAATATGCAAGAAAGACAAGAGGAATATCGCTTTTCGATCTTACATCCTTGATGCAATTCATTATATCCTTTATTTTCGTTCCATTTTTCAGAGATCTTGCAGATGAATTTTGAATAACAGGGCCATCGGCGAGAGGATCGGAATAGGGAATTCCTATTTCGACAATATCTGCGCCTCCGTCTTCCATTGCAAAAATCATATCTTCGGTCGTCTTAATGTCCGGATCGCCAGCAGTTATAAAGGTTATAAGGGCCTTTTCATTTCGTGATTTTAAAAGATCGAATTTTTTCTTTATTCTGTTCATAATTCCACCTTCATGATCTTCGACATTATGTCTATGTCTTTATCTCCACGTCCGGAGAGATTAACAACGATTGTCTTGTCTTTTCCCATTTCGGGCGCGATCTTCATGGCATAAGCAATGGCATGAGCGCTTTCAAGGGCGGGTATTATACCTTCTAATTTAGAAAGCGCCATGAAAGCCTCTACTGCCTCTTCGTCCGTTGCATAGACGTATTTCGCTCTCCCGCTTTCTTTGAGGTACGCATGTTCCGGTCCGACTCCGGGATAATCAAGTCCTGCCGAAATGGAGTAAACCGGCAATATTTGTCCTTCATCATCTTGAAGCACATAAGTCATCATCCCGTGAATCACTCCGATCGATCCACCTTGAAAAGTTGCGGCATGTTTGCCACTTTCTATTCCCTTTCCTCCTGCCTCAACGCCTATCAGGGCGACCTCTTTTTCTTCGATGAATGGGAAGAAAATCCCCATTGAATTACTTCCACCGCCAACGCACGCTATAACGTAATCGGGATATCTTCCTTCCTTTTCGAGTATCTGAGATTTTGTCTCATCTCCTATTACCCTTTGAAAATCTCTGACAATTGTAGGATAAGGATGGGGGCCAACTACAGATCCCATAACGTAAAAGGTCGTATCGACATTAGTTACCCAGTCTCTTATCGCCTCGTTGACGGCATCCTTGAGAGTCTTTGTACCGGATTCAACAGATCTTACACTGGCTCCGAGCAATTTCATTTTGAAGACATTCAAAGATTGTCTTTGAATGTCTTCATATCCCATGAAAATCTCACACTCAAGGCCAAATTTTGCAGCAACAGTTGCCGTTGCAACTCCATGTTGGCCGGCGCCGGTTTCGGCAATGATCCTTCTTTTGCCCATTCTTTTTGCAAGAAGGACCTGACCTATTACGTTATTTATCTTGTGAGCGCCTGTGTGGTTTAAATCTTCTCTTTTGAGGTATATTTTTGCGCCTCCAAGGGCTTTTGTCAAATTTTCGGCAAAGTAGAGCGGCGTAGGCCTTCCAGAATATTCTTTTAGGTAATAACGGTACTCATCGATAAAAGATTTATCAGACATAGCCTTTTCGAATTCTTCCTCAAGATCCATCAAAGCATTCATAAGTGTCTCCGGTACATATTGCCCTCCAAATTTTCCAAAACGTCCATTCATTCTCTCACCTTCTCCACAAATAACCTCATCTTTTCAAAATCTTTATATCCATCTGTCTCGATTCCGCTTGAAACATCCACACCGTAAGGTTTCAAAATTTCGATCGCTCTCTCAACGTTTAAATAATTTAGACCACCGGCCAAAAAGAAAGGCTTGTTCAAATTCATATTAGAGACTGAATTCCAGTCAAAAGGTATTCCGCTTCCTCCGGGAAGACCCACTACGAAGGTATCTAACAATATTTTGTCCGCTTTTTCCGGAATACGGATATCCTCGTTAATCCTTATTCTGATGGCTTTCCAGACTTCTATATTCAAAAGTGATTTTAAAGAGTCAATGTATTCATCCGTCTCCTCGCCGTGCAACTGGACAACATCTAAATACAAAGATTTCGCCACATCTGTTACAAAATTTATCTCTTCATTCACAAATACACCGACACGTTTGATTTCAGGATCTAAATTTTCGATTAACATCCTTGCCTGGTCTTTATTTACGATCCTTTTACTTTTCGAAAAGACAAAGCCGGCATAATCTATGTCAAGAATGTTAACGTACCGGATATCTTCGATCCTTCTAAGTCCGCAGAATTTTATCTTAACCATCTAAACTTTCCTCGCTTCCTCAACGAATCTCTTTACGCCGTTTTTGTCCATCCTCATCAAAGTTTCACCGACAAGGACCGCATTCACTCCGAGAGATTTTACATATCTAAGATCGTCTAAATTCTTTATCCCGCTTTCTGAAACGATTATCTTTTTACCATCAACGTATTTCATAAGGCGCTCCGTAGTTTTTAAATCGACGGAAAAATCTTTCAAATTTCTATTGTTTATTCCTATAATTTCACAGCCGGAATCGATGGCCATTTGCATTTCTTCGTAGGTGTGAACCTCAACAAGGGGATAGAGTCCTATCGAGGTTGCAAGCGTGTAAAATTCTTCAAGTTTTTTTCCAAGGACGGCCACAATGAGCAAAATCGCATCTGATCCAATCGCAAGAGATTCAAAGATCTGGTAGGTGTCAACTATAAAATCTTTTCTTAGAACGGGTTTAGTGCATGACCCTTTGACAATTTTTATGTATCGATCATCGCCATTGAAGTATTTATCCTCAGTAAGCACAGATATGGCATCAACACCGGAAATTTCGTATATTTGTGCCTGAAGAGCAGGATCAACGGATCTTATGAACCCCTTTGATGGTGATGATTGCTTGATTTCTGCGATCAAGGAAAATGAAGAGGAAATTGAGGATTTGAAGTCTCTCCTTTTATCATTTTTGACCTTCGCAATCTTTTCGAGAGGGACTAAATTCTTTTTCTTTTCTATCTGAGAAATTTTGTAACTCACAATTTCGTCAAGTATCATACCCTGCTCCTTGAAAAATCAATTATTTCGTTAAGTTTTTTCAAAGCAAGGCCAGAATCCACAATTTCTGACGCCATCAAAAAGCCTTCACGCATATTTTTTGCGACTTTACCCGTGTAAAGGGCGGCGGCAGAGTTGATAAGCACTATTTCTCTTTTTGGCCCTCTCTTGCCTTCAAAAATAGATCTTATTATTGTGGCATTTTCGAGCGGATCTCCACCTTTTATATCCTCTATATTTGCGTAGAAGATCCCGAAATCTCGAGGATCGATCGTGTAGTCTCTTATAATCCCTTCTTTCAACTCAGAAACATAAGTTTTTCCAGTTATTGTTATTTCATCAAGTCCATCGGATCCATGAACGACCATCGCTCTTTCTATTCCGAGATTGTTTAGGACTTCAGCGATCAAATGTACGATCTTTCTGTCATAAACACCGATCAACTGACCTTTGATCTTGACAGGATTTGTGAGGGGGCCAAGTAGATTAAAAACAGTTCTAACACCAAGATCGCGCCTGACCGGGGCAATATTTCTCATTGCCAAATGATACTTCTGGGCGAAAAAGAACGCAAAGCCCGTATTTTCGATCGATCTTTTTGCCGTTTCAAAATCTTCCTCGATATCAAGGCCAAGTGTGCTAAGCACATCAGCGCTACCACTTTTGCTTGAAACTGCTCTGTTACCATGTTTGGCGACTTTGACCCCGGCCGCCGCGGCCACCAAAGCGACTGCCGTTGAGATGTTAAAGGTCTTTCCTCCATCTCCTCCAGTTCCGCACGTGTCTATAACGTATCCGTCGATGTTAAACCCCTGATCAATTTCTCTTATTGCGTCCACAAAGCCGGTTATTTCGTCGACACTTTCCCCTTTCATTCTCAAAGCAATTAAAAATCCCCCGGCCTTGATTGGCGAGATTCCATTCATCATCTCGATCATGCTTTCCTTTGCTTCACGACGGTTAAGATCGTAACCCTCTACAACTTTTGAAATCGACTCGTTAATCATTTTTCCACCTCCTTGTATAAAAAAATCGGTGATCTTTTCAAAGATCCCCGATGCTGAATAATTTATGGCAAAATGATACCCTCACCCTTTCAGCATCGGGTGCGGTACCACCACCAATTGTTGTTTAAAAATGACTTTAAATCTAAATTACGCATTCTATCACCTTTTGAAAAAATATACCACAAATAAATAATAATGTCAATAGTAAAATTCATTATATACCGGCAACACAAATCTTTGTGCGATCTAACATGTTACGGCAATTGAGGATGCTTTTAAATACAGCCAATCTCTTTGCTGCGTATCTTTACTTTTCCAAAAGTTCATTTAAATTTCCAAACATCTCTTTTATCTCTTTTTTTCTTTCTTCTCCGTCTATTTCCTTCACTATCGAATGCGTTGAATCGAGTGATTGATATTTTTCTATTTTAAAATGTTTATCGGCCACGGCCGCAATCTGAGGCATGTGCGTTATGACTATGATCTGTGTGCTTTGAGATATTTCTTTCATCTTATTTGCAATTGAATCGGCAGTTCTCTGTCCTATTCCGCTTTCTATCTCATCAAAAACAATCGTAGAAACAGGCAAAGCTCTGCTTAATGCCGACTCGATTGCAAGATAAAATCTCGACATTTCCCCGCCAGATGCTATCTTGGCTAAGGGAAGAAGAGGCATTCCCGGATTTATGGATCCTAAAAATTCTATTCTATCCTTTCCGATCGGCGTGAAGGAAGTTTCCTCGTGAACGAATGAAAGAGAAGCATTTGGCATCTCAAGATCTTTTAGATTTGCATTCACAGCTCCCACAAGTTTTTGTGCGGCCATTTCTCTCATCTCTTTTATCTGTGAAGCTATTTCTTCCATTTTCTTTATCGTTGAGTTAAATCTGTTTCCGGCATCTTTGATTTCAGAATCAATGAGATCGAGTTTTTTGTATCTCTCCTTCAATTCCTCAAAATGCTTTCCTACCTCTTCGAAGGTAGGGCCATACCTTCGTCTTAATTTTTCCATCTCCCCGATTCTTTCTTCAAGTTCTAAAAATCTTTCTTCATCAAAATCAAGAGAATCAGCATATTTGAGGAATTCCTTCTTGAATTCCTCGACAAGTACCAAAATCTCTTCAAAACTTTCGAATGACTTTCCATCTATTTTTTGAATCTCTTTCAATTTTTGCGAGATTATTTCAGCGGAGAATTCAAGTCCGTGATCTCCGGAAATAAGATAATCGAGTTCTTTTGATATTTTCAATATCTCTTCAATGTTAGACATTCTTCTGAACTCTTCTCTCATATTTTCATATTCTTCATCTGTCACAAAAAATTTCTCTATCCTTTCGATCTCATTTGAAATTTCTTCCATCTGAGACCTTATCTTTTCCAGTTCATTTTCTCTAAGGAATTTAGAAAGTTCAACGTAATCATCGAAGAACGTCTTATAACTTTTAATCGCCTCGCTCAAAGGAGGATAAAAAAGATCGACAAAATGTGTGTGAGTTTGAGGATTTCTTAAAATCTGCGAAATTCCCTGATCGTGAATATCCATCCACTTTTGAACTTTATCTTTTAACTGTGCGAGGGTGACCATCGATCCATTTATTCTTGCACTTGTCCTGGATGGACTTATTTTCAAATTGACAACAAATTCTCCTTCTTCAACTATAAACCGGGCTTCGATCTCTGCCTGATAAGTTAATCCGTTTTTTTCCCCAAGAAGAGATTTCAAAATAGAAAGGAAAAGTGACTTTCCAGAGCCACTTTCCCCGGTTATGACATTCATTTTGTCAGAGAATTCTATCTCAACTTCTTCAAAGAGAACGAAGTTCTTTGCACGAAGTTCCGCAATCACCAGCCATCCTCCACTATATTATCTTTTTTCCTTCTATGTAAAGACTTTCGACCTTTGATTTGGCATCAAAAGGATGTCCGCTCCAGATTACAAGGTCGGCATCCTTTCCTTCTTCAATGGATCCGACTCTGTCCGAAATCCCGAGTATCTTCGCCGGATTTATCGTGAGCATCTTTATCAAATCCTCTTCCTTGGCTCCATACCTCAAAGCGCTCGCCGCCTGAATCGAGGCGTACTCCAGAGGAATTACGGGATGATCGCACATCAGCGCCGTTAATACCCCCTTTTCATTCAATATCTTTACCGACTCCATCGTCATGTCCCTTAACTCTCTTTTCGTCCTGAAGGTCATCAAAGGCCCCACAACAACAGGTATGCCCTTCTCTTTCAAATAGTCTGCTATCTTGTACCCTTCCGTCCCGTGCTCTATGACGAATCTGAATCCAAATTCATTCGCTATCCTTGTTGCCGTCAATATGTCGTCATAGCGGTGGGCATGAATTCTTGCCGGTATCTCTCCCTTTAGCACCTTCTCCCCCGCTTCTAACTTGAGGTCTCTTTCTGTAAAAGGTTTCCCGTCTCTTTGGGCAATCTCTTTCTTTTTCATGTAATCCTGCACCCTTGTAAAATATGCCCTTATGACAGATGCAACTCCCAAGCGCGTCGAGGGAGTCTTCTTTTGATCGCCGTAGACTCTCTTGGGGTTTTCCCCGAAGGCCATCTTCAATCCGGCAGGCTCTCTAACTATCATTTCATTAACGATTCGGGATTTGAACTTGATTATAGCGCCCTGGCCACCGACAGGATTCGCGCTTCCGGGAACTATCATGACAGTTGTGACTCCTCCCATCAATGCCCTGTCTATCGCCTCATCTTCTGGATTGAATCCATCTATCGCTTTAACGTCCGCGGTTACCGGATCGGTCCATTCATTACCGTCTGACGAAACTGGCTCATTTACTCCTTCTTCCCATAATCCTATGTGGGAATGCGCGTCTATGAAGCCGGGGAAGAGGTATTTGCCATCTAAATCTATGACTTCGGTCTCTTTATCCTTTTTTATCGCTTCGCCGATTTTGTATATTTTGGAATCCTTTACAAGCACGTCTCCTTTGAATGGTTTGGACGTAACCGGAAAAACAGTCGCATTCTTGAATAGAATCTTCACTTCGATCATCCCAATTTAGATAAAGTATTTTCGATTTCCACGTAGTTTGGTTCTTTGCCAGGATCTTCTGATACCCACGCATAGGCTATTTTCCCATTTTTATCGACAACAAAGACAGATCTTTTTGCAACAGAATATCCTTTAACACCGACAAAATTCTCGTGAAGACCACCATAAATTTTTGAAACTTTCCTTTCAAAATCGCAAAGGATCGGGAAATTGATCATGTTTTGCTGTGCAAACGCTTTGTTTGCAAAAGGGCCGTCAACGCTTATGCCTATCACCTGGGCGTTGAACTTGTTGAATTTTGAAAGGCTATCGCGCAATGTGCACATCTCTTTTTGGCACACACTTGTGAATGCGCCGGGGTAAAAGGCAAGAACAACATTTTTACCGGCGAACTCTTTCAAGGATCTTACCTTCAGATCGGTATCGTAAAGTTCAAAATCGACGGCTTTATCTCCTATTTTCATTTGGACACCTCCTCGATCATTTCGAAAAATCTTTTGCAGTTCTATACATCATTTCTATTTTATCAGATATCTCAATAAAAAGGCTAACAATTTTGGGATCGAATTGTGCACCTTCATTTTTCATGAGTTCCCCTATCGATTCCTGAATACTTCTTTCAGGCTTGTAATGTCTTTTTGAAACCATCGCATCAAATGAATCCACAACGGTAACTATCCTTGCCTCTAAAGGTATTTCCTCTCCTTTTATGCCGGTCGGATAACCTCCTCCATCGTATCTTTCATGATGAAATAGCGCTATGTTTTTTGCGAATACAAGCACATCGTCATTTCCATCGAGTATTTCCGCGCCTATCCTTGTATGGGTCTTCATTGTCTTCCACTCCTCCTCGTTAAGAGGGCCATTTTTAAAAAGAATGGAATCGGGTATTCCTATCTTTCCTATATCATGAAGGGGAGCGGTCATGCGAACTTTGAATATGTCTTCCACATTTAATCCGAGTTTTTCCGCTAAAAGCATCGAAAGTTCCCCTACTCTTTGAGTGTGGCCATGGGTTTCGTTGTCCCTTATAGAGGCTATTTTATCGAGTTTTTGAAGTAATTCTATCGAGAAATTCTCGGATCTTTTTATCTTAGAATAAAATTCATCTATCGTGGAAAAGAAGAGGTTAAACCTTCCGGCGTAGTCTTTTGCAAGATCTGGAAATGCGAAAAAGAATTTGATCTTAAAAGACAGATCTGCAAAGTCCACCGGTTCTTCAAGCAAGAGATCGGCCATTTTATTTAAATCCGGATCGTGTTCTGACTTTCTTTGCACTATAGCGATGAAAAGATTTTTAATCCCTTTTCTCAGATTTTTAAGATTTTCAATATCTGATTCTTTGAAAATGCAAAAGATGAATATATCCTTTAAGTCCCTTGACTTTTTTTCCTCCGATAAAGGAAAATCTTTAAGGTTTGATTTGATAACCTGCTTTAAAAATGTATCCTCGCATATTATCTTTATCTCGCTCAACGATAACCCCGCCTTCTAAGTTCTCTCACAAGAAAACTCGCGACATCTGCGCCATGAGTTCCCCTTCCAAATCCTGCATCCATTCCGGCCGATTTTGCGAGATCATTTGTTATCTGTGTGCCTCCTGCGACAAGAATGAGTTTGTCTCTCACACCCTTTTCTATGGCAAGGTCGTTCAACTTCTTCATATTGTGAATATGCACGTCGTTATGGGTTATTATCATCGATGCCAAAACTGCCACAGAATTTGTTTCAACCGCGGCATCTATCAACTTCTCGACAGGTACGCTTGTTCCAAGATAGACATACTTTATTCCATACTTTTCTATTCCACCGTGCTTTATATCGAGTATTTCTCTTAAACCAACGGAATGCTCATCATTTCCTACAGTCCCGGCGACGACGCTAACTGGATATCTTTTGAAAAAGTCTATTATCTCTTCATCTGGTAATTGCTCTATCTTCTCAGGCAATTTAAGGTCCTTAAGGTTTATCGAGAAGGGAATCCTTCCCTTTATTTCAACGTAGGTGCCTTCGGCAGGGTGAAGCACGGTTTTGTGAATCACATTTATATCTGTAAGTCCAAATTTTTTTGCCGTTTCTATTGCCGCGGCCTCTGCAAGGTCAGGAGAGGTTGGAAAGGTCATATCGATCTGTATAACACCGTCATTCGACCACTCAACCTCTGGCTTTATTTCATCTTTTTCTATTTTTTGTAATCTCAAATTCACATTGTCGCTCTCATCGAGTTCGTCTATGTATTTTATCTTTTCAGGCCTGCAAATTGTGCATCCTCCTATCAAATCACATGGCTTTTCTATTCCGGACGGAAGATTGTTATATCCAAAATGTTCGCAGACAGGGGCCATATAATCTTTATCTCGCGGTACCACCGTTCCTGCCGCGATTTCTCCGTCTTTTTTTCTTTTTATTCCATCTCCAATTCTTTCAGGGTAATAGCCGTTGTCAACGAAAAATCCTCTCTCCACGGCTTCAAAATAACCTCCGACTTCTATTATTTCTTCAAGCATAAGGATTGCTCTCATCTTTAATTCTCTTACCTTTTCATTTATCTTTTCCTTGTCTATTTTCACGTAATCCATTACACCATCGAGGGCTATCAGAGCATGCTTGGCAGTTTCAACGCCTCGGATCGAGTTTATATGCCATGGCACATTTCTTCCCTCATCTGGCGTTATGGTGGACTGAAGATGGGCACCTGTTAATCTTGTTATGAAGGCATCTATCATGTGCATTCTCGTTGCGTCGAATAGATCTGATTCTATGTATTTTGTGTTCATTTGGGCGCGGAATTTGTAACCTTTAAATAATTCTCTGACAGCGACGGCGTAAGGTAAGTTTATTCTCATAGTCGGTGTTGGTGCCGCCGTGGGCGGAACGGTAGATAGCGCTATATTCTCAGGCTTCATTCCCACTTTAACCGAATACAGAGAATTTATCCCATGCTGAACGAGCAATTCAGGCATAACCTTCCATGATACTCTCGCAGACGCATTTGCGTTATGGGCACCGTCTATTTGAAGCATGTTTGCCCATGCCATTATTCGCTTCGCGACTGCAGCGTCCACAAAGGACCTTACGGGATTTATGCCTCTGTACAATACATTGTATTGAGGATCCTGATGCGCCCCATTAACACCTTCTTCCGCAAAAAGAACGGCTATCTCGGGGCCTGCGACGCCGCTAACGTAGGAATGAAGGTTTATGGGTCTGCCAACTTCTTCTTCTATCATGTCGAGAGCCTTTCGGGTGGCCCTTAATTGTTTTCTTGTTATGGGTATCCCGCCTATTCCTTCTGGAGTTCCTTCCATAAGGCCATCTATGTGCGATTGCCCAAGTGTTCTTATTACCATGATATGGTCTGCGCCGTGCCATGCGGCCATTCTCATTCTTCTTATGTCGTCTTCAAATCTTCCAGATGCTATCTCACTTGTTATGACAAGGTCGGGCTGGGGATCTATGTTGTCAAAATAATGTGCAGCAGGAAGTGGAATTGAATTTTTCAAGGGCTCGCTTATCTGTTTGTATTCGTAACCATCCATCTTTCCATGGTATGGCTTCCTCCATGTCCATCCGCGTCTTTTTGGCCTGTAATGTTCAAGATCTTTGAGTATTTCATTTATGTTTATTTTCTTGTTAACGTCCATTTTTATCAACTCCAAAAAGCGATCTTACCTCATCCCAGTGATCTTCTTTTACGAGCATCTGGCCCGCATCAAGATAATCCATCTTTTTTGCCTTTGCAAATCTGTAAACAACATTTCCGGCGCCTTTACCAAGCAGATTTTGTTCGAATATCTTGTCAACAAGGTTTTTGGCAGTTATGCTGTCAAATCCCATTCTCAGTAACACAGATCTCTCGATAGAAGGTGAGGTATGTGTCCTTGCAAGTTCTACAAGAGGATCGACAACTTTTTCGACAAGTTCCCAGAATCTTCTATCGAGTTCCTCATCACTTAATCCTTTCAGATGCGCGCTTCTCTCCTCAAAATCATCTGATCTTGTCATTCCTTAACACCTCTAATCTTTCTTTTATTTCATCAATCGTTGATCTGGTGTCTTTGGCCATGAATTCTATTTCTGTCTCAGAGAACTCCTTCTTATCGTATATTTTTATGGCTTCTTTTATATATGATCTCTTTAAATTTTCGAGAGGGTACTCTATAACGCCTATCTGTTCAATGCTTTCGGGTATCGCTATAACCTTTCCGGGTACATCTTCTTTGAGTGAATCGCCGTTCTTAACCGTTATTCCCATTTTCTTGGCGAAGGTAAGCTGTGCGCTCGGCAATTTACCCGCGCCTGTGTATTCCGTTTCCTGAACGACCAAAATGTCATCTTCATCCATTTCCTTGGCAATACCTATGGCAGCCGCAAGAGAGGTGTTTCCGGCCGGACCTCTCATCATGCCCTCAACCTGTGCAAGTGCCTCTGTTGTGAAAAAGACCTCTCCCTGAGTTACAAGGACATATCTGTCAAGGTATCTAAGGGATCTTGCGGCATTTCTTGGCACATCAACCCTGTCCGGGTAGGCCGCAAATGGTATTCCAAAACCTGTGTGGCCTGTTGTAAAAGATTTTCTGTTGAAATCGTGATCGCTTGCCATGTGAAGTCCCCTTAAATCCACGCTTGCACCTATGACCTTTGTATTTACAGCGCCGGCCATCTTCAATCCTCTTGCCGTGCCCGTAACGTTTCCTCCTCCTGCGTGCGTGATTACAACTGCATCTGGGAATTTACCGAACCTTTCCTTAACCTGCGTTGCGACTTCGTATCCGAGTGTCTCAATTCCCGCAATTCCAAATGGAGTGTAAAGTGATGCGTCAAAAAAGCCAGTTTCATCAAGCAATTTCAGCGTATAATAAAATAATTCGGGACCGACCGTTAACTGAACAACCTCTGCGCCGTATGCCTCGCATGCGCGTCCCTTTTCAAGGATCTCCGGCTGTCCTATGTGTTTGCTGTCAAAAGTTTCCTGCACTATTATGACCCGTAAGTTGTACTTTGCCGCCTGAGATGCAACCGCTGCCCCGTAATTGCCAGAAGTTGCCGCTATGACGCCTTTGTAGTTATGAGTTTTTGCATGGTAGACCGATACCGATGCCCTTCTATCTTTAAAACTTCCAGAAGGATTTGTGGCCTCGTCTTTTAAGAATATCCGCGCTCCCTTTCCTTTTTTAGAATACATTCTTACGAGTTTTGTGAGGTTTTTAAGTTCAACAAGGGGTGTATTTCCAACCTGCGTTTCTGATTGTATTTTTTTTATCTCATCGAATGTGTATGAGACCTCTTTCATCATTCTCTCGTAGTCAAAGGCTATTCCTTCGATCTCGAACTTTGAATAATCTATTCCAACGGCCTTTTTTATTATCTCGTTCTTTCTTTTTATGATCTCTTCGTACATATTAATCCCTCTTTTCAAGCATACTTTTCAAAATCGGCCCTATCTTTAAAAGTTCGGGCAAGGGTTCTCCAAAGTCATGCGTATAACGTGGATTAATTTCGACGAGAGTTCCTTTAACCTTTCTTCCACTTAAGGTTGTGATCTCGACTATTTCTCCGATTTTAGCGTCGTGATTTAAAAATCCATTCAACCACATCTCAAAAGGAACCTGCTTTGTATCATCAGGCAATGATTGAGCGCGATCGGAAGGATTGAGAATCACATCGTGAATTTTGACCCATTCTCCTTTTTTTGCCATATCACTCACCTGGTGGCGTTGATTATTCCATAAGGTATTTGTAAGTCCTTCATTGTCATAAGACCGGGTTTTGATTCTATAACTTTGGGTATCATATTTGTGGCCATTGCTATCGTGCCTTTTCCGCCCGGAATTTCTGGCTTTATTTCCAAAGATATATTCGGATCTCCTTCTATCTGAATGAAATCTCCTGTCTTTATTTCTTCGAGTTCAGGATGGATCTGTTGCGGATGAATCAGTTCGATCTTCGCCTCGCCATTTACGAATCCACGGCCTATATGTTTGCACCCGGCAACATATCCGGGTTTGACCTTAACGTAGGGTGTTTCGCGGTATACCTTTGAAACAATAGGCTCTCTTTCTTCTTCTATCTTTTCTATCTTCCATCCGAGGGCATCCGCTATCATGTAAATGGATTGTCTAAAGCCTATGTGGCCGACAATCTTGCCATTTTTTATGCCTTCATAAAACTCTTCAACGCTTGTCCCGACTCCCTGCGTTCTCATAACCTCATTTCCAAATGGTGAAAGATCGTTTATGCGTTGGGCTTTTATCTTTTTGACATTTAAACACACGCCTGTCAGAGACAATATCAAAGTATCAAGGACAAAGCCTGGATTTATGCCTGTTCCAAGAATGGAAACGTTATGTTTTTTGGCCATGGAATCCATTCTGTGAGAAAGTTCGGGATAATCTATCCATGGATAGGCCATCTCTTCGGCAAGTGTTATGACATTGACCGAATTTTCTACCGCTAATTTTATCATCGGGAAAACCACAGGAACAAAGGAGGCCGTCGCGATGACTATTAAGTCCGGATCAAGATCTGAAATAGCCTTTTGCGGGTTCGAAGATATCTGAATATCGCTTTCGATTCCTAAAGACTTCAGAGGTTTTCCTGCGAGATCCTTTCTGAAGGTTTCGATAACTCCAGTAAGTTCAAGATCGCGTTTTTGAAGAATATTTTTGACGATGCCACTTCCCATGGCACCCATTCCCCATACCATGATTCTGTACATTTTATCTTCCTCCTCACAAAGATTGTATTTTTTTATTGTAATTTATAAATTGGTCACCAATCTTGGCTATAACTTCAAAATCATAGGTACCCGTTGATGGAAAGGTGATTGTCTGCCATGATTTAGAATCAAGAAGCAACCTCACACCGCCGGGATTTATGATTATGTTATGGGATTTGTCATTGTAGAATCTGTAAAGTTCTATATTTCCTTTCTTTACTATAATCGTAAGAGAGTTAAGCACAACATATTTTTTGCTGAAGAGATCATTATTGGCGAGAGATATTGAAAAGGAAGCGGGAGTATTTCTATTGACATATAGAGGAATGTCGGAAATTATCTTTATGCCAGAGATATCGCTGAGATCAGATTTGTTTATAACTGAAATTACAGACGTGGCAGACAGATCCTGTGATCCCGATATTACAGCGCTAAGGTAGTAATTCCCGGCATTAAGCGGAATAGTCTTGTAGTTGTAGATTAAAGCCTGCTGGCCTGATTGAACTGGAAAAATGGAATTGACAGTGATATTTTGAGAATTTAGAACTTTTTTATTTGAGGTAAATATGGTAAATGAGATATTATCGATATTTAGATTGACCGTATTCGGTGTGTTGTTTTGAACGTAAAGATTTAAATCTGCTCTTTGGCCTTCAATGAAGAAGTCATCTGGAGAATTTATTGATGCAAAGATCACCGAGGAGTATTTGAATGTTTTTTCTATGGACACTATTTTACCATCGAAATTCATGAGTATTTTTGCCGTGTACTCTCCCGGTTTAAGATTTGAAAGATTCGTGTCTTTTTTCAACTCGTAAAGTAAGATCGTGCTATTCGGTCCTATTTCAGATTTTATAACTTCTGATGTGTTGAAAACATAAACCGGTGTTGAGTTGCCGGTTATCTTAAGGCTAAAGGAATATATATCAAAAGTCTTTGAAGAGGACGAGAGATTTGAAAGGTAAACGTAGAAATTGAGAGGTTCTCCCGAGAGGTAATTCTCCTTTGGAGAGGTAATGTAGATCTGAAAATCGCCGACTTTTGCAAGTGAATTAACCTTTACAGTATTCGAGCCGCTAAAACCAAAATAAATTAAAAAAATGGCTAAAATCGCGGCAAAATTTATCCCGAGAATAAGATTAACCCTTCCAAAAGGCCTTTTAGGCTTTTTGGGATTTTTCTGGCTGTCTATTTTTTCCCACTCCTGAGGGGAATGAGAATAATATTTGTATCCATCTGAATTCATGCACTCCTCACCACACGGTTAACTTCTTCGTAGGAAGTTATACCTCTCAATATTTTCTCAACGCCATCTTCGAACATCGTTCTCATGCCGTCACGTATGGCCGCTTCTCTAAGTTCGTTGTCCGAGGCTCCTTGATAAATAAGTTCTCTCAATTTAGAAGTAACTATCATAACTTCATTTATCGCTGTTCTTCCCTTATATCCTTCGTTACAATTTCTACAACCGACTGCCTGATACATAACAGGTTTAATCTCTGGATAAAATATCTTTGCCACTTTTAATACGTCTTCATTTACCTTTGTTTCGACCTTACAATCGTTGCAAAGTTTTCTGACGAGTCTCTGGCCAACAACTCCAATGAGTGCAACTCCAAGCATATGCGGATCTATTCCGAGGTTTATGAGCCTTGAAATTGCTGAAGGAGCATCATTCGTGTGAAGCGTGCTAAGAACGAGATGGCCGGTCATTGACGCTTCAACTGCTAACTGGGCCGTTTCTTTGTCCCTTATTTCTCCTATCATTATTATATCCGGATCCTGACGGAGAACAGATCTTAAGAATCTTGGGTATGTAAGACCTGCTTCAACATTCACCTGACATTGATTTACCCCTTCTATGTTGTACTCAACCGGATCCTCTATTGTGACTATATTTTTACTCACGTCCTTTATTTCATTTATGGCAGCGACAAGAGTTGTGGATTTACCGCTTCCGGTAGGACCTGTTAAAAGAATTATTCCGTAAGGATAATTTATCAGTTCTCTAAATCTTTTAAGATTGTACTCGCTAAATCCGAGATCCGACACTTTTTGCTCCGAAGATGAGACTTTTAATATCCTCAGGACAGCCTTTTCACCGTATATCGTTGGCATTGTCGATACACGGAAATCGTATTGATCATTTAGATATTTCATGAAAAATTTTCCATCCTGTGGCACACGCTTTTCTGCAATGTCGAGGCCTGACATTATCTTTATTCTCGATATGACGGAGGCATGCATCGATTTTGGATAGGATGTGACCTTTCTAAGAACGCCATCGACCCTGTATCTTACATTTACACCTTGATGAGTTGGCTCTATGTGTATATCGCTCGCATTTTGAACTATTCCGTTTTCAACAAGTGTTTTTGCAAGTTTGACCGCGGGCGCTTCTTCGGACTCAACAAACTCTTCTTTTACCTCTTCTTCCTTGGCTGTTTCAACATTTGAAATTATCTCAGAGGTGTCAACCTGAGATCCAAAAATATACTGATAGACCGTGTCGTATATGTCTTTAGAAATAACGGCTATCTTTGGGTAAAGATTGGTAAGAAATCTTACTTCTCTAACTATCTGGGTATAATTAAGAACATTATCGGTGGCAAGCCATAAGTTGTTTCCATCTTTTCTGTACGGAATTATCCTGTAGGTATCTATTAGGTTTTTAGGTATTAAATTTATAACGTCCGCAGGAATGTTGGAAGGAAGATCCTGAATTCTCGGCAAATTGTACTGTGCCGCAAGCGCATCTGCAATATCATTCCATGTTACAAAATGGTTTTCTACAAGCACTTCTCCAAACATTTTCCCGCTCTTTTGCGATATTTCAAGAGCCTTATCAAGCGTTTGCTGGGTTATATACCCCATAGAAACAAGTATCTCGCCTATTTTTTTGTAAGGCGTTGCCAAAATAAGTCCTCCACTCTTACCTTAAGAAATCGTCAAGACCTGATCTGTATATGGCAGGTATATCGCTGTCTGTAAAGAGTAATTTGTCCGCCTCTTCAAATCCGGTTGCTATGAGGGTAACTCGCATTTCATCTTCAGGAACCGTATCGTCTATTATGAGACCAAATTTGACATCTGCCTCTTCGCTGCATCCCTGCCTTATGACGGAGGCTGCGGCATGCATTTCTTTCATCGTGACATTCTTTGGAGCGGAAACATTCAGAATAATCGAAGATGCGTTTTTAACAGGTTGCTCGAGAAGTTTGGAATCCATAGCCATTCTCGCGGCATCTTCGGCCCTATTCTGACCCTTTCCTATTCCTATCCCAAGCATCGCGGGTCCCGCATTTCTCATTACAGCCTCAACATCTGCAAAATCAAGGTTTATATAGCCTCTCTTTGTTATAAGTTCGGATATGCCCTTGACTCCTTGATGAAGAGTCTCGTCGGCCTTGAGAAAAGCCTCAGGTATCGTCGTCTCAGGTGGAAGTTCTTCGAGCAACTTGTTGTTTGATATCCTTATAAGCGTGTCGACATTTGAATGCAACTTTTTCAATCCTTCTGTTGCTATTCTCCATCTGTTGTTTCCCTCGAAATAAAATGGAGTTGTCACAATGGCAACAGTTAAGATCTGCATCTCTTTTGCGATTCTCGCTATTACAGGAGTGGCTCCCGTACCTGTTCCTCCGCCCATGCCACACGTCAGAAAGAGTAGATCGGTGCCCTCGAGTATTTCCTGAATTTCGGATTTGCTTTCTTCGGCAGCCTTTTCGCCAATTTCAGGGTATCCGCCCGCTCCGAGTCCTCTTGTTGTCTCGGCACCGAGTTGGATAGTAACATCGGCCTGACTCGCCTCAAGCACCTGCAAATCCGTATTGGCAGCCACAAAGATTACGTCTTTTATACCTGCCTCGATCATTCTCGTTATGGCATTATTACCGGCTCCACCAACTCCCATGACCTTTATTACCGGAACTCTTTTTATCTTTCTTTCTTTATTTGTGTCTTCCGTGATCTCAAAAGGCATTCGTTATACCTCCTTCAGGAGAGATCATACCAATTTTTTCAAGAAATCCCATAATTTTTTGAACGTTCCATTCTGAACGCTTTCTTCACTCTTTTCTTCCACCGCTACTGTCTGCTGGACATTTTGTACATTTGCGGCAGGGATATTCTGGACTAATTTGGTTTCGAGCCTTCCATATTTGTAGGTATATATGTACGCTCCAAATAAAGGCCCGTAAGCCGGCACACCCATTACATCTTCTGCTCCCGTAACTATGACGTTATTCGATGAGATATAATTTCCATTTCTTGCTGAAAGATTGAATATCGTTCCGGCAACTGAAGATATACCGGGTATAGACGCGCCTCCACCTGTAATGACTATTCCTATAGGATTAAAGGATGGATTTGCGTTTAGGATCTCACTAAAACTTCTTCTCGAAAGGCTTAACATTTCTTTTGTCCTCGCGTATGCCGCCATGGATATGGATCTTTTCTTGACGATCTTTTTAGCCTTGCTGAAATCCACAATCTCGACCATATCATTCTCATTTAACTTCTCATAGTCGAGATTGGAATGATAAAATAAAACTCTTTCTGCTTCTGGATATGAAACTTTAAAGACCGTGGCGATGTCCTTTATTATCTTTTCTATTCCTAAAGGAATAAATTTGTATCCGATTGGCATTCCGTCCATATAAGCGCTCATCTTCAAGGTGGAATATCCAAAATCGAGGCATATTATTCCACGATTCTTTTCATTTTCGGTGAGCACGCCTTCCCCGGCAACAAGGCCAGGATGTAAGATACTTATGGAATCGAATACGTAACCCTGAAAGAGATTCATAAGTTCGTTTTTTGGAAGCGGATCCATCTTGATCTTAACGATATCGGCAGAAATTTTAGAGGTGGCCATTGAAAGAGGATTTATGACTTTTCTTCCGTTGTCTAAGGTGTAACGCACCGGTATTACATCTATTATGTCCGGACTTTTAACGGCCTCTTTTCTTATTTCCTGAATATGGGCAGGAGAGATCGTTTCGAGTTTTGGAAATTCTTTGTTGATCTTTGCAAGTTCAATGGAGAAAAAATTCTCAGACGCTGTCACGACGAGATGCCCGCCGAGAGTTTTTTTCATCAACTGTGTCTGAAGTTCACTTAAAGACTCACCAACGCTTGCTCTAAGACTCAGAGCATCGACTATTTGCCCACCATACAGGCCATTCGATTTGACACTTGTATAACTTAAGATCTTGAATCCATCCGCAACTCTTTCGGCAAAAGCAGACTTTATGTTGTAAGAACCTATGTCAACTACCGTTACTCCCCCTACTTTAGCCATAAAATAGGGCACCTCCTTGCATGGAGTTTTACAAATTATAACACTTTAACTAAAAAATATTTTCAAACTTTAAAATGATCTTTGATTTTCTCGATTATAACACGAAATAATTGATCTTGTTCCATTCTACCATCTATCTTGACAAATCTTGAAGAATTTGATATCTGATTATACCCTTCTATAACCTTCTTTATGAATTCGATTCCCTCCGATTCAATTCTATCTTTTTTCTCTTTTTTTCTTTCTTCAAAAATTTTCTCGTCTATCTCTATATAAAATGTGAGATCTGGATAGATAAGATCAGTTGCAAATTCATTTATGAACGTCACGATCTTCTTTCCAAGCCCTCTTGCAAATCCCTGATAGGCAACGGAAGAATCCACATATCTGTCTAAAATGACAAATTCGTCCCTTATCCTTGGCTTGATCTCTTGAGAGACAAGTTGGGCCCTCGACGCGGCGAACAGCAAGAATTCCGTCTTTGGATCCATTTCCGAGTCTGCATTGTCAAGAAGGATTTTTCTTATTTCCTCGCCTATCTTTGTTCCTCCCGGTTCTCTGAAGACAGAACATTTTATTCCTTTTTTTTCAAAATACTCTTTGAGCATTAAGATCTGTGTCGATTTGCCACATCCGTCTATCCCTTCAAAGGTTATGAGCGGCACATTCCACCTCCATCAATGCATTAAATCTTTTTCCGTAAAAAGTGCGTACTTGGGTAAAAAACTTATTTTTATACTTCCTATAGGTCCATTTCTTTGTTTGCCGATGATTATTTCTGCCTCTTTTGGATTGTCGGCATCCTCTTTTTGATCTTTATCTTCCTCTTTTTTGGTTTTGTAGTAATCTTCCCTGTGAATGAAAAGGACAACGTCCGCGTCCTGCTCAATCGCACCAGATTCTCTCAAATCGCTAAGTCTCGGTCTCTTTTCATCCCTTTGTTCAACGGCCCTTGAGAGTTGCGAGAGAGCCACAACACAAACGTCTAATTCTCTTGCCAAAAGTTTCATGGCCCTTGATATGTCAGATATCTCCTGTTGTCTGTTGTCTCTCTTGTCTCTCGAACGGATCAATTGAAGATAATCTACAAAGACTATGTCAAGGCCGAATTCCTTTTTTATCTTTCTTGCCTTTGTTCTTATTTTCAAAACATCGACAAGTGGATCATCGTCTATTATTATCGACAGATCTCTTAATCTACTTGCAGAATTGGTCAATCTCTTCCAGTCATCCGTTGAGATGACGCCGCTTCTCAAACTTTGAAGGTCTACGAATCCGTCAGCGCACAGCATTCTCTGGGCAAGTTGATCGGCACTCATTTCAAGACTGAAGATCGCAACTTTTTTTTGGTAAAGAAAGGCCATATTCTTTGCCATGGTTAATGCCAACGCCGTTTTTCCCAAAGAAGGTCTCGCCGCGATTATGACAAGATCCGATTTGTGGAATCCTGCCGTCATCGCGTCGAGTGTTCTAAAGCCGGTTGGAAGGCCCGATACAAGAATCCCGCTTTCGGGAGATTCTCTTTCTATCTTTAATTTCTCTATCTTTTCAAAGGTCGAATTTATGATCTCCCTTATAGGCATGTACGTTCTCGAATTTTCTTCTTCCGCTATTTTGAAGATCATATTCTCTGCTTCATTCAATATATCTTCCGGATCTCTTTGATCGTAGGCGGCATCTATTATCTTTCCAGAAATGGATATTAACTGTCTTAGCAATGATTTTTCTTTTATTATCTTTGAATAATACTCCACATTTCCAAGAACAGGCACGGAATCGGCAAAGTGAACGATGTTAACCTCTCCACCAACAAGATCGAGTTGCTTTTTTGAACTCAAAAGATCGGTAACAGAAAGCACGTCTATCGGTTTATTGTTCTGAAATAACTCTTCCATGGCCTGGAAGATGAGTTTTGTGGGAGTAAAGTAAAAATCATCGTGTTTAAGGATTTCGAAGACCTGATCGGCACTTTCTGGGTTTATGAAAATGGCGCCTATTACGGCCTCTTCGGCTTCCTTGCTTTGAGGGATCAATTTCAAATTTTCCATAAGATCACCTCATTATTTAAAATATAGAAAAGTTGAAGTTGTTGGTCACAGGATCGTAAGAGATGTACTTTTCAGGAAATTGAACTATGAAAAGTGTCAACGTAAACTGGGAAAAGTTGAATCCATTCTGCGTGTTAAACGCGATTGTGCCCTTCAGACCGAGACATTGAGAACCCGTTGTAAAATTGAGATTCATCGACTGAACCTGATAATTCGAGATATTGCCTTGGGCTGATATTCCAAGATTCAACTGGGGAATATTTGCCGATAAAGTTATCGGGACCGGCCAGTTAAAGGAAATGTTTGGAAAGATATTCATCGAGAACTGAGAGGAAAATTGCAAATTGGTTATAAATCCAAAATTTCCTACGTTGGCCGTTATCTGATTTGCGAGGGTTAGAGGGGAATTCGATGTGTAATTCGTGCCGTAGGTGTAAAGTGTCTGTCCCTGGTAGGAAAGACCCCCGTAATTTGAATTCAAGGTTATCTGAGTATTTATCGGTTTAAGAGAGGGAGAGATTATAGAACTCGTATTTAAAACATTTTTGATATCGAAAAGATTGAACTTTGAAGAGGTTGTGAGTTTAATATTCGACCATGGCGAGACAGAATTGTTAAAATCGTAGGTTATCTGACCTTGGGCACTTAATGGAATAAACGGAAAGGTGTAGTTCGCAGTTAATCCGATGTTGTTCTGAAAACTGTTCGTGTCAAAAGCCGAAAGATTCTGACCGGCAACCTGTGTGTAATTGTAAAGGGCCGATAATCCCACCCCAAAAAGATTGTAAGAAGCCTTTGTATTTGTCACTAATGCCAATCTGTCTGCAAACTGGCTCGAATTTGAAATCGAAAATCCGCTCTTGGCACCGTAAGAGAAATTCAAACCGAGTCCATAAAAATTGTAATTGAGCGCATTAAAAGCGTAAGAAGCGTCCATAAAGGTAGAGTAAGAAAGAGGTTGATTTGTGCCGGCGCCCAAAGCGGCAGAATAGGATCCTGTTATGGAATTCAAAGTTAGGAATTTAAGGGGCCACGAAAAATTTCCTGATAAAGAATGGGAAGTTGAAAAGGCATTTCCCGGCATTGAAAAGCTGCTGTTTCCACTCAAAGTTCCGGTAACATTTACAGGACCGATATTTGTGTTTATGTTCTGAATTTGATAGGGCAAGGTGTAACTTTGATTAGATCCGGAAACGGTCTGGGTAAGTTTTGCTGCCATCTTTCCTCCAAGTACATTTCCGGAAAGTGAAAGATTCGAGTTTGCGTTAGATGTATTTCCACTTATCTGATCCTGATAATTGAAAGCGGTATTGAAAAGGTTAAAAAGAGTTCCCGAAAGTCCAAATTGGATTATTTGAGATGTTATAAGTCCGACGCTTTGCGTATTCGAATAAGAAAAGTAATAGGGCACGTTGAGGGCTGTACCCGCAAGATCTATTCCGTAGGTTGAAGGGCCATTTGTGTAAGAGTTAGCATAAACGTCTCCATTCAAATTCTTTGAGGTCGCGAAATTGAATTTGACGGCCGTGTACCATCCCTGCGATCCGGCGTAATTTATGGAAAATTCCATGGGCTGTTTTCCTCCAGCCAAAGAATAGTAGTACTGGGGAAAATAAAAGATCGGAATTCCCAAAAGATACATGACTACATTGTCGGCTATCAGATGATCGCCAGGCACAAGATATATCTTTGAGGCTGCAAATTCGTAATGTGGGGGGCTTGCGGTACATGTCGTGATGTACCCATTGTATATCGTCGTCGTTCCTGTGGTGGTATCGTAATAGGCATTCGATCCAAAGAAATAAACATTCTGGGGAGTACCGGCGGAGTTTTTTATACTGACACTCCCGCGAAGATCGATAAGAAAAGAGGTATTTTGATCGAGAATGACTGTCATCTGGGAAGCATATATTGTGTTTTTACCCTGAATATAGACCACATTTCCTGAAAAGATAGCCTTTATCGCCTGACGCTGATCGTTGAAGAATATATCAACACTCGAGGCCGAAATCGTGTACTGCGAAGAAGTGAGTTTAACGCCTCCGGTATATTCGATCTGAGTTGCGGAGATCAGGTTAAGTTCTCCGGCGCTTATCTTGACTGTATCGCCAAAGGCATGACCTGAAAATGCCACAAAGATCAAAAGGAAGGCCGCAAATGGCATTATCCTGACAAGAATTTCTTTTATTCTAAAGATGACTTTACTGTCGAGCAAGATGAAGAATGCAAGTCCTACAATTCCAAATAATATGTCCGGAAGCCATGCGGCAAGGACGGGATCTATCAATCCACTCTTTCCCATCGCGCTTAACCATGCTCCAGAGCCCTGATACAAAACGACGAGCACAAAGGTTATTATCGCACTCCATGCCTTGCTTTTTATTCCAAAGAACAGAGAAAATGGAACACCAAAGAAGGCTATTATAAGTGCGCCGAGTGCATTTGCATATCTTGAATAAAGTTCAACTATGAAAGGCTTCGCATCGAGACCGAGTTTTTGGAAAAGTTTTATCCTGTCGATAAGTTCAGATGAACTCATCTCCTGGGCGCTCTTTTGAGATCTCAAAAATTGCACTATATCCTTATTTATATCTAATTTCATGGTGTCGAAGGACATATCAAAGGTTAGGAGATCGTTTTTGAGGGTATAAATTCTTCCGTTTATCAGATACCATTTTTCATCTTTGAAATAGGCACTTTGTGCGTATGTTACGGTCACTTCGTCGCCTGAAAGATGTGTTATCATAACGGATCCAAATTGCTCAGTCTTTGGATTGAAATTGCTCACATAAAAATAATTATCCCCGGCTCTGAAAAAAGTATTCGTCTGGATATTCGGAAAATTCGATCTGTAGACGGATTTTTGCAGATAAGTTGAGGCCTGTTCCGTAAAGGAGGGTACAACGTAATTAGATACCAAATACGTTAAAAAACTCAAAATGGCTGAAAGGATCAAAAATGGGATCACTATACGCTTGAGGTTTATTCCGTGAACCTGAAAGGCCATCATTTCTCTGCGGGTGTAAAAATTTGAAAGCACCCAGAAGATCGATAGCAATACTCCTACAGGTACCCCCATACCGACGAATTGTGGAATGTAATAGTAAAGCAGCACAAACAAATTCCATATACTTACATGGTTTTGAACTATTATGTCCGATAACTGGTACAAAACCTCCACGCTCACGAAGATTATAAAAACTATAAGACCTGCAAAAAATGGAAAGAAGAACTCTTTGGCAACGTATTTGTAAAGAGTTTTCACGAATTACCTCCCGTCGAATAGAGGGAAGCGATCTTAAGGCATAGATCCGCTATTTCCTCTATACGCTGCGAAATCATTATGAGTCTTAAAGCCCTCGAAACATTCTTTGGCGATTCCATCATGTAAAGTTTCAACTCATCTTCGACCATTTCGTATATTCTATCGACTTCATTTTCGCTTTCAACCATTTCGTCCAAAACCTTACCATCGCCGCCTGAATAAGTTGACATGCTTTTTCTCAACAAATCTTCCGTTATCTTTGCCATCTTTGGTAAATCGATAAGAGGCTTGAGCATCGGCTCTTTTATAAGTTCAATAGTTTGGTAGGAGATTTTTTTTGAATCATCGCCTATCATCTCAAGAAAGTTGGCTATCAATATTCCGTTTCTTATTTCAACAAGAAAACGCCCTATCGGAGCGTATTCTCCGATTATAAGAGTGCCCTTTTCAACTATCGCGTTTCTCATCTCGTCTGCCAATTTATCATCTGCGATGACCTTTTTTGCGATATCGAGGTCTCTGTTTACAAGAGCGTATACGGACTTATCAAAAAGGTCCGTGACAAGGATACTCATCTTCATCAAGTTCTCTTTGTACTCTTCCACAACGCTTAAAGGTATCACATAACCACCCTTGGTGTATTATATCATTAGAAGATTAATTTTTGGAGGTTGAAAAATGAAAGCCTTTAACATAACTGAATTGTTGATCGAAGCGTACAAAATGAACGCGTCCGATGTCCATTTGAGCGTTGACACACCGCCAATCTTTAGAGTTTACGGTGACCTTGTCCCGCAGGTGAAATATGAGCCTTACAAATCAGAAGAACTCATGAAATTGATAGGAGAACTTCTGAAATCGGTAAATATACCTTTCAACAAAAAAGAGATAGACTTTTCATTCGGACTTGAAAACATTGCAAGGGTAAGGGCAAATGTTTTTTTGGAAAGGGGAAATATAGCGGCAGCCTTCAGAATAATAACTTACAAGATAAGAAATTTCACCGAACTCGGTCTTCCTCCAATACTTTCAGAATTTGCAAACCATGCAAGTGGTATAGTTTTGATAGCGGGGCCTACGGGATCCGGAAAATCAACAACTCTTGCGGCGATGATAGACAAAATAAATCAGGAAAGGCCAGTGCACATAATCACGATCGAAGATCCAATCGAGTACGTCTTTCAAAATAAACAGGCATTGATACATCAAAGGCAACTTGGAAATGACACGGATTCCTTCGCAGACGGTCTAAAGTATGCCCTCAGGCAGGATCCAGACGTCATCCTTGTAGGAGAAATGAGAGACATCGATACTATGAGACTTGCCCTTACCGCTGCAGAAACAGGCCACCTTGTCTTTTCAACTATACATACCAATTCGGCAGGTTCCGCACCGGAAAGAATAATAGACGTCTTTCCAGAACATCAGCAAAAACAGATCGCAATCCAGCTTTCAAATACCCTTGTGGGTATAGCATATCAGAGGCTTTTGCCATCGGCGAATGGAAAGGGATACGTTCCGATAGTTGAGATTCTTGTCGGAACAGTCGCCGTTAGGAATTTGATTCGCGAAAATAAATTGCATCAGATAGATTCCATGATAGAGACGGGAAGCAAATTCGGAATGGTAACCTTTGATGAGGCGTTAAAGAGGGCGATATCTTTGAATAAAATAAAAAAGAACGATGCGATCCTTTACGCAAAGGATCCATCGAGTCTTTGAATTTGGAATTCATCCGTAAGTTCCGGTAAGATATTCTTCTGTCAATTTTTCGGCCGGACTATTCAGAACTTTTTCGGATTTGCCGAATTCGATGAGTCTCCCCATGTAAAAGAAGGCCACGTAATCTGCTATTCTTGCGGCCTGATTTATGTTATGTGTGACTATGACTATGGTTATATCCTTTTTTATGTTCTTGAGCACATTCTCTATTTGCTTTGTTGCTATTGGATCTATGGCCGAGGTGGGTTCATCGAGGAGCAATATTTTAGGACTTACAGCAAGTGCCCTTGCGATGCACAATCTCTGCTGCTGGCCTCCCGAGAGTTTGTAAGCGTTGGTCGAAAGCCTGTCTTTTACTTCTTCGTAAAGGGATGCTGCCATTAGAGATTGATTTGCTTTCTCGTCTAAAATCTTTTTGTCCCTGATTCCTTGTATTTTAAGTCCGAAAACGACATTTTCGTATATAGATTTGGGAAATGGATTCGGCTTTTGAAAGACCATTCCAATCTCTTTTCTTAATTCTTCAACGGGATATTCCATCGTATCACGACCTTTGAAAATGATGCTTCCTGTCGAATGAAAGTCATCGAATCTGTCGTTCATCCTGTTTATTGTCCTTAAAAAGGTTGATTTTCCACATCCGGAAGGCCCTATTATCGCCACTATAGATCTTGAGGGAATTTCAAGAGAAATAGAATCCAGTATCTTTTTTTGCCCAAAATAGGCTGATAAATTCTTAACCTTTAAATCAATATCCATATTAAACCTCCATTTTTCTTTTTATCGATCTGAAGATCATAACGGTGATATTCATAAGTGTGATCAAAGCAATAAGAACAAAGGCTATTCCGTAGGCAAAATTGGTACTTGCCTCTATATTTATGCTTGTCGTCATAAGACCGTATATCGTGTATGGAAGAGCCATGAATTGCTGGTTCAGGGCCGTCGGAAAATGCGCGAGGTAAAGTGTCGCGCCGGTAAAAAGTATGGGGGCAGTTTCGCCGGCTATTCTCGCGCTTGCGAGGATAATTCCTGTCAAGACCTTTGGAAGGGAAACGGGAAAAACTACCATCAGCGCGCTCTGCCATCTTTTTGATCCAAGTGCGAATGCGCCTTCTCTTAATTCGTTGGGGACATCACGCATAGCATTTTCGGTCGTCATAATTATAATTGGAAGAGCAAGTATTGAGAGCGTAAGGGCCGAACTCAAAATCGAAAATCCAAATCTGAAAAGCACAACGAAGACGGCCAGGCCGAAAAGGCCATGAACTACTGAAGGAACTCCGGCAAGATTTGCCACCATCATCCTAAGAAAGTTAAACAATTTACCCCTGTTTTTGTATTCCGAAAGGAATATACCCGAAATGACTCCCACCGGAACCGCGAAAGCAAGGCCAAGGCCCGTGACCATAAAAGTACCGACTATCGCAGGTCCTATTCCTCCATGAGGCATTCCCTTAAAGTCAAAGGAAGTTATAGAGGTCAAAAAATTCCAGTTCAGAACACTAAATCCGTTAACGAATATTATCGCAAAGATCGATCCCATTGAAATAAGGATTCCAATTGAAATGATAGATAAAATTAAAAAGGCAATCCTTTGCTTTAACATGCGCTGTTTTAACATTATTTCATCATCTGCCTTTCATACCTGAATCTTATTGTTTCTCCTGCAATGTTTATAAGAAAGGTTATGACAAAAAGAATTGCTCCTATTCCAAAAAGGGCATAAAAATGAGGAGTACCAACTGGCGTCTCTCCCATTTCCGCTGCTATTGTAGAGGACAAAACCCTTGCGGGCTGGAAGATATTTGACGGGAAGATCGCGGCATTCCCTGCAACCATAAGCACTATCATTGTTTCGCCAAAAATCCTTCCAAGAGAAAGCATGGTTATGGATGCGAATGGGCCTTTGAGACCTGGTATTACAACCTTTGTCAGAGTTTCAAATTCATTAGCACCCAAAGCCTGGGATCCTTCTTTTTGATCTGGAGAGAAGGCGCTTATAAAATCTTCCATCATCGATGCAGGCATTGGTATGGTGATAAGCGAGAGCATTATGGCTGCATTTAAAATATTCTGGCCCGTATCCATGTTGAGAACATTTTGAAAGTAAGGTGCCACTATGCTAAGACCTATTAAGCCGAGTATTACAGAAGGAATGCTCGAAAAAATCTCCAAAAATGTTTTCAAAATATAGCGCATTTTTTTGGGGACGATATACGTAATGAAAACTGCTATGACAAAGGCCGAAGGAATGGTTATCAAGATCGCGAGCACCGATATCCATATGGTCGCGTCCAAAAGTGGCAGAATACCGTAAAGGGGCGGAATAGCCGTTGGATACCACAGAGTGCCAAAAAAGAACCCAATCGGGTCAACCGTGTCAAAAAGCGGTATCCAGTTGTAAAACAAAAAGAAAGTGATCGCCGCGATGATGGCGATCGAAGTTAAGCCAGATACGGAGATAAGGCGATCTATTGTACTTTTCATTCTCCCCTATTTCACCTCATAAATTGGCACAAATCCAACTTCGGCTACTATTTTCTGCCCCTCAGGAGAAAGTCCAAAGCTAATAAACTTAGCAATTTCATTCGATGGAACTCCGTTCATTATCATAAAGAGCGGCCTTGCAAGCGGATACTTACCAGAACGGGCTGCCTGCACATTTGCCCTCATGCCACTTATTGAAACTTCGGAGATGTTAGAACTGCTTTGAAGGTATGCAAGACCAACATATCCGATGGCTTTTTTGTTTTCAGAAACGGTTCTAACAACTTCTGCGTTAGATGCAACAGTCAATGCTCCTGGCTTTACAAGAGCGCCTCTCATGACCTTTTCGGCCCACACTTCAAAAGTACCAGAACTGTTGTCCCTTGTAACAACAACGATTGGCATTTCTGGTCCACCAACCTGGGACCAATTTGTGATTTTTCCAGAATATATCTGCTGAAGTTGATCGAGAGATAGATTTCTAACGGGATTATCCGAATTGACCACCGGTGCTATCGCATCATAGGCCACGACTACGGGGAACGGAAATAGACCTTTCGAAATTGCAGATTTGATTTCGGTGTCGCTCATCCATCTTGAAGAATCTGCTATGTCAGCAACTCCATCAAGCAGTGCCTTGATGCCATTTCCCGATCCATTTCCAACAACGGAAATATTGACGTCTGGATTCATTGCCATATAGGCCTGGGCCCATTGCTGCGCTATAGGTAATACTGTCGTTGATCCAACTATTGCGATTTTCGTTGACGCAAAAACAGACAGCGCAAGCATTGAAGCAACCAACACGACTAAAATCTTTTTCATTTGAAATCCCTCCTTTATCTGATTCGATTCTAAAATTATATTTTTATCCCAGTCTTATCTGAAATTAAAATCTAAACCAAACAAAATTCAAATTCCGCGAATTGTTCCCCTCGGCTTTTAAAGAGAGTTCAGTAGTGCTTGTTTTCTCAAAAAATAGAGAAAAGTCCTTATCTAACTTCAATAGATAGGGATTATCGGGTTATTTATATTTAGATTTTTAACGTAAAACAAAGGATCACTTTCTCAAATGGCTATAAATGTTTAAATTAAACTTAAAAAGCCCGTTTTGGTCATTTATCGACTTTGCATTTAGCATATCTTTAAATTATATTGAAAAAGTGATTCTACACAGAAATGACGACTGACATAGATGACGATCTCGTTCTCAGAAGAATCAAAAATTAAAAATTGAAAATGGAAAACAGCAGGTAGCGCGTAGCGGGTGGCAGGTAAAAAAGGCGTATAATAATTGACAGTTGAAAATGGAAAATTGTCAATTATGAATTATCAATTGTGAATTGCTTTAAGAGG
>PNIW01000123.1 GCA_002878315.1 Mesoaciditoga sp. | reverse complement strand
GCAACCTCTTCATCTGTCAGTTGCAAATATTTCTGCGTCGTCGATAAACTCGCATGACCCAACATTCTCCGGATGCTTTCAATGTTAGTGCCGTTCTTTAAATACAAAGTGGCAGCCGTGTGCCTGAGCGTATGAGGATGAATCGGTTTCTTGATTCCCGCTTTCTTTGCCAAGTCTTTGACCAATAATTCCACCCTGCGTCGAGAAATCTCAAAAAGCGGATCTTCAAGCGGGATCCCGCGGATATAGCCTTTCAAAAGCTTGACAAGCGACTTGTCAACTATTGGAATGCGCCTGTCTTTCTTTCCTTTTGTATGCCTTATCAGAATAAAGGTTATCCCGTTATCCTCAAGCACATCTCCTGCAGTCAGCCCTAAAACTTCTGCCAGCCTCAGACCGGCCCTTAGCATTAACTCGACAAGCAACCTATCCCTTTTGGCATTCCTCGTCCTCGATGCCTCCTCTAACAAAGCCTTTGCCTCAGGCTGCGTTAGAACAGATGGAAGCGGCTGGTTAACCCTTATAGGAGCGAGATTAAGAGGCTCTTCTTTGAACTTGTAGTAGTTTATCAAAGAAGCGCGCTTGCGCATTAGAGTAGAGTTTGTACAACCTTTGCGCTTGAGATCTTCTAAATAACTTTCGGGATCAAGCTCTGAGTCCAAAAACTGCCGTATGTCAGATACGAATGCTTTCACAGAATTATCCGCAAGCCCTCTTGAGACAAGATGGGACTCAAAGGATTTTATGTCGTACACCTTAGCCATCAGACCACTCCTTGATGAGAGAGCCCACCGGCAACCCGATGGGCCTCTAAATTAAATGGGAGAAAAAAATGGATCGCACCTGAATTATACCATGATTTGGATTATGTTGCGCATAACATTAGAGGATGGAGGCAAAAACAGTATTATATGCGAAGCGTATGGTAAGAAAGGTACGCATAAGAGATCTTATGAAGAAAAGACAGATTAATTTTTAGGCTCATCCTATGTTTATCATAACTTTTATGACTTTGTCATTGTTTTTCACGGCGTATTCAAAGGCTTGAAGAAGTTGATCAAATTCAAAGTACTTCGTTATCAAAGACTTTAATTTTATCTTTCCAGATGAAACAAGCTGTAGCGCGCGAGGATACATGTTAGCATATCTGAAAACAGTTTTTATCGTTGCTTCTTTTGAAATCAAAAGATTCGTGTTAAGTACATTTTCATCCTTTATTGGCATGCCAACCAGAACAATTTTTCCTCCTGTCCTGACAAGTGCCACTGTATTGGAAGTAGTCAGAGAGTTGCCGGCTGTTTCAAACACAATATCGAATGCATTTGAATATTCCTTGAATACATTCGAGTCTTTTGAATTTACAACTTTGACTCCAAATTGTTTTGCCACTTCCAATTTAAAATCAGAAACATCGAATACCGTAATATCTATTGCACCAATAGCAAGGACGCTTTGTAAAGTCATCATTCCTATCGTGCCTACGCCAAGTATCGCCACTCTATGCTCCGGCCTGAGATCTGCTTCCTCAGTAGCCCATAAACCAACGGATAATGGTTCAAACATAGAACCCTCTTCATAAGATATAGATGAAGGCAATTTAAAGCAAAAATCTGCAGGATGCGTCACATATTCAGTAAAAGTGCCGTCTATGGGAGGTGTCGCCCAGAATTTGACATCTGGGCAGAGATTATATCTGCCTGTTTTGCAGAATGTACATTTCTGCAAGGAATTCCAGGTTCCATGGCTACTCTGTCACCAACTTTTAAATTCTTGACTTCAGAACTGATAGCAACAATTTCTCCCGATGCTTCGTGGCCTAATATAAGGGGTTTTTCAACCATGAAATTACCTATTCTCCCATATTCATAGTAATGTATGTCCGATCCACATATGCCTACATTTTTTATTTTAACGAGTACTTCTCCTTGTTCCGGAGAAGGTACTTCTATATCTTTTTCGATTAAATGTTTTACACTATCCAAATAAAATGCTTTCATCTTTTTTGCTCCCTTTGACAATGCATCAAATCCATACTTTAAATATCTTTCATAAATGGTTTTTATTGTCGGTGATCAATGTCAGTTCGAGTATATTTCAATAATCGATCGTTTCAAACCTTTCCTTTAAATCATTATAGAGGCCTTTGTATTCATAATACCACGAATCGTAAAACTCGCTCCATCTTTTTTCAGGCTCA
>PNIW01000119.1 GCA_002878315.1 Mesoaciditoga sp. | reverse complement strand
TCCATGAAATGGAATGGAAAGAGTAAGCCCAGTAAGCGGGTAAGCGGGTAAGCCCGGGTGAATCCATGAAATGGAATTGAAAGAACGGGATTAGTAGCATAGTCACAGAAATCCCAAAAATTGAGAATCCATGAAATGGAATTGAAAGAAAATCTGAATTTTTTGTTTTTCTTGAAAAAATAAAATTGAATCCATGAAATGGAATTGAAAGAACTTAATTGATTTGAGTACTATACCATCAGGAGGTTTAACTGAATCCATGAAATGGAATTGAAAGTGCTTCATCTATTGCGGACTTAAATGATTTTGATTTCCCTTCTGAATCCATGAATGGAATTGAAAGAACAACTCTCTTATTATGAACACAACAGCGACTACTAATATTGAATCCATGAAATGGAATTGAAAGTTATCTGAACAACTACGACCTCATCACCTTTTCCAAGTTGAATCCATGAAATGGAATTGAAAGTATTTGCAACAGGATGGGTACAAGATTATTTATTAGCACAAAGAATCCATGAAATGGAATTGAAAGTGGAAACAAGTTAGTGACATGGACTATTTCAGGTAATTCGAATCCATGAAATGGAATTGAAAGGTTATCAATTTTCTTAACAAATATTGGCAAAACGACTTTTTCTTGAATCCATGAAATGGAATTGAAAGAAGGAATAAATCTATTTTCGTGAAATATGTAGCGTTTTAGAATCCATGAAATGGAATTGAAAGTAATACGATATGGTTTAGGCAATTGATTAAAATTATATGTGAATCCATGAAATGGAATTGAAAGACAAAATCAACATCTAGCACATCGGCATTATCCAGTTTTTTTAGAATCCATGAAATGGAATTGAAAGTTTTTTATCTCGCCTCTTTCTCTTTTATTCATTATATTCAAGAATCCATGAAATGGAATTGAAAGTTAACTGTTAATGTTCCTGCTGTTGAACCTGTTGTTAAGAATCCATGAAATGGAATTGAAAGTTTTTACTCACCATAAACATAATAAACCGTCTGTGTCCCGAATCCATGAAATGGAATTGAAAGCCTTGGACTGCCTCTTGACCTTAAGTGAGTTGGACAGGAATCCATGAAATGGAATTGAAAGATTGCTAAACTATAAATTTCTACCCAATTCCCATTTGTGTCGAGAATCCATGAAATGGAATTGAAAGACTAAGTAAATCTAAATATTTTCTTGTCAAATTTGTATATGGTGAATCCATGAAATGGAATTGAAAGCGCACCCCTTTTTATACAATTCTTAGAGTATTACCTAGAGTGAATCCATGAAATGGAATTGAAAGTTAATATTTTCAGTTCAGTCCAACCCAATTTTATTCCGAATCCATGAAATGGAATTGAAAGTTCTTTATACAGTATGTATTCTATAATATTCGTTCCAATGTGAATCCATGAAATGGAATTGAAAGAAATCTTAAAAAATGACAAAATGACAGAAAAAGGAAAATCTGAATCCATGAAATGGAATTGAAAGTTTATAGATGGATGCGATTGCGGCCTTAACGATAGTTCTAGAATCCATGAAATGGAATTGAAAGATGATAGTTGAAACTATTGTCATCATAGTTTTTAATTTCTAGAATCCATGAAATGGAATTGAAAGAAATAAAGCCTTAACACTTCGCTTGCTGTGTGTTTTCCTAAGAATCCATGAAATGGAATTGAAAGTTGCTACATGTAAAGGAAAGTCCTGAATTTTTATATAAAAGTGTAAGAATCCATGAAATGGAATTGAAAGAAAGCAACTACAACTTCCATCATGCAAGTAATGGATGGAGAATCCATGAAATGGAATTGAAAGTCTAGCTATTTGCTAAGCACTCATTTAAGCACTCTCTATAATGAATCCATGAAATGGAATTGAAAGTCTTAAATTAAATACTGTTTCATATATTGCTTTTAGATAATGGAATCCATGAAATGGAATTGAAAGAGTCCATATCCAGCTAATGTTCCAACTATTGTTTTTCTTATGAATCCATGAAATGGAATTGAAAGTTAAAGGTGGTTATTTTTATAAGTGTATTGATAAGATAGAATCCATGAAATGGAATTGAAAGGTTGAAAGGACAGAAACAACACAACCAACAGCAGAAACCGAATCCATGAAATGGAATTGAAAGATGATTAACTGCAATTTTTATAAATTACTACTCTATTTTTAGAATCCATGAAAT
>PNIW01000040.1 GCA_002878315.1 Mesoaciditoga sp. | reverse complement strand
ATCGAAAAGATGTGGCCTTTTTATTTGAATAGGAGGTGAAGAATGAATTTTTTCAGGTACAACGCGACAGGAAACACATTTATAATCTGTGATCTTTCGACTTCCACTCTCAGCGACGAGGAAAAAAGCAAAATAGTCACCGAAAGGGTAGAGGATCGCGACGGGATGATCTTCGTCGAAAAGAAAAAAGACGGTTTCTTTATGGACTATTTCAATCGTGACGGAAAAAGGGCTGCATTTTGTGGCAACGGCTCGAGAAGTTTTGTCAAATATCTTCACGATTCAAAGCAAATAGGCGAAAAGGTCGTCTTTAACTCATTCTCCGGCTATATCGAGGGACGCGTAACGCCAGAAGGCGTTATGGTAAAGATGCCACCTTTGAAAGTTGAAAAAATCTCAGGAGGTTATTACGTCACCGTTGGTGTACCGCATTACGTGATCTTTTCAAAAGAAATAGAAAATATAGACGTTGAAAATGAAGGAAGAAGATTAAGAAATGAATTAAACTCGAATATCGATTTTGTAGAAGTAATCGGTGATTCAAAAATAAAGGTCAGAACGTACGAAAGAGGTGTTGAGGCTGAGACAAAGGCATGTGGTACCGGATCGACCGCGAGCGCTTATATCGCGAGAATGATAAATAATTGGGGCAATGCTGTCATCGTCCTTGTTAAAGGTGGCATACTCAACGTTATTTTTGATGGAAATGACATATATCTTAGAGGAGGCGTTGAAAATGTTTAGAGGAGTGGGAACGGCGATAATAACTCCTTTTAAAGATGGGGAATTGGACATGACAACTTACGAAAGATTGCTGAACTTTCAGATCGATAACGGAGTCAAATCGATATTTGTCCTCGGAACGACGGGAGAATCTCCGTCGGTAGAAGATGACGAGATTGACCGTCTTGTAAGCAAAAGTGTAGAAATTTGCAATGGCAAGGTAGAGGTGATAGTAGGTGCCGGAACAAATAGCACAAAGAAGACCGTCGAGAAGATAAAACACGTTCAAAAGTACAATCCTGAAGGTGTTCTTGTTGTGACTCCTTATTACAACAAGCCTACCCAGCGAGGCCTTTACGAGCATTACAAATATATCTCGGAACACACAGACGCGAAGATAATAATTTACAATGTTCCATCAAGGACGGGAGTCAATATTCTTCCAGAGACCGTTTACAAAATAGCATCAGACTGTAAAAATGTTAAGGGATTGAAAGAGGCAAATCCGGATATAAACCAGATCGACATGGACATAATCATTCTCAAAAGTATCCGTGATTTCAGGATATACTCGGGAAATGATGATTCTGCCTTTCATCTTCTCTGCTCGGGCGGAGACGGAATAGTATCTGTCGCTTCAAATGTAATCCCTCGACAAATGCAGGAAATGTGCGATCTCATCTTTTCCGGAAATGTAGAAATGGCAAGAGAGATTCACATGAAATACTTTAACTTCTTCAAAGCGTTGTTCATCGAATCAAATCCGATTCCCGTAAAGGCAGCCATGTCCATGATAGGATTTGGAAACGGAGAATTGAGACTGCCTCTTGCCGGGGCCGGTGAAAAAACCATCGAGGCGTTGAAAGAAGCGATGAAAAGATCTGGCATATTGAAATCAGAGGTGGCGTAATGAACTTTGGCGTGGTTGGAACAGGAAAGATGGGAAGGGAAATAATCGAGACATTTCAAGATGTCGGCCACAAACTCGTTTTAAAGGTCAACAGTTCAGACCAGAGGATAGATGGCATCCCAGACGTCATTGTCGATTTTTCAAGGCCCGAGGCCCTCGTCACAACTTTGTCGATCTGCCGCGATTACAAAATCCCCCTTGTCATAGGCACAACGGGCCTTGGACAGAAAGAGATGGAGGAACTTAAAAAGGCATCGATTTACTTTCCAGTCGTTCAATCGTACAATTTTTCCATCGGAATAAATTTAATTCTAAAAATGCTTTCACAATTTTCGATCTATTTGGACGGATGGGACACAGAAATCTGTGAGACACATCATTCTCATAAAAAAGACAAACCGTCCGGTACCGCTTTGATGATCAAAAATGCTTTGGGAAGTGATGTGCCAATCCATTCGATAAGGATAGGGGGCGTATATGGAGATCACAGCGTGATCTTCGGAAATGCGGGAGAAATAATAGAAATATCCCACAGGGCATTGTCGAGGAAAGTATTCGCAATGGGGGCGTTAAAGAGCGCAGAATGGATTATCGGAAAAGCACCGCAGTTTTACACATTCAGCGAGATCGTTGAGAATATGAAAGGTGTGGAAAAATGAACACAGACGAGATAATAAACCTCATATCCAATTCAAAAAAGGTTACGCCTGTTAGGGCATTTATAAAAGGAGATCTTGGCGGGATTAAATTTGAAAATGTTGAATTTTTTGGAGATGAAAAGTTCGGGATTCTCTTCGGAGATTATGAAGAGGTAATGAAGGTTATAAGGGACAACGCGGGAATAAGGGGATATCATTTAGAAGTCATCGCGAAAAATTCTGCCGTCCCTCTTGCCGATATTTTGAAATACAATGCGAGGATAGAGCCCAGCGCGATAATAAGAGAAATGGTCGAAATAGGGGACGGCGCCGTTGTAATGATGGGAGCGATCGTAAACATAGGCGCAAGTATAGGGAGTGGAACTATGATAGACATGAATGCCGTAATTGGAGGCAGGGCAGTTATAGGTAAAAGATGTCATATAGGTGCCGGTGCAGTCGTAGCCGGAGTTATAGAACCGCCGAGTGCGACGCCGGTAGTTATAGAGGACGATGTGCTTGTCGGAGCAAATGCCGTAATTTTGGAAGGAATTCATGTGGGAAAAGGGAGCGTTGTCGCGGCCGGTGCCGTTGTAATAGAAGATGTTCCTTCCTACCATGTCGTTGGCGGAGTGCCTGCAAAAATAATAAAGATGGTCGATGGAAAAACGATGACCAAGGCCCAGATTGTCGAAAGTTTAAGAAACCTCGGAGGCCAGAGATGAATGTGATCGTTCAAAAATACGGTGGCTCTTCTGTTGCGGATACCCAAAGAATCAAAAATGTCGCAAAAAGAATAAAGGCCAGGACAGATCATGGATACAAAGTGGTGGTCGTCGTTTCGGCGATGGGAAAGACCACGGATAACCTCATTTCGCTTGCAAAAGAATTGAGCCCGGATCCAGATCCACGGGAAATGGATATGCTCCTTTCAACTGGAGAGCAAATATCAATTGCCCTTCTTTCGATATCGTTAGAGGAGATAGGTGTCCGTTCGAAATCTTTCAACGCGTTTCAGATAGGAATAAAGACAACAAGCAATCACACTCAGGCAAAGATAAAGGATATAAATGATGAGGTCATCTTCAGAGAATTTGAAACTCATGATGCTCTCATAATAGCCGGCTTTCAGGGCATAGACGAAATGCAGGACTTAACAACGCTCGGGCGCGGAGGATCCGATACGACGGCAGTTGCTTTCGCGGCAAAATTGAAATGTGATTGCGAAATATACAGCGACGTAGACGGAATATACACATGCGATCCGAAGATGTATCCTCAGGCAAAAAAATTGTCTTACATAACTTACGATGATATGTTAGAACTCGCTTCTTTGGGAGCAAAGGTTTTACATTCAAGATCGGTCGAAATTGCCAAGAAATACGATGTGAAAATTTACTGTGCATCTTCATTTACAGATACGGAGGGGACTTACGTGGTAAAAAAATTGCCTGAATGGCTTGAACAGCCTGTCGTGACGGGCGCAACGATCGAGAAGGATCAAACGAAGATCACAATTTCAGATCTGCCGGACGATGATCTTTTGATCTCTGAAATTTTTAAAAGTCTTTCCAATTTAAATGTGAATGTTGATATGATATCCCTTTTTTCAGATGGAGAAAAAATGCATCTTTCATTCACGGTCATTGAGGATCACAAAGAATCGATGATGAATTCTTTGAAAGAATTGATTGGTCAAAGAGCAAAAATAACAAATGATGGATATTACACCAAGGTTTCCATAGTCGGCGTTGGAATGAAATCGAGTGCAGGAGTGGCCGGCCGTTTCTTTTCGATCCTCTCATCGCTTAACGTCAAGCCAGTCCTTGTGACAACATCCGAGATAAAGATTTCGTGCCTTGTCGATCCGCAAAAGGCAGGCATTGTTTTGGAAAACATCGCGAAAGCCTTTGATCTTTGAGGTGAGAGACGTGAATGAATATTTAGTCGATGTCTACAAACCATTTCCTATAACTGTCAAAAGAGCGGAACACGTGTATATTTATGATTCAAATGGAAAAAGATACATTGACACATTTTCCGGAATAGGAGTGCTCGCCTTCGGTCATTCAAATGAGGACATAAAAAGGGCGATGAAAGAAAAAATAGACAGGTATACCCATCTTTCGAATTATTTTACAGACCCCGATGCGATCGAGGTTGCAAAAATGCTCATGGAAAAGACGGGAAGAGGCGGAAAGGTATTCTACGGAAATTCTGGAACCGAAGCAAATGAAGCGGCTCTAAAGGCTATAAAAAAGAAAAAAGGCAGAATCGTTTCCTTTAATGGAAATTTTCATGGAAGAACAATAGGATCCCTTTCTATAACGGGCTTTGACAATCTTTCAAAACCATTTCTTCCATTGATCGGGGAAGTATATTTTTTGCCATTCGGAGATTCAAAGGCCTTTGAAGATTATATGTCAAAAGAAGGAAAGAATGTCTCGGCCGTATTTGTCGAAACGTTGCTCGGAAGTGGCGGGCTTAAGATGATTGATAATCAATTCGCAGAGAAGATTATGGAAATGAAAGAAAGGTACAAATACATTCTTGTCGCCGATGAAGTCCAGGCAGGGCTTGGAAGGACCGGAAAATTTTATGCGCACGAATATTTCAATTTAAAGCCCGATATAATAACGGTCGCGAAATCTATCGGAGGAGGGCTTCCTCTTTCTGCGACCATCTTTCTCGACGAATATGCGGATGTATTCTCGCAGGGCGAACACGGATCGACCTTTGGGCCCAATCCTGTTGCACTTGCGGCGGCAAAAGTCGTGCTTTCGAAATTGAGTGAGGAATTCATAAACCAGGTAAGAGAAAAGGGAGAATACTTCAAAAAAAACCTAAGTGCCTTGCCGGTCAAAGAGGTAAGGGGAATCGGCCTGATGATAGGCGTCGAACTTCCATTTAAATCTAACGACATAATAGCGGCAGGATTAAAAAACGATTTACTTTTAAACGTTGTCGGCGGAAATACAGTCAGATTCCTCCCGCCTCTCGATATTTCCTACGACGAAATGAATGAAATTCTCGAAAGATTTGAAAAAACAATTGAGGTATTGCAAAATGGACTCAATTGAATTAAGGCATATCATACACCAAAATCCGGAACTATCATTTCAGGAATACAAAACACAGGAATTACTAAAAAAGGCGATAGAGGAAATCGGTGTCAAAGTTTATCCTATCGTTCAGACGGGCCTTATCGTGCCGATAAAGCGCACAGATGTTCCATACATACTTTTAAGGGCAGACATGGATGCTCTTCCGATAAGAGAGAAGACTGGATGGAAATTCTCTTCCAAAAACAATTACATGCACGCTTGCGGCCACGATGTTCATATGGCGATCATGTACGAAGTTATGAAGGCAATTTACAAATGGACTGGAAATTTTATCTTTGTCTTTCAGCCAGCCGAAGAAAGCGGCGGTGGCGCCAGTCGAGTTATAGAAGAGATAAAGGATAAATACGAAATATGCTGTGCTATAGCGGTTCATGTGACAGACGAATATCCATTCGGTACGGTCGCGACAAATAGCGGCGTTATCTTTGCGAGCGCGACGGAGATAAATCTAACCTTTAACGGTAAAGCCGCACATATTGCATTTTACAAAGATGGCATAGACGCTATAAAAACCGGTGTTGATTTTCTCCAACAGTTTTACTCTGTTGAATTTGAAGACAAAGTCCTTGCCGGATTCGGAAAAGTCTTCGGAGGCAACGCAAGAAATATAGTAGCCGATGAATTTCAACTGCAAGGCACGATAAGGGCAGATTCTATAGAAAAATCGAACACAGTGTATGAGAAAATATATGAAATTGCAAGAAATGCGTCCGAAAGGACGGGATCAAATTTTTCTTTGGAGAAAGGGAGTTTTTATGCGCCAGTCAAGGTTGACAAAAGGATGTTTGATATATTCTCGAGCACGGTAGGTCAAAGCGATTTTAAACTCGAAAGATGTGAAATGAAATACACCGGAGAAGATTTCGGATTTTTTTCTTATGAATACCCATCGCTTATCTTCTGGGCAGGTACGATGGAAAAGGCACGGCACGGACTTCACAATCCAATGTTTTTGCCGAACGACAAAGTAATCAAGCCCATAGCAAATCTTATAGTTTCTTATGTAAAATCAATAATGAAAGAAAGCGCGCACTAAAAGTGCGCGTTTGGGTGTCAATAATTACCCTGAAAATCTCCGTTTTGTACAACTTCTGATTGAACGTTATCCATATCTGTTGCAGAATCTTTTAAACTTTCCGCATTACTTTCAACTGGCTCTGTTGTTTCTGAAATTGACTCTTGCGATTCCTGCGAAGGCACTGAAAGACCTGTCGATGCTGGCGATGCCTGAGATATGCCCGGCTGATTTGGAGAGACAGTTGCGCTTGATCCATTCGCGAAGACGAAAACTCCCAAACTCAACACCGCCGCCACAGTCATTAATATTATCCATTTTCTCATTTTTTCACCTCCTTTTTGATTTTCGATTTCAATATACCCCGCAAAAATTAAAAATAAATTAGAATTTTGGCCCTGATGGTAAAATTAAGATATGAAGGTTTTAATAGTCGAGGATAACCCGGAACTTTGTAAAAATTTAGAAGAGATCTTCTCGAGGAATGGTTTTATCGTCGATACAGCCCGCGATGGAGAAAGGGCCCTTGATTTGCTTTTTTCCTCAGAATACGATCTCGTCATTCTCGATATAATGCTTCCCAAGATGAGCGGATGGGATGTATGTCTCAATGCAAGAAAAGCCAAACTAAGAGTTCCGATTCTCATGCTTACGGCCAAAGACGCGGTCTCTGACAGGATAAAGGGCCTTGACATCGGAGCCGACGATTATCTTGTAAAGCCTTTTGACATTGGAGAGTTGCTTGCAAGATCAAGGACTCTTATAAGAAGGAACTCATGGACAAAGAGCAACATTATAGAGATTAAAAACATCAAAATAGATACGCTTGGAAAGACCGTTTGCGTGGATGATAAAGAAGTAAAGTTGAGCAAAAAAGAGTACGATATCTTACTTTATCTTGCCACAAATCAAGGAAAGATCGTCGAAAGAACAGAGATAATCGATCATGTCTGGGAGACAGGATTTGAAATGTACAGCAACGTTGTGGATGTTTATGTCAATTACATAAGAGAAAAATTAAAAAAACACGGCGTAGACGATCTCATAGAAACAATAAGAGGGATTGGTTACAGAATAAGAGGATAAGATGAAAAGCATAAGATTTAAGGTAATAACCTGGTTTTCTTTAACTATTTCGGCAGTTTTTTTGGTAATCGGGCTTTTCATATACAATTTTCAACTTAGCACTTCTTACAGAACTTTTGACGATTACTTGAATTCAAATGCGACCCGCGTTGTAAATTACTTTGAAAGTCTTCCAAATAATTTCGTGCCGGTTCAGACATTCATAGATAACATAGGAGTTTCAGACGTATCATATTACATCTTTGACTCCAAAGATAATCTCGTTTTCTCTTTTGCGCCGGATCAGGAAAATGATCTCACGCTAATAAAAAACGCTTTCAAAAGATATATGCGCAGCCATGAAAAGATATTCACCATCGAAAGTTCAGCCCAATCTGGCGATAACATTCAGCAGTCCAATCCACAAAGGATAATTGTCTTGCCGTTCCAAAAAGACGGGGAGAATTATTATCTTGTCGCCTCAAGGCAGATGGAAGAGTTTAGATCGACAAATACCGCAATTTCGTACTGGCTTTTGATCGGCCTTGTGCTGGCTTTTTTGATCATAATGTCAGGTGGCCTATTGATAATAGGCAAAGCGCTCAAGCCAATAGAAGAGATGTCTTCTCAGTTCAAAAGGATAAAAACGGATAATCTTTCAGAAAGGATAAACGTAAAAAAATCCGGTAAAGAGATAGAAATACTTGAACAGTCTATAAATTCCGCGCTTGACAGGATCGAATCCGGAATTAAGACAATAGAAAGATTTTCATCTATCGCAGCCCATGAACTTAAAACGCCAATTTCTGTTATAAAAAGCGATGCCCAGATCGCGATGGAGAAAAATTCTATCGAAGAATTAAAAATTGCCCTTGAAAAGATATCCAAAAAATCAGATGAAATGTCAAAATTGATTGATACTTTGCTCGTGATTTCGAAGATCAAAAATGTGCCGGTGGCTTTTGAAAATTTAAACGTGAACGAGGTCGCCTTTGAAGCCATTGAGGACCTTATAAAAAAATATCCCAATAGAATAGAATTTTCTCCCGCTCAAAATCCATACGTAAAAGGCGATGAAAGTCTTCTCAAAGAAATGATATTCAACGTTGTCGAAAATTCATGCAAATACACAAATGGAAAGGTAAAGATCGAGTTGGGAAATAATTACTTAAAGGTAACAGACGAAGGTCCCGGAATGGATGAGGAAACGAAATCTCATCTTTTCGAAGAATTTTTCAGAAAAAGAACTGACATTCCGGGATTTGGATTAGGATTAAGCGTCGTAAAACATATAGCCGATCTTCACGGAATAAAAATACACGTTGATTCTTCTTCTGATGGCACAAAGATATCTTTTCTCTGGAAATAAAAATCATTTGCAAAAATTAAAATTTTGATCTATAATACTTTGTAGTCGGTATTTTTAACAAAGAGAGGTGGTAGAATGAAAAAGCAAAACACAATTCTTTTGCTGCTTTTTATCTTCGGAATATTCATGGGGGCAATAGATTCAGGTATTGTATCTCCTGCAAGATTAATAATAGGAAACAGCTTCGGGATAGATCAAAGTTTAGGTATATGGATGATAACACTTTACACGCTCATATACGCAGCCTCAATGCCGATAATGGGGAAGTTGGGAGACAGAAGAGGATACAAAAAGATATTCATAATAGGAATAACAGTCTTCGGAATAGGCTCTTTCCTTTCGGGAATGAATAATTTCTTTGGAAATTTCTGGCTGTTCCTGATTGCAAGGTCTATTCAGGCTCTCGGAGCTGGAGGCATGGTCCCGATAGCAACTACAGCCGTAAGCAAGATCTTTCCGGAAGAGAAAAAAGGCACTGCGCTTGGTATAGTCGGCGGAGTCTACGGCATAGCGACAATAGTGGGACCGACAATTGGGAGTTTTATACTCTCGATAGCGGGAACAGACAAATGGGGATGGCTCTTTTTCATAAATGTGCCGATAAGTATCTTCGTTATCTTACTCTCTCTAAAAGTCAAAGAAATAGAGATAGAAAAAGCATCAAAGAAGTTAGACATAATTGGTTCCATTCTCTTAGCTGTCTCTATAGGAAGCCTGATGTACGCGCTTACGAATTTGGACTTTTTCAATCTCTCGAATTCGATTCGTGATTTAAACGTTTATCCTTTTCTTATAGCCTTTGCGGCGCTCTTCCCGTTAATGCTTTTATTCGAAAGCAAAAATGAAGATCCGGTTTTCAACACGAAATTTCTGACAAATCCTAACACATTTTTCATCATGATGACCGCTCTTGTCGTCGGCATAGGGATGATGGGGCTCATATTCATCCCGCAATTTGCAGAAAACATTTTAAAAATCCCGGCCGGAACAGGTGGATATGTCGTCACACTTTTGGCAATATTCTCCGGCATAGCGGCTCCACTTTCAGGAATTCTCGTCGACAAGCGTGGAGCAGTCTTTGTTATGTCGATAGGATTTGTCTTCAACATAGCGGGCGCCTTGTTTTTGGGATACGTTACAACTTACATGCTTAATTTTACCGGCCTTCTTATAGGGCTTTTAATGATGGGAATCGGAATAGGCTTTACTCTTGGTGCGCCTTTGAATTACATGATACTCAACAGCGTTGATTCGAAAAATTCAGCTTCGGCTCTTGCAAATCTCTCACTGATGAGATCGATAGGCATAACAGTTGCTCCAAATGTTATGGTTGGATTTTTGGTTCAGGCCGGAAAGAAACTTCAAACTAACCTTACACAAACTTTAAGCGGCGCGGGAATAAAAATACCACCGATAAAGATGGATGCGCAATCTGCCAATGCCTTTTCGTCGCTTCAAAACGCGGATGTTACCAATATAGTTACCAAACTCGAGGATGTCCTTAACAAAGTAATTCCATTTCCTCTGAATAAATTAGTTGTAAATGACGTTCAAGGTGTAAAGGATAAAATACAGCAGACCTTTCAATCAACTATAAACGTGGGATATACAGAGATGTTTTTGACAACGGCCATCATCTCTCTGATAGGATTGATCTTTGTTTTGATGGTTGGAAAATTAAAATCCCCGGTTGTCACCAATGCAAAAGAAATCTTGGAAGAGAAAATTCAAGACTGACTGACCGGTTTCTTAAGAATAATCGTATAATAAGTTAAATATATCGAAAGGAGATCTGAAATGAAAAAATTTCTTCTTTTCAGTTTAGTTGTAATTTTGATAGGGGTATTTTCTGCCGGATTCGGAATGAGCCTTTTTAGCTCACCGAATAACTGGTATCAGATGAGTTTTCAATATGAAGCCGGAGCGTTATCGGTGCTTTTCAACGATATCCAATACGGCCACAACACGACGAACTTTGATTACGTCAGCGACGGCGGAGAAAGCATTCTTTTTCCGGTTGATAGGTACTCCGTCGATTTTACTTTTCTAAAAAACAACGAGTTGATCTTTTTGTACCAGCCGCTTGACATTCAAACCGAAGGCGTAATTACGGAACCCATAACCATATCTTATCAAACCTTCCCGGCAAGCAGCGTCATGCTTTACAATTACGGCTTTTCTTTCTGGAGAATAAGTTATCTGTATGATCTGATAAACACATCGCGTGCAAAATTGGGTATCGGTCTTTCTTTGCAACTGAGAAACGCATCGATAATCTTTCAATCTCTCGACGGTGAATATGCGGTTGTAAGTGAAAATCTGGGACCGGTTCCGATTCTTAAGCTGAAAGGCCAGTACAATTTTGACAACGGCATGTACGTAGCCACAGATATAGACGGATTTTACGCATCGAGTAAATTCTTCAACGGTTCCAATTTCGATTTCACAGGATCGATACTTGATGCGTCTTTAAGCCTCGGATTTAGAAACACGGATTACCTTGATACCTTTGCAAACGTGAGATTTTTGGGAGGCAGTGCCGTTGGTATTTCTCAATATCCGACTGTACCGCAAACTGATGGATACACGTCGAATTATCTCGGAACCATGACCTTTACGCTCGGATTCAACGTTCACTGAGGTGATCTTCATGAAATACAAATTTTTAGTATTTTTACTCGCTTCATTGGCAATGGCATCGATTACCTTTGCCCATGCACCTATCGTTTCGACGATGTCGGGATCGGACATATCGAACGCTATTCCGATAAATCACATAGAAATATCACAAGTTTTGTACAAAGTCTTCGATCACGACAACAGTTTTCTTTGGATGACCTTTGAAGGCACGAAAGGACAGAGTTTGTATTTTCAGCCAGGTGTTCCGAAGATAGACAAATTCAAAGATTTAAAACCCGAGGTTGTTATAGTCGGACCTGGCCTGCCAAAGGCAAATGACCTGCCTTTTGAAATTCCATCCGGTATGGGTGCGCTTGCGTTTACGTCAACGGGTACGCCGACCGTTTTTTATGAACCCGTAACGGATACATATTCGTGGATATATTTCAACCAGACGATAACCTTGCCAGAAAGCGGAAGATATTACATAGTCTCATTCTTTCCTCCTTCAGGTGAGGCCGGAAATCTTTTCATTGCCGTAGGAAAAATAGAACAATTTACCCCTCAAGACATAATAAATGTCTTTAAAATACTTCCACAGATAAGGGCATTTTATGGCCTTACAGGCCTTCCCGGCTGGATGAACGCGGTAATAGGCATTTCCGCAATTGGGTTGATATTTTTAATCGCTTTGATTTTAAGGTGATTTGAATGGAACTTTCCGATCTCAAGTCAAATCTTTATGCTGGAAGGAAAAAAGAAAGTGTAGAATTATTTATCTCGGCACTTGACAGTGGAATGGATGTGATCGAACTCTACAAATTATTTGCCAAAATTCTCAACGAATGGGAGTGCGATTACGAGTTGGATCCTTTGTGCATATGGAAAGAGCATGTGATGTCTTCGATCGTCAGAACATGCATAGAATGCGCATATCCTTATGTAATAAAATCAAAAATGCCGGACATGGGCCTGACCTGTGCAGTTTTCTGTCCGCAGGAAGAAGAGCACGAACTTGGCCTTAGAATGAGTGAAGATATCTTTACGCTCAACGGTATCAAAACAGTTTTTGCCGGGAAAGAAGTGCCCCTTGAAACATTTAAAGAGGCTATAAAGGCCGAAAAATTCGATATGTTGTCCATAAGTATAACGAATCACTACAATCTTGTTTATCTTTGCAAGTTCATAGATGAACTAAAAAGATATTCTCCCAAGACTAAAGTGATCGCCAGTGGTCGTGCATGCGTTAAAAATCCCGAATACACAAAAAAGTGTGGTGTCGACTTTCTCTTTGCCGATTTTGATGAACTTGTTAAATTTTTAAAAGATCTGAGGGGATCAAAATGAGTTTACCGTTCAAAATTGCTTTAAGATTCATAAGATACAACAGATCCCAGTCGATTTTCATAATTTTAAGCATAGCGATAGGAATATCCGTTCAAATATTCATAGGCCTTTTGATCCAGAGCCTTCAGACAAGTTTGGTTGAAACAACAATAGGAAATTCCTCGCAAATAACAATTGTATCAAAAATTAAAGGTACTCCTGTGAGCAATTGGGATGGGATAATTCAAAAGATAAGCTCAGATCCTGTATACGACAAAGAGATAAAGTATCTTTCTCCGTCAGTCAACACTCCGATCTTCATTTCGGAAGGATCCGCGATAAATTCTTTGCTTTTGAGAGGGTTCGATTTCAAAGCCTCTGACCCCATATATCATTTCAACTCACACATCATAGAAGGGACACTTCCCACGAATGACAACGAAATAATGATAGGAAAGCAATTTGCAAAGGATGCCAACTTAAGCGTTGGAAAGACCGTGACCGTGTTTACGGCAAAAAGACAGTTGAAGATACTTAAGATAAGCGGTATCTTCGATTTCAACGTATCGGCCATAAACTCATCGTGGGCCATTTCGAATTTGCAAACGGCTCAAAATATCGGCGGATTTGGCAATAACGTAAGCAGCATAGAAATGCAGGTTGTAAATGTTTTCGATGCCAAAAAGATTTCTGAAGAGATAGTTAAAATGCTTAACAATCCTTCGATAAAGGTCGAAAACTGGGAAGATCAAAACGCGGATCTCCTTACCGGACTTCAGGGTCAAAGCATTTCAAGCATAATGATCCAGGTTTTCGTCATAGTGGCAGTTACTCTCGCGATAGCAAGCGTGCTTGCTATAACTGTCTTGCAAAAATCAAAAGAAATAGGTATATTGAAGGCGATGGGTCTTACAGACGGGAAAACGGGCCTTGTTTTTTTGTTTCAAGGATTAATTCTTGGAATCATAGGCGCTATTGCAGGTGCTGGATTAGGACTCGGACTGTCTTTTATGTTCGCAAAGTTTGCCGTAAATTCCAACGGGACGCCAGTTGTGCCGCTTGAGATAAATTACTTCTTTATACTCATATCCATGATAATAGCGATAACCGCATCCGTTGTCGCCTCCGTAATACCCGCAAGAAGTTCGATAAGACTCGATCCTATAGAGGTGATAAGAAATGGCTAACATAATAGATCTCAAAAACATAAATAAATTTTACATATCGGGAAAGATGAAATTTCAGGTACTCCACGACATAAACCTGTCATTTGAAGAAGGTTCATTTAACTCCATAATAGGGCCTTCTGGATCCGGAAAGACCACTCTCATGAATGTGATGGGAATTCTCGATAAACCCCAATCCGGTGAAATAACCATAGACGGAGAAAGAATAGACAAGATAGAAAAGAAAAGACTTGCATACATAAGAAATCAAAAAATAGGATTTGTCTTTCAATTCCATTATCTTCTGCCCGAGTTCACAATATACGAAAATGTCCTCATGCCTTATCTCATGAAAGATTCAAAACCGACAAAAGAAATAATAAAACGAGCCGAAGAACTTATCGATCTTGTCGGTATATCGAAAATAAAAAACAATATGGCAACGGAGGCTTCGGGAGGCCAGCAACAAAAAACTGCAATAGCGCGCGCCCTTATGAACAATCCGAAGATAATACTCGCGGACGAGCCGACAGGGAATCTTGATTCCCAAAGCACAGAAGATATATATGCGCTTTTGAGACAGGTAAACAAAAAATACAACACAACCTTTGTAATAGTAACCCATGACAGGAGAATAGCCGAAAGAACAGATAGAATTGTGGAAATCTTAGACGGCAGGATAATATCCGATATAAAAAAATAAAAGGGCCCGAAAGGGCTCTTTGTCTAAGTCATATTTGGCAATCAAAAGATTTTCAAGACAGGAATTTAGATATAATTCTCCATGCCTCGCCTTCCATCAAAAAAACAGGCTCTTTTGAATACCTGTAATCACTTTTCCTTACAAACTCTTTCAAAGAGTTTATTACCTTTTTCATTTTGGATATCTGCACATTTTTGAAATTCAGATTTATCCCTGATTCGATCAATTCATTTGTGTGTTTGAGGCATACCATTGAAATGGAATTTTCATACCTTTTCAGTCTTTCATCATTTGAAACGTACTGCGCGAAAAGATCCAAATACCTTTTTTCCGCATCCTTTTCTATCGCGCACATCTGACAATTTTCTCCAAATTTTATCGATTCTCCATTTAAAGATCGCAATATTTCATCGGAAATAGTTCCGTAAAGCACAGAGACACCAAGTATTCCAAGTTCTATATGAGATTTCAGATGATCCTCAACCATTTTAAGATGCTTTGGACAAAAACCAGGACCGGATAAAAATTTTTTCCTCTCAGACGGATCGTTGACATTTTCGTAAAATAACGCATCTATGTTATCGTAAACACTTTCTGAAGTAAGTTCACATATTGGACATCCTACCTTGTTAAGGAGTTCATCTATCTTTCCAAGCAGATATCCGGACTCTGTTTCTTTTTTCATGCCTCACCTCACGATTAAAAAATAAAGATTAGCGCGGAACAGATATATGTGTATCATTTGTTGCGATGACTCTTAAGGCAATTTCGATGGCACGTGTCATATCCTCCAAAGACATAAAAGGTGTATCTGGTTTGTCAAGAACCTGTTCGGATGAATAAGGCACATGAATAAAACCCGCCTTGATCGGCAAATCGTTTTTGTGAATATAATTTAGAATGCCATACATAAGATGATTACAAACATAAGTACCTGCTGTGTTCGAAATCACGGAAGGTAGTTTCTCTCTTTTAATTTCCTCCACGATCTTTTTTATGGGTATAGTTGCGAAGTAAGCCGGCATTCCATCTGGATCGATCGGAGTGTCTACAGGTTGCTGACCGGCGTTGTCAGGTATTCTTGCATCGTCGATGTTTATCGCCACTCTTTCGACATTTACGCTGTATTTTTTGGCAGCCTGTCCAATGCTGAGAACAGCATCTGGACTTATTTCTTCAATCTTCTCTATAACTTTTTTTGTAGATAGATAAAAGATTGTGGGAACCTGCATCTTTATTATTTCTGCATTCATTATTCTATCTCTTACGTTTTTTAGCGCTTCATAAGATGGGTTTATGTTCTCTTTTTCAAAAGGCTCAAATGCCGTCACAAGTATTTTCATTATCCATTCCTTTCCTTTCGATTTATAAAAATTCTACCATACTATACCAAACAAAATTAAAATTCCGAATCGTAGCGATGGCATGTGCCCCATTCGATGTATGGTTCTCGCAGGCTACGAAGGCCATCTCGAGGAAGTTCTGTCATCTAATTAAATTAAATGAACATTCGATTTTTAAAGTTATTTAAGTATATTCGGCTTTTAAAGCAAGTTTATATGCTTCATAGACTTCCATAGGATATAAATTTGTTATATTTGATTTGACTTTGATAATGAAGTTTGTTATAATAATGAATTGTCAGTATTATAAAAAGCGACAAAGAGGGTGGTAAGAGTGATCTACAACCAATGGTATGTAGTCCTTGATTCAAAAGAAATAAAGAGAGAAAAAATAACCGCAGTTAAAAGATTGAACAAGGACTTGCTCTTCTGGAGAGACAATTCAAATCAAATTCATTGCATAGAACGAACATGTGCCCACAGAGGGGCCGATCTCGCCCTTGGAAAGATCGTCAATGATCACGTTCAGTGTCCATTTCACGGCATAGAATACGATGGATCCGGCAAAGCCGTTTTGATTCCCTCGATTGGTAAAAATGGTGTTATAAGATCCAATTTCAAAGTTAAAAGTTATCATGTCGACGAAAAAGGTGATTTCGTCTTCATGTGGTTTGGAGAAGAAAGAAAAGATCTTCCCGAGATAAAATGGTTAGAAGGTATAGATGAAACTTTCAATTATTCATCACTTGCAGATATATGGCCCGTGCATTATTCAAGATCGATAGAAAATCAATTAGACGTTTCTCATCTTCCTTTTGTCCATTACAACACGATAGGACGCGGCGGAAGGACTTTAGTCAACGGGCCTATTGTCGAATACAAAGACGGGATTATGAACGTGTGGGTTAACAACGTTTCCGACAACGGCCAAAGGCCTTTGAAGCCGGAAGAGGTAAAGAAGGAAAATTGCATAGGAAGATTACAATTTATCTTTCCTAATTACTGGCAAAATATCATAAACAAAGATTTAAGGGTTGTGGCGGCATTCGTCCCGATAGACGATTCAAATACCATAATATACCTGAGATTCTACCAGAGATTTTTGAAAGTGCCGTTCATTCGCAATTTTGTAACGAAAATATCGATGCCTTTCAACAAAAAGGTTCTCAATCAGGATAAAAGGGTTGTCATTACGCAAAAGCCAATAAAAAGTGAGTTGAGAATGAATGAGAATCTTTATCAAGGAGATCTGCCCATAATCGTCTACAGGCGTGTAAGGGAAGAACTCAAAAAATCTGCAAAAGGAGTGTCTGAATGAAATACAACGTTGTTTTCTTCTCAAGAACTGGAAACAGCAGAAGAGTGGCCGAGAAAATATCGAAGACTCTGGGTGTAAAACCAATCGAAATAATTCAAGAAAGCCCAAATTTCAGAGATTTCTTCGGATATTTTAAGGCCGGTTATTATTCCATGAGGAACAAAAGTGTCTAAATCAAAATTAGTGAAAATAACAAAGATGCTGACATGTATATCGTCGTCTCACCTTTGTGGGCTGGAAAACCGGCGAATGCTACAGTGGAATTTTTAAAATTTGTTCCGCCCGGTAAAGTCACGTTAGTGCTCACATGCATCGGAAATGATATGGACAAAATTGTAAATGATTACGAATCAAAAAACGGTAAATTCAAATCACATTATGTGATTATAAAAAACTTAAAAACGAAGAAAAGGTAATGTACTCAACCAACTTTAAATTCCGAATCTTCGGTATAAAAACATATCCAAATTCTATCCGTTTATGATCTGAAATTTGGTGCCTATGAAAGCTTTCAATTCCAATTTTATCAGTTTGTCTTTTACGTCTTTTTCAAAGAATTCCTTTATCTTCCATTTGAATTTCTCTTTCTTTTCATAATAGACTTGCAA
>PNIW01000025.1 GCA_002878315.1 Mesoaciditoga sp. | reverse complement strand
GGTACGGATAAGAAACGTCCGCAAGACCGATGCTCACTATGCCTATCAAGGCTACCATGAGAATCAAAAACCTTACTTTGTTCATAAAATCTCCTCCTTCTTTACTTTATGGCGAATTACGCCACCATACAAATTCATTGTAGCAATAAACTATTCAATATCAAAACCATGTCACACTCTGAAATGAAAAGCGCTATTGAGATATCACAAGATATATCGAACAAATACCGTTTTTCAATTGATTTTCCTTCCTAATCGGTCTTTAATCCCAGATTTTCTGAAAAAATAGGTATTGATTTCATCACACCATTCTATTGCATTCTTAAGTTGAAGTTCAAATCTTTCAAGCACTTCGTCAAAAATGATTTGATCAACATGATCCTTTAAACCAATCCACTTTTCCTTCATTTCGATAACCTTTTCTACTCCGTCAAAGTGGGAATCGTAGATGTGCTGGATAACCGTTTTACCGGATTTCAACCTATGGGTGTATGGCACATGGTGGAAAAAAAGCAAAAGTTCATCTGGACATTTTTCGAGAGATTCGTAAATTTCGGCCACATCGGGTCTGTACTGGCTGATAAAATCTGTTCCTGTCGCTTTTGTTCTGTCCACCCCTATGCTTTCGTGATCTGCGTAATGGTATGTGCCCCATTTTGAATATTCGTACCCGTCGACATTTGGGCCGTAATGTACGCCTGGATTTACCATCCATCCGACTCCGAGCGGAGATGTGTAACTTTCGTAAATTCTCCACGATGACAAAAGCATTTCTGAGATCGTTTTGACAACCACAGGATCTTTTCCAAATGTAAGTTTAACCCATTCATTTGTTATATCTTCGGATGAAAGGTTCGGATTCCACGCAAGTCTTCCAAATCCGTAAAGGTTGGACTGAGCGAGTGAATGACCTGTCCAGTTCGGATCGTCTCCAACATTTGAAACTCCGGCGACCCCGCCGTAGGGTCTTTTGAAAGTTTTTCCACTTACCACGTCTGAAACCTTCGATCCTCTTCCGGCCGCGTAAGTGTCGAAGTCAAAGACCTCCTTCCATTGAGGCACAAGATAGCAAAGATCTATCTGGTGGCCGGTGTACTCTTGAGTTATCTGCAATTCAAGCATTTGATTTGTACTCTCCATGGCACCGAACAAAGGAGATACCGGCTCTCTTACCTGAAAATCCATAGGCCCGTTTTTTATTTGAAGAATGACGTTATCTAAAAATTTTCCGTCGAGAGGCTTGAAAAATTCGTAAGCGGCCTTTGCCCTGTCTGTTTTTCTGTCGCGCCAGTCCTGCATCTTGTAGACAAATGCGCGCCATATCAAAAGACCTCCAAACTGTCCAAGTGCCTGTGCAATCGTGTTGGCGCCGTCTGCGTGAGTTCTGCCATAGGCGAATGGACCAGAGGTGTATTCCGAGTCAGCCTTTACGAGAAAACCTCCAAAATCTGGAATATATTCGTATATTTCTCTTACCTTTTCCTTCCACCAATCTTTGACGGAAAAATCCAAAGGATCGGAGGTAAGAAGTTTTCCGATATACGTTGGACTTGCAAAATTAACGCTTAAAAATATTTTTATTCCATAATTTCTAAAAATATCGGCTATTTTTGCTATATCCGAAAGATATGTTTTTGTTATGAGTTTCATCTCATTCTCATGAACGTTGACGTTATTCAAAGAGATCGCATTTATGCCGATGGAAGACAAAAGCCTTGCGTAATCCTTTATTCGTATTTGATCGAATGAGACTTTGTTGTCTTTGTAAAAGATAGAATTTCCAGCGTATCCTCTCTCTATCGTTCCATCCAAATTGTCCCAGTGATCTATCATGCGAATCTTGTTTTGCGGATTTTCAGTGATATCAAGATTGGTTATAGACTTTTCGGATTGCAAAATTCTTAAAAAATGAAATACGCCGTATAAGATTCCAAGGTCACTCTTGCCGGCGATCGCTATTTTCGATTTAAACGTCTTGATCATGTAACCTTCTTCATCAAGTGACTCAAAAGCCTCTTTACCGACTATATCGATGATCTTTGATCCAGTTCCAATGACCAATCCGGCTTCCTCGACGAATTCATCTGTAACAGTCGGAATAATTGAACACATAGAGGAAATACCGTCAATAAGTTCATCTAAAGCGTAGTTAATGATATCAGATGTCTTCGTAACGGTAATATTCCGGCAAAATGATTTGTAAGAAGACAGTACGCTTTGATCTTCAACATTTTTGTACCTTAACCAGCATTTATAACCATTCTCGATCTCCATTTTTTACTCCTCAAAAACGTTCGACGTATTCAATCCATTTCTTTGCGATCAAAACGCTTCCGTTAACGGTTG
>PNIW01000056.1 GCA_002878315.1 Mesoaciditoga sp. | reverse complement strand
AGTTCCCAAGCTCGTACCCTTTTCCATTCTGCTATTTTTTTATCCATACTTTTATTATACAAGTTCAGACTCATTAGCGGTAATCAGTAATCTTTCAAATTATTCAACACCAGTTGGATTAGATCTATCAGAAGTTTATAATAACCTTGTCAATCAGTTGTGGAAAGATTATGGCTTCAGTTACAGTAACAACTACAAATGGAAAAGTGGAGGATCTTATACCTTGTCAACCCTTGTAAAAATGTTTAAAAATGATTTCCACAGCTGGGCTTCGGATAGCGGTTATATCGATCAAAATGGAAATATCTTATGGAATAAACTGCCGAGTGTAATATACAACGATTATAACAACGTGATTTCAGCAATTTATGGAATTCCTTCACTGCAGGTTACCTTTTCACCGGGAAATTCAGGTTCAAACGCTAATACAATAACTATATCCTACGGAATAGACACATCAAATGCAATCTCTGCAATTGATCATTTAAGAACCGATGTAAATATGTATTCTTACAAGTATAATTTATATTCAATTGGACCTTATCTTTCTGGGAATTATTATCCTAATTATTATAATCCAAATGTTTATGATGTTCTTGTAGGATATGCAAATCCACAATGGCAAAAATTGTTGCAGATAAATCCTGCAAATTCAGTTCCTGGAAATTCTACACTTACAATTGAAAGTGGATCAAATCAGCTTCTTGGATTGTCGAATGGTTCCGGGCCTATTACTTTTAATTTCAACGGTGTAATAAAGACCACTTCCGATCTCGTCATAGGGGACGGAACAGATCAAATCGTTTCGGGAAAATACACATTGTACACTACAAGTAGTTCGATTATAAATGGAAATATTATTTACAATTACGCAAATCAATTGTTCGGGGCAAATAGTTCAAAAAACAACTGGACAAATTCTCCCGTATCGACATCTCAAGTCGCTCAAATACGCTTGGCCACGGGAACGGACGCTTTGAACATCGTTTCGAATTACGATATATCCCTTTCTAACAACATGCCTCAATATGCCAAAATCATGGCAAGTTTATATGCATTTAACGGAACATTCTGGTATCCAAATTACGCAAATGCACAATGGAATAGAAACACAGGTCAACTTTTCGAATTTGGTTCGACGGCCCAGTATGAAGGTGGGCAACTTTTCGGAACATATTCGGGAAATTCTCTTATTACCGGCTATCATCGTTACTACGCCTTCGACTGGCGAAATCTGTCAGGTATGCCGTCTAACATGTACGGAACCCCATCAGCGCAAGGCAAGGCCTTGTTGCTCGCTGTAAGGACGACATTTTAGGTGACTGAAATGAAGAGCGGATTCACGCTTATAGAATTGCTTATCTCAATGGCTGTAGGCCTTATAGCGCTTGGCGCGATAATCTTTATGATGGATCAATTCATAATTCTTGGCCCTAAGGCTCTTGATGAGGTGAACCTTGCGCAAAGGGCGTTGGTTATAAATCAGAGAATTCAAGCGCAACTTATAAAAATGGGGCCATCTATAGCATCTATAAAAGTAGATCCAAAAGGCAAATGGATCTCGTATCAGGTTCAAGTTCCCTTTGGAATGAACGGAATTTATTACTATCCATATACTCAGGTTGCAACGATGACAATGCAGGGATCGTCAATCGTTTTGAAATTCGCAAATCAAATTACACCAACCCAAATTCAAACATTTGAAATAGCGTCTGATGTTGCGTCTTTGATCTTTTATCAACCACAAAATGGATCTATCAGGTACAAATTCATTCTTTCAAAGGGAAAGACGGACTTTGAATATTCGTCGGCCGTAACGAGTGTCAATTTGAGGTGAAGACATGAAAAATGGTTCGATGTTAATAGATGCGATTCTTGCAATTTTAATAGTTTTTTTGGTGTGCTTATGATCTGGTCTATAACTTCCATGACGATATCTCAAAGCGATTTCGCTGTCTCTATGTCAAGATTGAATAATTTTGAAAGTTATGTTTCACAGTATTTACTAAGACAGGGCATTTCTTCTTCTGCCACAGCGCTTGAGGCATCAACTCCAATTATAAATGCCCAATTTTTTGGTACATCTAAAAGTGCAACTGCGTACATGAGACTTGTCAAAATAACCGTTTATCCAACTATAACACAGGCAAGTATAACCGTAAGGCCAATAAAGTACGAAATAATAGCGGGAAATGTGAAAAGAATCGATAGCGTGCTTGTACAGGGAGGATATTGAAATCTCTACATTCTTTTTTCAAGCAAAACAACTGCGGCGGCAATGCCTCCATCGTGGGAAAGCGAAGCATGGACAAAATCAAATCCATACTTATTTTCTAAAGAGATTACGCTCTCATTCTCCTCTAAATAAAGGGCCCCATTTTCGTCCGGAACAAATGAGATCGATTTAAAATCCACATCTCTTATCCCTGTTCCGATCGCTTTGAAAAAAGCCTCTTTGAGCGCAAATCTTCCGGCTATGAATTCGATACTTTTCCTCTTTTGCCATATTTCAAACTCTTTCAAAGAGAAGATTCTATTTCCCAACCTTTCATTTACCCTTTTTATCTCAATTACGTCTATTCCTATTCCGACTATCATTTCATCTCTTCCAAAACCCGGTAATCCATCTGGATATGGGCAAGATATTCCTTAGTTACAAGCGCAAGATAGATATATACATATATAGTAAAAGTCACAATTGAAAGGAACATGAATAAGAGGCCATTTCTTTTTTTGAAAGTGCTTAGATTAGATTGAATATTCATCGACTTATTTATGTCTTCCTCTATTAACTGATGGACGTAAAGCCTCTTCGAGATTGCATCCACCAAAACCACAAGAAAAAAGAAATTGATCAAAAGTGCGATGATAACCGGCATTGGAATGTAGATAGGCTGTAAATATACCGGGAAGATAAAGCCCATGAGAAATTCGAAGATTCCCGACATGAGAAAAAGCCAGTAATATGTTACGGTATTTACAGGGAAATCCTCCATTTCTTTTAAAAGGTCTGGAGGAATGTTGCGATCCTTGTAAAGTTCCGTTTTGTGCTTTACATGATCATCTACAGATTTTGATATTTTGTACATGACATAATAAAGCACGAATGGAACGAAGACGGAAAGAATCATCCATATGTAATTGACGGAATTTCTCATATCTTCTTCGCGATAAAGTTCTATCTTATCCATTCTAAATCACAAAAAGGGGGATATCTATTTCCTGATCCGATAATCCTCCATGCTTTCCTTTCATTTGATGTTCGTTGCCGGTGTACTTGACTGAAAAAGAGTAATCATCACGTGGAAAAGCGATAAGATCTCCTATTCTTAAGATCGATCTCGGATCCGCAACCCCTGGCCCGAAGAGACCTTCTTCGACCATTTTCATCGATGGAACAAATTCCACATTTGACCCAAAAATCTTTTTTCCCTTTTCAATAGTCTTTGCGGGATCCTTTGTGTAAAGATACATCACTCTCGGCTCTCCGGATGGTAAAATCTGAAGAGTTGAAACGAATTCGTCCTCTGGATTTATTTTGTACTCATGCTGCCATGGAGTGTGTATCTGGCCATGATCGGCCGTGATCAAAAAAACAGTCTCGTCTTTGATATTTGAAGGCAATCTTTCGTAGACAAGAGATTCAAAGAGTTCAAAAACCTCTTTTGCCTCTTCAAAATATTCTTCCGAATTTGGACCGTAAGTATGGCCCATAGCGTCTACCATTGGCCAGTAGACATAAATGTAAGAAAACCTTTCAGATTCAAGGGTTTTTCTCAATTTGATCATCATATCGACGAGATCGAGATATCCCTGAACTGCCGATCCCCGGTTGTGCAATTTAGAAAGACCGCTTTCTTTAAAAGAAGACGGAATTATTATGAGAGGATTTACACCGTAATTTCTTAAGGACTCATATATTGTTGGAACACTTACAAACGAAGAAGGATTTGCACCGCGCGATATCAACGAATCTCTTGTCATCCCTATGGGAGAGAAATCTATCATGTTCGCAAGAGTACCGAACTCTTTTAAGTAAAGGATATATCCTAACATTCCATGTTCAATCGGCGATCTCGCCGTTGAAAGCGTTGTTAAAGCGTTAACGGTCGTCGATGGAAAAACAGAGAATATCTTTTGAGGCTTCCCTATGTATTTCAAATTCGCGTTCGAGGCCACTTTCTTTGCCTGCTCGTAGCCAAGCGCATCAACTAAAATCAAAACAACTCTTTTTGAATTTTGAAATTTTTCTCCAAAACAATTTGAAGGCAAAGGTTTGTGAAATGGAAGCAGGCCGAACTTTGCCACAATTGAGTTTATCAGACCAAGCAATGATTTTTCGTAATCTATCTTCATCCTTTCACCGATCCTTGCGTCAGTCCTCCAACTATAAATTTCTGAAGGCTCAAGAAGAGTGCGAGTATTGGAATCATACCTATAAGGGCGGCCGTTGTCATAAGTCCCCAGTTACTCGAATAAGCGCCGGTTGAGAAGGTCTGAAGACCAACGGCAAATGTGTAGTTGTTAAGCCCGGTCATGACTATCGACGCTAAAATGTAATCGCTGTAATTTCCTATGAAGCCGAGTATCATCGTAACGGCAAGAACAGGCGCCGAAAGCGGTAAGATTATCCTCCAGAAGGTCTGGTACCTTGTCGCACCGTCAACCATTGCCGCTTCTTCAAGTTCCATGGGTATCGTATCGAAAAATCCCTTTATAAGCCAGGAGTTGAAAGCAATTCCACCTCCAATGTAGAGGAAGGTGAGGCCTCCGAGTGTATTCAATCCGAGAAATGGCAGGAACTTTCCTATGAAATTAAGTAAGAGATAAAGCGCGACCATGGCCATCATCGTCGGGAACATCTGTATGAGCAAGATTCCTATCAGACCGTACTTTCTTCCTCTAAATCTAAGCCTTGAGAATGGATATGCCATTAGAGAAGAAAGAAAGACTGTTATCACAGCGGCAGTTCCAGAAACAATTATGCTGTTGAGTAACCATCTCATCAAAGGCGGTATGTATTTTTGCATCCATATCTGTGTTATGTAATATGAGGTGTCATTTATCGAGTTAAGTTTGCCGCTTATTTCTTTAAAATAAGGCAGGTCTGCGAGTTCATTCGTCATTCTTGAGATTATCCCAAGATTTGGCCCTATTATCGAAACGTATTGATTCTGGTAAAGATTATTTATAGAATTTATCTCGTTGACGCTGAATGGAAATCCGAGTACATTTATGTTTACGTAATCCTTGCTTCTATTTTTCAAATTGGAAATGTAATAAGAGTATTCATCTGTGAATTTATTCAAATTATTCCCAGTTTGCAAGGTAAGATTTACCGTATCGATTAGCTTTTGAGTGTTGAAAAATTGATCGTATCTTGAGGATGAAGGCATCGGCGGTAATTGGGAATAAATATTTGAATTTTGTAATATTGCGTAATATTTATTGAGTTCATTCAAAAATACGTCGGCATTTTTAAAGGAATTTATATTCTTTGCCTCTTCGTCTATCTTTTTTGCAGACTTAAGCGTCTCAAAATAAAGAGAGGCGATCGAGATCTTATCGTTTATTGAGTTTATCTTCTCCTGAATTGGACCTATTTCAGATGATACCTCTTCGAGTTGCTTTCTTACGTCCGGAATCTGTTCCGATGCTTCTTTATACTTTTGTGCGTTTGTATCGTAATTTTGAAGTACGGGTATAGACATGGAAAGACCTGATTGTAATTTAAGAAGAACAAAGGGAAGAGAAGTCTTGACGTTAAGTATGGCATTTGAGTTCAAATTCGCGTAAATTACAGACTGGTTATTTTGAATGTAGTTAAGATCGTCTAATATCTTCTGAACCTGTTCAGTTATTGGATCAAAGATACTGTATTTTGACGAGATGGCAATCCAGTCTTTTGCCTGAGATATGTAAGATGAAACATCGTAAAAGATGTCACTTTGCGTAGATAGTTTGCTTTGGTGAAGAACACTCTTTACAAGTGAAACCATGTTATCGAGAGCCATGGCCGTCGGTACTATGTTATTTGAAAATATTGATATTTGCGACGCATCGTAAGACATCGCGCTAAGGTAGGAGACAGAACTTGCAGTCAATGTATTCAATTTATTTTGGAGTTGATTATAATTGTTGGACAAAACTGTAAGAGAAGATTGAAGTGTGCTCAACAAAAGAGTTTTTGATGATTGAGCCTTTGAAATCGCATCGGAAAGGCTTCGATCGTAAGATGAAAAGGCCGAATTAACATTCTGAACTGTCGAGAAGACCATCGATTTTATATTCTGAAGTTTTGCGGCACTAGTCGATCCGATTGTATTTGAAAGGTTTATCGTATCCATATTTATGCGTCTTAGATATATCGGGGCAAACCAGTTACCGTATGTAAATGTGCCATTCTTCAGGGAATTTAAAGTCTCTTCATAGGCACTGACAAGGTCTTTTGCCATCTGATTGTCAACGCCACTCTCCAAAAGAATCTCCGAGACATTTCCCGGGGCATTTGAAAGGGCAGAAGCGGCCTTTGACATAGAATTTTTGTAATTATCCCATGATTGTGGAATTTCGGGGAAATACTGTCCGACGATCCGAATTGTATCCTGATCTGGAGAAGATTTCAAGGAATTAAGAAGATCTAAGATCCCTGCCATTTTATAATTCTGATCGAGCGAATTGAATTTGGCCGCGAGATCTGAAGAGACAATGGAAATGTATCTGAGGTCGGCATTTGAATTTTCCTTCACATTTTCAATGGCAAGAGATTTCGCCTTTGGAATGAAATTGACAGATATCCATGAAGCGTTAGACGTTATAGAATTACTCATTCTGTAAGTTGATTTGAAATAATTCTCGTAAGCATTGAAATCACCGTTGAGTACGTTAAGAATTTCCTTGTCATTCATCTTGTTGTAAGGACTTCCAAGACTGTAAATGTTTGCAATATCGTTGTACAGCAAAGGTACATTCGGTTTTTCAAAGATAAGATCTATGTAATTTTGCCATGTTGTCTGATTAGAAAATAAATTTGGACTTATAGACGAGTTGTCCCTTCTTATTGAAGTTGTAAAGATCCACAAAACAGGAAACAGAACAACAATTATGACCGCAATTATTATTATGTGCCTTATAGGATGAACTTTGAACATTATTTGTTCACCTCTTCAAAAGATCCGGAAAGTTTGAAGTTTATAGCGCTTATCGTTGCTATTATCGCAAAGATCAAAATAGATATCGCCGCCGCAAGACCATAGTTACGTCCCGATGCCCCTCCAAATGCGAGGTTGTAGGTATAACTTATAAGAATGTCTGTTTGTCCCGCTGGCGTTATCGAGTTCGGAATTGGAGGGTTTCCTCCCGTTAAAAGATATATAACGTTGAAATTGTTGAAATTGTAAGCGAAAGACGCTATAAGCAAAGGAGCAAGCGGTGTCATAAGTAAAGGAAAGGTTATTGTCCAGAAAGAATGCCACCTCGAAGATCCATCTATTGAGGCGGCTTCATAAAGATCGTCTGGTATAGACTGAAGCGCTCCGAGAGATATGACCATCATGTAAGGGAAACCAAGCCATGTATTTACCAAGAAGAGAGCGACCTTTGCCCAGAACGCATCTCCAAACCAGTTTATTGGCGGCAGGTGGAGCCATTCACCGAGGAAGATTCTGTTTATTATTCCAAAACTTACGTTGAAAAACCCAACTCTAAACATTATTATGGATATGAATCCCGGTATAGCCCATGGAATTATCAAAAGAGTTCTGTAAATAGTTCTAAATCTCATATTTCTGTTGTTAAGAACTATGGCAAGGATCAAACCTACAGCAAATGTAAAGACAACGCTTAAGGCAGCCCATTCGAATGTCCATATAAAGACACTTAAAAACGGAGACATTATCTGTTTGTTCGTAAGCAGTGACGAAAAGTTGGCAAGACCCGTGTATCCGTAGTACCCTATTATCATGGTCTGTTTCCCGGTCGAAGGATCAACGTCCCAGAACGCAGAGTTGTGTTCGAGAACTGGCTGGCCGGTTATCGTGTTTACAAGAACTGTTTTTTGAACCTGATGACCATTTTCCACAACCGGCATTGTAGAGAGTGTGTATTCGTACTTTGCCGTCACAAGTTTGTTAAAGCCATAAGTTGTTGTGAAAAACAAAGTGCCTATTTCGGGATTTATAAACTCGGTATTGCTTAAGATAGATCCGTAATTTGAATTAAAGAATTTAAGGTTCGGAAAGGTGCTTTGATCCGAAGGACTGTAAAAGTAATTGTAGTTTTCTCCGTTTACAGATATTGCTATTATCTGCGAAGGATCCTTTAGAGATCTTACCACTGAATAGTTAACGCCATCTATAGAGACCGAACCGTTTGTGAGCATTTCAAATGAACTTGTGTATCTGCCTGCGGAGGAAGGCTGCGGCGATGAAGCTATGTAAAGCTTTCCATCTGGACCTTTTAAAAGCAAAACAAAATCATTTGTGGGTTTATAATCTTTGTAAAGAGTATAGACCGAATAATTGAAAAATTTAGGGTTTGGACTTATGACAACTTTGTCAAGCAAAATATTTATTGCCTGATCTCTTGTCCACATGTATCCAGTTGCGTAATTTTCAAAGGCTATTTGAAATGTGAAATATATCGGATAAACGGTCAAAATCATTAGAATTATAAGGGCGGGAAGCATATATCTGAAAGGATATCCTTTTGGGTTTATCAATGCATAATCTATAAACACAAGCAATAAAATCACAATAATTCCGAGCGCGTAAGAACCATTTATAAACAATAAAGTAATAGACCATCCAAGAATCGCGTCGATAAGCGCCACCGATATCCATAAAATAGCCTTTTTTATCAAAGATTATCCCTCCAAATAAAAGCATGGCGGGATCTTCCCGCCATGCGATGATTTATTGTGATATAGCCTGTTTTATTTGCTGGACAGCCGTAGTTAAAGCGGCCTGAGATGATTCCTTTCCGTCGATTGCAAGGTTGATAGCATTAGTCCATGCATTCCACACAGAAGCCATTTGAGGAATATTTGGCATAGGTGTTGTATTACTTAGAGCCTCGACAAAACCTTTAAGCCATGGGGCAACCTTTTCGGCTCTGGCAGAAACATCATACCTGGCCGGTATTCTCGGATCGGCCTGCCATATCTTGTACATTGTGTCATTTGTGTTAACATAATCTGACAAAAATTCAATTGCCTGAATCTGATTAGGAGATTTGGAGTTGATCATGAATCCCTGAACTCCAACGAATGGTTTGCCGCCAGGAATAGGAGCAACTCCGAAATTGATCCCCGCCTGTTGAACCTGTGGAACTGCCCATTCACCATTTATCATCATGGCAGCCTTACCTGATGTGAAAAGGTTAACTGCCGTGTTGTAATCTTCTCCCTGTGGAATTATTCCGGCCTTAAAGAGGCTAACGATGTAATCCAATCCTTTAACTGCTCCAGCATTCGCGAGGCCTATGTCATTTGGATTAAGGGAACCATCTGGATTCGTTCCAAAGACATATCCGCCAAATCCTTGAATGAACGGAGCCGAAAAGTAAGGATCGCCGTAAACAGGATATGCAAGTCCGTAGAATCCTCCGGATGTCATCTGCTGTGCCATCGTAAAGAGTTGATCTGGAGTTGTCGGTGGATTTGTAACGTAATCTTTGTTATAGAAGAGAGCAAGTACATCTATACCGTAAGGAAGACCGTAAAGTTTGCCACCGTAAGAAAAGGCCTGAAGAGCCGAAGGAGCAAATTGCTTAAGTTGATCTGATGAAAGGAAGGTAATAGGACTTAAAAGTCCATCTGCCGCTAATTCTCCAACCCAGTCATTTGCACCGACTATTATATCCGGTCCCTCGCCCGCCGCTGCGGCCGTGACAAATTTGGTCCTGATATCACCAAAGTTCATTTCAACAACTTTTACAGGTATTCCGTAAACAGCCTGGAACTCATTTCCAAGTTGCGTCAAAATAGGAGCCCTTGTAGAGTCAGCCCAGATAAGTAACTGTCCTGGAGTAGCTGCAAAAACGCTCATCACCGTCAGAGACGCGATGATCATACTCAATACAAACCAGCGTTTCATCTGAATTCCTCCCTTCAAATATTAATTTACCGTAAAGAAGCCTTGACAGGCAAATAATATAATACCACTAAAAACGTTTTTTTTCAATATATTACCGATTGAAAACGATTTATTAAGAATCATTCTAAATGCCAGATCGCATTTGATAAAAATTTATGATAAAATTCCTCTGGTGATGAAGTTGAAAAACTTAAAATTCTGGATGATTACAAAAGAATATTTTTTGATTTCAGCAGGAGATCTCATAACTGCGGTAGGGGTTGTCGCTTTCCTCGTACCATACAACATAGCGGCAGGTGGGGCAAGCGGTCTGGCAATAATACTGCACGGACTTCTGCCAACGATTCAAATTGGCGTATGGATGTACATAATAAATGGCATTTTGATACTTATATCTATTTTAATGCTCGGCATAGATTTCAGTTTTAAAACGATCTATTCCACATTTTTGCTTTCTTTCTTCGTAGATCTTCTAAACAACATCTTCCCAATTCCGGTGTATACCGGAGGAGATCTAATGCTGGCTACGATATTTGGATCTATAATAACGGCCTTTGGGATGGCGATAGCCTTTTCACAAAATGGTAGCACCGGGGGAACTGATATCGTGGCCAAACTGTTTAATCGCTTCTTTTCTATACCGCTCGGACAGGGAGTCTTGATTGCAGATGTGGCGATAGGCGTTCTTTCTGGATTTCAATACGGTGTAAATATAGGGATGTACGCGATCCTCGCTATCGTTTTAAATGGATTGTCGATAGATTTTCTTATGCGCGGTATGGAGATGAGCAAACAACTTTTCATAATCTCTTCAAAGAACGAAGAGATAGAAAATTATATAACTCAAAAAACCGGTCATACAGTAACGTACATTCCGACAATTGGAGCACATAGCAGAAAAGAATACAAGATGATAATGGTCGTAGTCAAAAGAAGGGAAGTCTCGTCCATATTAGACGTAATAAAGGCAATAGATCCATCAGCCTTCGTTATAGTTGAGGATATAGACAAAGCCTTTGGCGAAGGTTTTAATGATATAAACAAATTATGAGGTGAAAAGATGATATACCAGATATTCGTCGATAGATTCTCAAAGTCAGATCAAAACATGCCAGTCAAACCATGGGATTCTCCAGTTGAAGGAGCGAGAAATGAGTTTTACGGTGGAAATATAATGGGAATCATCTCAAAGGCAGATTATATCTCATCGCTTGGTGCAGATGCCATCTATCTTACCCCGATATTTGCATCACAAACATACCATAGATATGACATTCTTGACTACTTCAAGATAGATCCCATTGCTGGAAATGATGAGGATTTCGATGAGATGGTAAAGGTTTTCCATTCAAAGGGCATAAAAATATTCTTAGACGGAGTCTTTAACCACGTGAATGTGAATTCAGAAATGGCAGAAAAATTTGGAACGAAAAACAGGTGGAGGAATTTTGACCTCGTAGAACTCGATCTTGACAGAACGGATGTAATGAATTTCATAATCGAGGTTGTAGAGTACTGGATGAAAAGAGGAATTGATGGATTTAGAATAGACTGCGCGAATGATATAGGCATGAAACATTTAGACAGAATCATGGACATTATTCATCGTTTCAACGGAGAGATGATCGGAGAGATAATGACTTACGCGAAAGACTGGCTCGATCACATGGACGGCGTGATGAATTACTTCTTCAGAAAATCAACCCTTTCTCTTCTAAGGGGCGAATTGTCTGTCGGAGATTATGTAACCTTTATAAGTTGGATGATGGAGGAGTATCCTTACGACAAACTTCTCAAATCATGGACGATCCTTTCTTCTCACGATACTCCGAGACTTTCTTACGTTCTTGGAGACGAAAGGCGCGTACGTCTTGGCATCGCCATCCAGTATGCCTTTCCCGGTATTCCCATGGTCTATTACGGTGAGGAAATAGAGATGAATGGAGGACCGGATCCCTTCAACAGAGCCCCTATGAAATGGGACCAAAAAAGTGAAAGAATAGATTTTTACAGGCAAATGGAAAATATAAGAAAAAAATTCAATGTATTTTCAAAGGGAAAAACAAAGATATGGAAATCAGGAAGCACCATCGCAATTTTAAGATACGATTCATGGGAAAATTTCGTGATCTTTGCTGGAAACATTTCGAATTCTGCAAATGTTGCCAATATAATGATTCCATACTCTTATGCTTTTGATGGCTTAGAACTTATAGATGCACTTAATCCGGATCGAAAAGCGAAGATCTCTTCGGGATCTCTTATTGCCGAGTTTGAACCTTTTGACTTCGCGTTTTTCGTTCCACAGGATAACGTTCCCTATTACACTTTTTTCAAGCATAGATGAAGATGAAAATAATAGCCCTGGTTGTAACATATAACAGATTAGATTTTCTTAAAAAGAATCTTGAGGCACTCTCCCGTCAGTCAAGAAAGCCAGACGAGATAATCGTTATAGACAACGCGAGTACAGATGGAACTTATGAATTTTTAAAAGATCAAAAAGTTAAATTCGTAAGGCTTTCCGAGAACACAGGAGGAGCGGGAGGATTTTCTTATGGACTTAATTACGCAATAGAAAATGGTGCAGACTGGGTATGGATGATGGACGATGACGCTATACCCTATGATGATGCGCTCAAGTCACTTGAAGACGCGATTAATAAAAGGCCGGATGCCGGTGTTTTCCTGAGCAAACTCGTATCGGATCCGGATTCAAAACCTCAAGAAAAGATAAAAGCAGCGCGGACAGGAACCTTCGTAGGCTTTGCCGTGAAGAAGGAAGTTGTAAAAAGAGTGGGCCTTCCCGATTCTGATTTTTTTATATACGCAGACGATTACGACTATTCGATTAGAATAAGAAAAGCTGGTTTTAAGATCTTAAGAGTCCATTCAAGTCTTATAGAACACAAAGATTGGGTAAAACAAAAACGTGTCTTTCGATTTCCATTTTCAAAACCCCGGGTACCGGCGTGGAAAACTTATTATCTCTTCAGAAACCCGATCCTTGCGACAAAAAACGTTAAGATAATAAATTTAGCCGTTATATTCTACCTCTCGATCGACAGATACGTATGGTCATACGTCGATCCATCCGCTAAACCTTACATATTTAAAGGTTTCAAGGATGGGCAAAAAGGTTTAAAAGGCAAGCAGGTCGACCCAAGAAATCCTTTACTTTCTTGATATCTGTCCTATCGCGACGAAATGAGCGGCCGTCTTTTTTGGAACAAATCTTAAGCCAAAAGCCGTTAATTTGTTTATAAAGCCCGGAATGACTATAAGTTTTCCGTCTTTTAGACCTTTGTATCCTATTTCGGCAACCCTTTGGGCACTCATACTCTTTATGCTGAAAGTTTCGGCACTTGTCAGTCCTATTCTTTTTTGAAAGTTCGTATCTGTAGGTCCCGGGCATAAAACGGTAACCTGAACGCCAGTTCCCTTTAGTTCCTCGTTAAGCGCAACGGAAAATGAAAGAACGTAAGCCTTGGTTGAATAATAAACGTTCATGTAAGGGCCCGGAGGAAAGGCTGCAAGAGAGGCAACATTTAAAATCTTTCCATGTCCTTTTTCGATCATAGAAGGCAAAAAGAGGCGGGTAAGATGGGTTAGTGCAGAAACATTCACCTCTATCATCTCGAGAGAGGTCTTGAGATCCGTCTTTACAAAAGCGCCATAACTTCCAAAACCTGCATTGTTGACAAGTATCTCTATATCTACAGAATTTCTTTCTAACTCGTCAAAGATTTCATCTGAAGCAGAAGGAATTGACAGATCCTTTGAGATCGTCATAACGTTGATCCCAAATTCATCTTCCAAATCTTTCTCGATTTCTTTCAGTTTGTCATTGTGCCGTGCAACGAGTACGAGATCATGGCCTTCCTTTGCAAATAATTTCGCAAGTTCCATTCCTATTCCACTTGAAGCCCCTGTTATAAGTATGCAGTCTTTCATAATACCTCCATTTAACAATAGATCTACTAATAATATACCATTTATTTTCAATTTTTATTTAAATAATAATTGATTCGTTGTTTTTGCTTAACTTTCAGGTGGTATTTTAAATACGGATAATAAAGTTTGATCGATTTAACTTTATGGAGGCGAAAGGTTATGGCTGTGCAAAAAGTTAAAGAAGGAATTTTCTCTTTAAGATCCAACGACTGGGACAGAACTCTTTTTGATGAACTTATACCTCTGCCCGATGGAACGAGTTACAATGCGTACGTTATAATGGGAAAAAATAAGGTAACACTCGTTGACACAGTCGATCCAAGAAAGACGGAAGAACTGATACAAGATATAAAAGCACTGAACCTGAAAAAGATTGATTACATCGTATCACAGCATTCCGAGCAGGATCACTCCGGATCTATCCCTGAAATTTTGAAAATGTATCCGACGGCTAAAGTTGTAACGAACAAGAAAGGAAAAGAATTCCTTACCGAACTTATTAAGGTACCAGAAGACAGATTTTTGGTCATCGATGATATGGGTACGATGGACATCGGTGGAAAGACTTTAAAGTTCATCTTCACACCGTGGGTTCACTGGCCAGAAACTTTCTCGACTTACCTTGCAGAAGACAAAATTCTTTTCACGTGCGATTTCTTCGGTGCTCACATAGCCACAAATGATCTGTTTGTAAAGGACGAAGGAAAAGTGATGGAAGCGGCAAAAAGATACTATTCTGAAATAATGGTTCCCTTCAGAACTTCCATAAGATCGAACCTCCAAAAGATAAAGGATCTTGATTTTGAAATAATAGCGCCATCCCATGGATGTGTTTATCAAAATCCAAAAATCATAATTGACGCTTACAATGATTGGTCTTCAGAAAATGTGAAAAACATCGTTGTTATTCCATATCTTTCAATGCACGGAAGCATTCAAAAGTTTGTCAATCATTTCATAAGGAAACTCCAGGAAAAGGGAATAGATGCAAGGCCATTTGATGTGGTAACGGCCGACATAGGAAATATGGCGATGGCTTTAGTGGATGCCGCAACGATAGTTATCGCATCTCCGACGATGTTGGGAGGAGTTCATCCCAAAATTGCCTATGCTGCATATTTAACAAATCTTCTAAGACCGAAAGCAAAGTTTGCATCCATTATAGGCTCTTACGACTGGGGAGGGCGTGAGGTCGATGTACTTGGAAAATTGCTCGAAAATTTGAAAGTCGAAATGATACAGCCCGTACTCATAAAGGGAGATGGCACAGAAGAAGACCTGAAGGGAATCGATGATCTTGCCGAACAAATCTACCAAAAGCACAGATCAATTAACCTATAAGCATAGACATCGTCATCGTCATTATCTTCACCTCTTCGGTCCGGCGTGGCTTACGATGATGGCCGATATGGATGCCGCAAGCACGATAAGCGCGGCCGAAGTAGGTGCGACTTTCAAATACGGTTTGATATGGTTCATGTTATTGCTTACGGTACCACTCTTTTTTGTCCAGGAAGCGGCGGGCAGAATAGGCATCGTTACGCAGGAAGGACTCGGAACTGTAATAAGAAAGCATTACTCAAAAAGGACGGCTCTTGTCCTTACCGTCCCGATGGTAATAACAGATGTGATAACTTACATTGCCGAATATGCCGGTATAGCAATAGGATTTAAGATTTTTGGAATATCTCCACTCATATCTCTCCCTGTCATTTTTGTTTTACACATATTTTTGATAACAAAGCGAAAGTATGTCCAATTCGAGAAAGTCTTGCTCGCAATCTCAGGTATTTTGATAGCGACATTTGTCATCACTTTGATGTTCAGGGGAATCAAGCCATATTCACCATTATACATCCTCCCATCTCCTTCTTTCTTTTACATGCTTGCCGTTACCGTCGGTGCTGTGGTGATGCCTTTTATGCTTTTCTTTCAGGCTTCGGCAGCCGGAGAAAAGATCTCTGCTGTTCACCAACATTTCGGCGAAGAAGGTGAAACGTATTTGAAAAGGAAGGCCCTCTCTTTTTCAAAGAAGGAAACCTTGATAGGGGCAATTGTCACCGAGATTTTGATGGTTGTGGTCGAAATGGTCGCAACCGGTGTTGATCCATCTGATAATCTTATGTCTCCCAAAGAACTCTCGACGATACTCTCTTCGATAGCCGGTCCTCTTTCTCCTTATATATTTGGCATAGGACTTGCGGCCGCAGGCTTTCTCGCACTTGTAGTTGTGTCTTTGGGAAGTGCATGGGGCTTTGTCGAGGCTGCGAGTATTCCGAAAGACAAAGCGTGGATTGTCTACGTCCTCGAAAGTTTGCCGGCAGTTTTTGTTCCGATGATCTTCAGTTCGGATCTTATAAACTTCATTCTGGACCTTATGGTTATCTTCGTTCTTGTTCTCATAGGCCCGGGAATAATGGTAGGGATTATCTCTTCAAACAAAAAGATCATGGGAGAGTATGCGTCAGACGTGAAATGGAAGATATTCTACTGGGCGAGTTTTTCATTTGTTTTGATCTTTGGATTCATAGCGTTATACAGTCTGTGAGGTGAGAGATGGAAAATATAAATGGTTTAAGCAGTGCTTTTCAGGATTATCTTTTAGACATATCGAAACTTAACGGTGAGAAAAAAGTCGTAAGATCAAAGGATATAGCAAAAATGAGAAAGGTAAAGATGCCTGCCGTAACGATAATGCTAAAGAAAATGGAAAAGGCAGGACTCATTGCCCACGAAAGTTATGGTTACGTTGAATTGACCGAAAAGGGAAGAATGATTGCTGAAGAGATAGAAAAAAGGCACAAAGTGCTTTACGAATTTTTAAGAGACATTCTTAATTTGCCCGAAGAGATCGCAGAAAAAGATGCCCACAAAATAGAACATGATCTTGATGAAAAAGCGATAAGAAACATATCTGCTTTTATGGAGTTCGTCGATCTTATGGAGAAACAATTTCACACAAGAAAATGTTTTTGCTTCTCATACTTTTCTGAAAACGGTGATCTTCCAGATGAAGATGTGTGTAAGACACATCTGCTGTTAAGATTCAGAAATGAAAACAAAGATTAAATATAATATAATATATATCAATTAAAATAAATTACCGCCCAAATATTCGTTAATAGCAGAAGACGGGATGTCATCGAAAAAATGGAGGGTATTTCATGTGGATCTACATGCTTGTTGTAGGTGCTTTGATTGTATTTCTGTCACTTAAATTCAAATTAGAGCCTCTTTTGCTTGTTCCGATAGGTTTCTTCATATTTCTTTCAAATATACCGGGCAATCCGCTTGTCGGTCCGAACGGACTGATGACACATTTATTCAACATGCTTATTGGTTCAGAATTACTGCCCCTTTTGATCTTTATCTCGATCGGCGCGATGATGGATTTCAACCTTTTGATTTCGAATCCACTTTACACGATAATAGGCGCTTTCTCTCAGGTGGGAATATTTCTTACATTTTTGATGGCAAATTTCTTTGGGTTCGATATAAGGTCTGCGGCCTCGATAGCATCCATAGGAACGGCCGACGGACCAACGGCGATTTACGTGACATCCATGCTCAAGCCCGAACTCGTTCCTTCTGTTTCTTTAGCAGCCTACACCTATGTATCTATAATACCGCTGCTTATTCCGGTCATATTAAAGATTCTCATTTCAAAAAATGAGATGGAGGCTACGACCGTAACAAAACAGAACGTATCAAAATCAACCATGACGATCTTTCCATTCATCCTTGTCATTCTTGTTGGGTTCATGGCCCCTGTAGCACTTCCTTTGATCGGATTCTTGATGTTCGGAAACTTCTTAAGGATAAACGGTCAGACCCAAAAACTGAAGGATGTAGCCGAAAACGAGATGGCGATGATACTTACACTTCTAATAGCAATGCTTATAGGATCGAATATGTCATCTGAAACTTTTTTCAGGTTGGATACCCTTATGATCTTTTTACTTGGGATAGTCGCATTTTTCCTAAATCTGATCTTCGGCGTGCTTGCCGGAAAATTCTTCCACATCTTCGATAAATCATTCAATCCTTCAATAGGAGCGGCCGGCAACAGTGCTTTTCCAATGGCTTCGAGAGTAGTGCATAATTACGCCCAAAAAAAGAACCATAAAACCTTTTTGCTTCCAGCAGCGCTTTCAGCCAATGCCGCCGGGCAGATAGCCTCGGCCATTGCCGGCACATTCTTACTTCAAAGCGTGCTCACGCCTGAGACAAACCCTTATACCATAGCGGCAAACGCTTTCTGGAAATCCTTCGCCGTCATGATAGGGCTTGGAATCATAATCTTTTTAATAGGCAAAATCAAAATTACAAGAAAAACAAACGG
>PNIW01000062.1 GCA_002878315.1 Mesoaciditoga sp. | reverse complement strand
CCCACATTCCGCAGATTAAAAACAGGTTTTGGGATTTATTTGAAACTCATGTTTTAAAATTGAAAGTGGGAAATGATTAGAGTCGGTAATATCCAAAGAAGTATTTGCTGTAACCTTGATGCACATCACAGAGATTATACCACTATTTACCGTTTCGGATAGAATCCATTGATTTATGTCTCTCCGCTGATATGATCTATTTGAAAGAGACAGCGGAGGGAGAAAAATGGAAATCACTACAAAGCAACTGGATCACCATGGACTTGTGGCTGGGACATTCGATAAGTTTGAAATGGGAGAGGTCATTGAAAAGAGAATACCGAAAGTCCGGAACTTCAATCTTTCAACGTCGACGATAATAAAAGCGATGATCATACTCGGTCTTGGTTTCGTTGACAGGAGATTGTACTTTGCAGGGAGTTACTTTGAGAACTGGGATGTTGAGAAACTTCTTGGAGAAGTAGGTCGGAAGACCTTAACGATGACGCTCTTGGCAGAGTGCTTGACAAGATTTATGATTACGGTCCAACAGAATTATTTCAAGAGATAGCGGCGCACGCTTTGAACAAGTTTGAAATGGATGTTCACCTCGTTCACACCGACACCACAAGCGTGAGTGTAAGCGGCAATTACGAGATGGAAGACGGAACGAATGGGTTCAAGATCACCTTCGGCCATTCAAAAGATCACAGACAGGATTTGAAACAATTCGTGATAGGGATGATTGTAAATCAGCATGGGATGCCGATGTTTGCTAAAACGTACAGCGGAAATGAATCAGACAAAGAATCGATCAAAGAAATGGTCAAAGCAATCAGGAAGAATATTTACAAAGACAAGAAAGTTTATCATGTGGCAGACAGTGCTTTCTACACTGCGGAAAACATTCGCGAACTCAGAACAACATACTGGATAAGCCATGTGCCGTCTGCGATAAAAGAAGCTGAAGAAATGCTGAATAAAGAAGTTGAATTTCGTCCGACCAAAATTGAGGGATATGAAGTGTATTCCGAAATAAGCAATTACGGCGGGATAAAGCAAAAATGGGTAATGGTGAATTCGAAATATCTTAAAGAACAGGAACTGAAAACATTTGACAGGCATTTGAAAAAAAGCAAGACAGAAGCAGAAAAGTCATTGAAAAAGACTGTGACGAAAGAACGATATTTTTGTTCTGAAGACGGTATAAACAAGGCCAGACAATGGATGGAAGTTCATCCTCTTTTCAAATACGACAAGTTTGAGATAAAGAACGTAAGAGTCAGAACTGACGGGAAAAGGGGAAGGCCTAAAGATGAGGATTCGACAATAGAGATGTATGAAATAGATGCTGAGATAGGTCTGAATGAAGAGATGGTTGAAAAGGCCAAAGAAAAACTCGGAAGATTCATACTTTCAACAAACGACATTGAACTTGAAGATGAAAAAGTGCTCGAATACTACAAGAACCAGACAACGGTCGAAAAGGGATTCAGGTTTTTGAAAGACAAGAGTTTCGGGGTAAGTGATGTGTATCTGAAAAAGCCGGAACGGATTCAGGCACTTGTAATGATAATGGTATTAACGTTATTGGTGTACTCGCTTTCGGAATGGGAAATAAGGAGGACATTGAAAGAAACAGGACAAACATTTCCGAATCAGTTGAAAAAGCCGACGAACAGGCCGACATTCAGGTGGATATGCCAGAACTTCATGAACATAACCGTTGTAAATGTGGTTACAGATGGGCAAACAACCACGCAGATAGCGAATTTAAAAGATTTGCAGATCAAAGTGATAAGACTTTTGGGAGTTGAATATGAAAAATATTATTTTTGATCAAAGATGTGCGAAATGTGGGTTACATCCTTTGATTTTGTAAATTTTTTCAAAATTGATGTCGCATTCTTGGAAAGTGAGAAAAGTATTTTTAACTGGTTAATCGGATCTCTTCTCAATTTTTGTGCGAGTTCTTTTTAAGGTATTTCCGATGGCGCTATAAGAGTGGGATCTTTCATCACAACTTTAGAATAAAGATTATCGAGGTAATTATAAAATCGTTTTATTTTGTTTATCTCATCTTTCGAAAACAATTTACCCAATTCATCGAAAAAACTTTCAGACTCGTTGTAGAAAGTTACAACCTTACCACCAAAGTGCAATCGATACATTGCATCATGCTTTACGACATCAATCTCTTCTTCTATTTCATTGAAAAGAAAAGTATGAGGGTTAAAACCTGTTTCTCCGAAACCGAACATCATTGCAGATCCTACATCAAAAATATTGCCATTTCTTTTGAATGCCCCAGATGATCCTCCAGGTTGGTAATTTTGTTCGATCACGGTAACTGAAAACCCTTTTTTTGACAAAAGGGCAGCCGATGATAAACCGCTT
>PNIW01000061.1 GCA_002878315.1 Mesoaciditoga sp. | reverse complement strand
ACACCCCTTACTTTTATTAATCAAGGAGGTCAAAATGAAGGAAGAAAATCCTAAAAAATTAGAAGAACACTGGACTCACACTGATACCCTTGCTTTTTGGTCATTCGCGCTTGGAATGCTTTTAGAAAATTATATTTTCAGTCTCGCAGCAATTGCAACTGGATGGGTCACAATGCCAAAGTTTTTACAATCTTTATTGTTATCCTGGTCTCCACTTTGGCTGATAATATGTATAGCCTTCGCAGGCCCTCTTTCTGATCATTTTGGAAGAAAGAATACCTTCTATCTTACCATGATCCTTTATGCAATAGGTGCAATTGGTTTAATTTTCAGTTATTCTTATGCTTTGATTTTGATCTTTCTTGCGATAATGCTTTTCGCGGCAGGCGGAGAAATGAATACCATAATGGTGGCATCTCACGAAATGATGCCAAACAAACATAGAAGCAAAGCAATGTTCATGGAATTGAATTTCATAAATGTCGGAGGACTTTTACTTGCAATCGTAGCTTTGTCAAGCGCTTACAACTCTGTCGCTTTTCAGCGTGGAATGATCGCTGCGGCTTTTTTAGTGGTGCTTGGAATTTTATTCTTTACAAGAACAAAGTTGCCGGAATCCATTCGATGGCTTGAAAGTAAAGGTAAGCACGATAAAGCCAAAGAAGAAATAGAGAAATATTATGGTGAGGAAGAATACAACGTAAGGCAACAGATCATAAAATCATCTATAACTGACAATCATGCAAATTCAGTATCGGCATTCGTAAAACTTTTTGCAACGATTACAACGGCATTTGCCGGAGCGGCAGGATTTGGATTACTCACTTACGTGTTAGGACCAAGCTATTTTAAAGCCTCAACGGCGTGGATTATTCTGGTTACAATGGCCGCGGAATTTGGTATTGGATTTGTTGGATTAGGTGCAGACAGATGGAGCCGAAAAAATCTTTTGTTGATAGGATATGTCGGAACATTTGTGATGACGTTAATCGCATACTTGACAGTAGGAATATGGTCAAAAGAACTTTTTCTCTTCTTTGTTTTGCTTATAATCTTGAACGCATTTAACGGCATAGGATATCTTACAGAAGATACGCTAAAAGGTGAGGTGTGGCCGACAAAAGTCAGAGGAACATACACGGCCATAGTGCGCTTTGTGAGTATAGGCCTCTACATTGTTACGATTTATCTGACGCAAGATCTCAGCCTTTCACAATATATGCTGTTTAACTTGCTGGTATGGGGTATAGGACTTGCCGGAGCAATTGTCTGGTTTATATGGGGAAATGAGACCGGGAAGAAAACGATCTTAGAGGTTGCTTCAGGTGAAAGTAAATAAAGAAATTTAAGGAGATAGAATGAGAATAAAAACTGGTATAGACAATCTTGAAATCCAGAAATTGAAAGGTATAAATGTTGCGCTTCTTACCAACTCTACCGGAATTTCGAGCGATCTAAGAATGGATCTTGATATTCTTATCGACAATGGTGTAAATGTAGTCAAACTGTTTGGGCCCGAGCATGGTATCTGGGGCGCTGCTGCCGACGGAGTGAAGGTTGGGAATGAGGTGGATCCAAGATATGAAATACCAGTTTATTCTCTGTACGGTAATAATCTGAGACCGACTGATGAGATGTTAGACGGAATAGATGTCATGATATACGATATTCAAGATGTCGGTCTCAGGTTTTACACTTACATATACACGCTTGCCTATACGATGGAGGCATGTGGAAGGCATGGAATAAAGTTCATCGTGCTCGATAGACCCAATCCGCTTTCCGGCAAGATCGAAGGGCCTGTCATAAAAAAAGATTTAGAATCATTTGTCGGAGGATATGGATTGCCCTTGAGATACGGCCTCACGGTCGGAGAACTCGCAAAATATTACAATGATGCCTTTAAAATGAATGTAGATCTTGAAATTATTAAGATGGACGGCTGGAATCGCGACATGTATTACGATCGGACAGGCCTCTTTTGGAACACACCTTCTCCGAATCTGCCAGCCCTCGAACACACTATTCTGTATGAAGGTTTTTGTCTTCTTGAGGGTATAAATGTCTCGGTTGGAAGAGGCACGGTACATCCTTTTAAATACATAGGTGCTCCATGGATAGATGATAGGTTGTACGATGAGATGAAAAAAATTTCACATCCTGGCATTGAATTCAGAAAAAGGGTTTTTGTGCCATTAACATCAAAATACAAAGATAAAAGATGCAACGGGCTCGAGTTTTTTGTGACAGACAAAAACAAAATAAGACCTCTGGAACTGACATTTGACTTCATTCGTCTTCTTAAAGAAATGTACAGGAATGATTTTGAATGGGAATTCGATGGAAGATACCATTTCGATCTTTTGATCGGCGATGAAAGATACAGAAAGGGCATCGATGAGGGAAAA
>PNIW01000086.1 GCA_002878315.1 Mesoaciditoga sp. | reverse complement strand
GTGAGCTCTTCCCTCGCCTTTCCATCCTTGCCCTTTCGGGCGGTTTCCGTTTCTATGGCCCTTTTCAGGGATCACTCCCTCCGGGCGTTACCCGGCACCCTGCCCTGTGAAGTCCGGACTTTCCTCGGCAATGCCGCGATCATCCGTTCCATTTCCTCTCATTTAAAAAAACTCTCTTTTTTCAAAATTTCCATGAAGACCGGATCGTTGTGAAACAAAGTCAAAGGCGTTACAGAAACGTAATTCTGTTCTACGGCATGATAATCGGCCTGAACGTCTTTGTCGTCCTCGACTATCTCGCCTATCATCCAGTAATAAGTATTCCCAAAAGGATCCTGCCTTGCCTCAAAGAAATCTTTGAACCTTCTTTTGGACTGATGAGTCAGTTTAAATCCTTTGATATCGTCATAATCGATCGCCGGAACATTGACATTTATGGCGGAAAATTTTGGGAAAGTATCTAGTTTGATATGATTTATAAGTTCGATCACAGCCTTCGTGGCGGACAAAAAGTTCGGATTGCTATTTGAACAGCTCGATACCGCTATCGAAGGTATTTCCATGAGAGCGCCTTCTAATGCTCCCGAGACAGTACCAGAATACATAACATCTGTTCCAAGATTTGCACCTTTGTTCACACCGCTCACGACAAGATCGACTTTTTTGTCCTTTAGAATCGCCTGTACACCAAGTTTAACACAATCTGCCGGAGTGCCATTAACGGCGTACCCAAAAAATTGGTTTCCGAATCTAACCTCTTTGGCCCACAAAGGATTCCTTATCGTTATCGCATGGCCTGTTGCACTTCTCTCTATATCTGGAGCGACAACATGAACCTCAGCGATCTCAGACAATTTTGTGGCCAGAGTTATTATTCCCTCTGACATTATACCATCATCATTGGTTATAAGTACTACCATCTAATCACCTCCAAAAATTTGTTCATTTATTGTACAACAAAAAACCCCATTTTAACAAGGGGGACACCTGTGGCGCGCCTGACAGGAGTTGAACCCGCAACATTCGGATCCGAAGTCCGACGCTCTATCCAATTGAGCTACAGGCGCAGTTTGGGGTGGCTGGTGGGGCTTGAACCCACAACATTCGGATCCACAGTCCGACACTCTACCAATTGAGCTACAGCCACCACGCTATGGCGCGCCCAGCAGGAATTGAACCTGCAACCTACGGATTAGAAGTCCGTTGCTCTATCCAATTGAGCTATGGGCGCTCACATTCGAAATTATATCACATCATTTTTCATCATTACAAGTTCAATTTGAACCTGTCCGTAAAATCTTTTGAAACTATTCCATCTATTTCAAGAGTTGTTAATTTAGAATTCACCTCATTTATCGTAAGCCCAAGAGAAAAGGAGATCTCTTCGGGACTCTTTGGACCGCTCTTGAGAAGATCTAAGATCGGATCTTCTGGAATAAATGATTTGACGCTTACGTATCCGAATTCCTCGAGTACATCTTCGGCAGAGGTTACACACTTTGCTCCATTTTTTATAAGGTTTATCGTTCCTTCACTTGTTGGTGAGAAAATAGATCCCGGTACGGCGAAAATTTCACGTCCTTCTTCTAATCCTAATCTTGCCGTTATTAGAGATCCACTTTTGGCAGATGCCTCAACGACGATTATTCCCATCGACAATCCGGCAATTATCCTGTTTCGTTTGGGAAAAGTCCATTTTGTGGGCATTGTTCCAAGAGGAAATTCGCTTACAAGACATCCATTTTCCATGACTTTTTGAAAAACGATATCTTTTGATTTAGGATAGACGATATCGATTCCCGTTCCAAGCACTCCAATTGTCAGACCATACTTTGAAGCCTCTTCATGGGCGACTGAGTCTATACCATGGGCAAGACCGCTGACTATCACGACGCCCGATCTGGAAAGTTCTGCCGACAATTTTGCCGCAACATTTCTTCCATAAGATGTGGCCATACGGGATCCGACAATGGCTATTGAAAATTTTCCCAGTGCGTCTATCCTCTTTCCCCTAGCATAAAGCAACAATGGAGGATCTTTTATCTGTGCAAGAGACGAAGGATATCTTTCATCTTCCATCATGATGAGTTCTATCCCGAGCGCCTCACATCTTTTTATCTCATTTCTTACATCTTTCGAATCAGGTGGCCTCTTTAAAATCTTAGAAAGAGCCTCTTCTAATTTCATATTATCCCCCTGTAATTTCGAGTATATATCTAATATACCAAAAGAGGTTCAAAAGTATGATATAATTTTTTAAGATTCCGATGTGTGGTGATCTGAGTGGGAAAAGTCAAAAGCCCGGAACTTGTTAATTTGGTGTGCGTGATCTTCGGTAACGATATGAATTACAGAATAAAAGATCTCACAGAGGTACTTGAAAAGAATTTTGGAAGGATCGATTTTGTGTCAAAACCGCTCGATTTTTCTGCTTTTACCTCGTATTACGAAGAGGAGATGGGGAATCCCCTAAAAAGCAGAATCATCAGTTTTGAGCCCTTGATCCATCCTTTTGAACTTGCAGACATAAAATCGATCACGAATAAAATAGAGATGGATTTTTCAGTTGAAGGCAGGAGAACTTTTAACATAGATGCAGGATACATTCATCACAGTCAATTTGTTCTCGCCTCGACAAAGGCATGGGGAAGTAGAATTTACCTTAAAAATGGAATTTATGCCGAGATAACGCTTCTCTTTTTGAATGGACACTTTCGTCCCTGGGAAATGACCTATCCCAATTACAGAACGCCGGAATACATCGGAGAACTCGAAAAGATAAGGGATATATATATGGAAAAAAAGAGAGCGTTAAAAAGGTTATGAAAATATGGATAGATGTCTTGGGATGTCCAAAAAATGAAGCCGATTCAGAATCACTTGAGGCAATTCTTGTAAATAAAGGCCATGAAATAGTAAAAGATTTAGAAGATGCAGATGTTGCAGTAATAAATACGTGCGCTTTTGTATCGGATGCAAAAAAGGAATCTGTAGATGAGATACTGGACCTCGTCAATTACAAAAATCAAAAGGATATCAAAGTAGTAGTTCATGGATGCCTGACCCAGCGTTATTTTAAAGAAATAAGAAAGGAAATAGGCGAGATCGATGCCATTCTCGGCGTTGTTCCGCCTCTAAGAATCGCGCAGGCCATTGAGGATCTTGAAGATTTTAATGGTCCACCTCAGCCTGTTTACGAATTTCTCGGAAGGATTATCGGTGAAAAGCCTTACGCTTACGTGAAGATAGGCGACGGCTGCGATAGAAAATGCGCGTTTTGCGCAATTCCTTCGATAAAAGGTCCTCTAAAAAACAGAGGATATGATGACATTTTGGAAGAGATAAACTTTCTTGTCCGGAATGGAAAGAAAGAGATAATTCTTGTCTCTCAAGATTCCACAAGTTATGCTTATAAGGGCAAAAATTTCATAGACCTTCTAAAAGCAATAGACGATATAGAAGGTGATTTCTGGATAAGGCTTTTGTACCTTTATCCGGATGGTGTAAATGAGGACCTTGTCATGACTGTTGCGAACTCCAAAAAGATACTCCATTACTTTGATATTCCCCTTCAACATGCATCGGCCAAAATTTTGAAGTTGATGAGAAGAAACCCGGACATCGAATCGGTAAAGCGCAAGATCTCCTTTATAAGATCTAAAATGCCGGATGCCATTTTTAGAACTGCCTTCATAGTCGGATTCCCTCAGGAAGAGGAGGCTGACTTTGAAGAATTACTTCAATTCATCGATGAGATGAAGTTCGATAGGGTTGGCGCCTTTGTTTATTCTGATGAAGAAGGCACTGAATCTTACACTCTGAATCCAAAGGTCAAAAAAAGCGTTGCAAGATTAAGGTTTAACAGGCTTTTAGAAAGGCAGCAAGAGATAAGTTTGGAAAGAAATAGGAAGTTGGTCGGTATGAATTTTAAAACTCTCGTTGAAGGTTTTGAAAATGGAATGTACTTCGGCCGGACCTATATGGATGCACCTGAAATAGATGGATTGGTCTATATTTCCTCTTCGAAACCTGTTAAAATTGGGAGCTTTGTGAATGTGAAGGTCAAATCCTTCGAATTTTACGATCTGGAAGGAGATCTGCAATGAGAATAACTATTGCGACAAGGCTGACTTTGCTTCGAATTTTCTTTGTGATTCCTTTTATGGTCTTTGCGCTGATTACCAGGACTGATACATCTTTGGCGGCTTTTATAATTTTCATAGCCGCTTCTGTAACGGATTTTTTGGATGGAAGAGCCGCAAGGTCGATGAATGAAGTTACAACGCTTGGAAAGTTTTTCGATCAGATGGCCGATAAAATTCTTGTAGACGCAGCCTTTCTTGTCTTTCTTCAACTTGGCTACGTCCAGAGTTGGTTTGTGATTGTTGTTATCGCCAGAGATTCCGCGATCAGCGGATTGCGCATGATAGCGGCATCAAAGGGAAAGATCATATCGGCAAGTTGGTGGGGAAAGTTCAAGACAACGTTTCAGATGGTCTTCATAATTTTTGTCCTATTTTATAGAATAACGCCTGTTTTTGGATGGACTTTGAACGTTGTTTTGATGTGGATAGCACTTGTCATGACGGTTATTTCTGGTATTGAGTATTTTGTTAAGAACTGGGAGGCATTAAAAGATTGAGAACTTTCATGGCCATTAGAACGAACGATGAAGTTGAAAATGAAATGGTCAAAATTCAGAAATTTCTCATGGACAATGAATTTTTTGGTACATGGCCAAGAAAAGAAAATGTCCATCTGACTCTTTTCTTTTTCGGAGACATAGATGAAAAGAAGATAAAAAAGATAGAGGGGATTATGGACGATGTTTCTAAGGATTTCAAACCATTTTCTCTCGAATTCAATGGCGTTGGCGTTTTCCCTCCAAAGGGACTTCCGCGCGTTCTATGGATGAGAGGGATTGGCGAGGAGGTATCTGAACTTTATTCTTCTTTGAATGAAAGGTTAAAGAAGATAGGGTTTTCATTCGGAGCAGAATTTACACCGCATCTTACGATTGGAAGGTTGAAAGGCATTCCAAAGGACTGGAACGAAACGATTTCTAAAATCGAGTACGATCCGTTAAAGGTTGAATGCAAGGATATCGAGTTGTTTTCTTCAACTTTGACGCCTAAAGGCTCGATATACAATTCAATTCACAAAAGTGAATTTGGAGGTTAAAAGATGAGTGAAGATTTAAGTGGAAAGGAAAAGGCTCTTGAAAGCGCTATAAAACAAATAGAAAGGGATTTTGGAAAAGGTTCTATAATGATCCTCGGGCAGGAAGAAATTGTTAAAAACATAGAGACAATTCCATCCGGATCTCTTTCTCTCGATATAGCCCTTGGAGTTGGTGGGTATCCACGCGGAAGGGTTATAGAGATTTACGGGCCCGAATCGAGCGGAAAGACGACACTCACATTGCACGCACTCGCTCAGGCTCAAAAGCTCGGCGGCATAGTTGCTTTTATAGATGTTGAACATGCGCTCGATCCCGCTTATGCCCAGAATCTTGGCGTGGATGTGAGCAAGCTTGTCATTTCGCAGCCGGATAGCGGCGAACAGGCCCTCGAGATCGTTGATACGCTTGTTAGATCCAACGCTGTTGACATGGTTGTTGTGGATTCAGTTGCCGCTCTAACGCCACGTGCCGAGGTAGAAGGCGCGATGGGAGATTCTCAAATAGGTCTTCAGGCCCGTTTGATGTCTCAGGCTTTAAGAAAATTGACTTCGAATGTCAGCAAGTCAAGATCGATCGTGATATTCACGAATCAGATAAGGATGAAGATAGGCATAATGTTTGGGAATCCAGAAACTACGTCTGGAGGAAATGCGCTCAAATTTTACGCAACGATAAGATTGGACATAAGGCGCGGAGAACCTATAAAGGAAGGAGACAGGATAATAGGCAACGAAACCCGTGTCAAGGTTGTCAAGAATAAAGTTGCCCCGCCATTCAAAGAGGCACATTTTGACATAATATATGGAAAAGGAATAGTCAGAGAGAATGAACTCGTTGATCTCGGCGTTAGCGAAGGGATAATATCCAAAAAAGGATCATGGTTTAGTTACACTACAATCGATGGGAAAGAGTTGAGCATCGGGCAGGGTAAAAACAACGTTGTTCAGTACCTGACAGAGAACAAGAATATCGCTGACGAGATAGAGAAAAGGATAAGAGAAGCGCACGGGCTTTTGAAAGAAAAGAAAGATGGAGAATCAAAAGAATCTTGATAATGCAAGGAAGGACGCCTTTAGACTTATAAAGATAAGGGCGCGTTCTGAATATGAACTTTACACAAGACTTAAAGAAAAAGGTTATCCTCAGGACATTTTAGATCAGTTAATAGATGAACTCAAGAAAAATGGTTTCTTAGACGATTTGAAATTCGCAAGACTTTTTGCTTTAGATCAGATCGAATTGAAGTTTAAGGGCCCAAGATACATAGAATACGAGTTGAAGAATTTTGGTGTAAAAGAGGAGATCATCGCAAACGTTTTAAAAGAAATCTCGGACTCGGATTTCAAAGAAATATTCAAGCGCTTTAAAAAAGCGCACAAAGCCGATAGTGAAGATAAGATCTTTGAAAAGTTGATCAAAAGGGGATTCGATCCTTACACGGTGAAAAAGACATTGCGTGAGATCTCCAAAGAAATGGAGGTGTGATGATGGACAATTTTATTTTGATAATAATTTTAGTGCCGAGCGTTGTTTTGGCAGTTATAATTGGATATTACTTTGGAAAATCTAAAATTCTCAAAGATCAAAAGATTGCAAAGCAGGATGCAGAAAGTATAATCAAAAATGCCCAGGATGAGGCACAGAAGATAAAGAAAGAAATGATCATAGAGGCAAAGCAGGAAATATCCATAGCGCGCGAAAATTTCGCAAAAGATGTAAAGAAGCAACAGGATGATCTTAAATCAGTCGAGGAAAGACTTGTAAAACGTGAAGAGGCGATAGCAAAAAGAGAAGAGTCTATCTCGAAAAAGGAAGAAAAACTTGAAGAGATCAGGGTAAATCTTGAAAAAGAAAAGGAAAGAATATCTCAACTCGTGAAGGAAGAGGAAGAAAAATTGCACGAAGTAGCCTCTCTTACCCAGGAACAGGCAAGGCAACTTGTCATGGAAATGGCGCGGGAGGAGATGGAAAAAAGCCTCGCAAAGATGTACTCAGAGATAAAGGAAAAATATGCCGAAGAAGCGGAAAATGAGGCTAAATGGGTTATAAGTACGGCCGTTCAAAGATATGCGAGCAATTACGTGGGAGATATAACGGTCTCTTCAGTTGAATTACCCAATGATGATATGAAGGGAAGAATAATAGGAAGAGAAGGTCGAAACATAAGGGCATTTGAAAATCTTACCGGAGTTGACATAATAATTGATGATACTCCAGAGAGTGTTGTTCTTTCGTGCTTTGATCCGCTTAGACGTGAAATAGCGAAGATGACTCTCGAGAAGTTAATAGAGGATGGAAGAATTCATCCGGCGATGATAGAAGAATTTTACGATAAGTCGAAAAAAGAGATAGAGAAGATAATACACGATGAAGGTCAGAAAGCCATACTGACAGTTGGAATATCCAACATGCATCCAGAACTGATAAAATTACTCGGACGTTTGAAATTCAGAACGAGTTTTGGTCAGAATGTTTTGTATCATTCAATAGAAGTTGCCCAGATCGCTGCCATGATGGCCGAAGAGATAGGTCTTGATGTTGAAAAGGTTAAAAGAGGCGCTCTCTTGCACGACATAGGAAAGGCCGTCGATCATGAGGTTCAAGGCACGCATGCGATGATAGGTGGAGAACTCGCGAGAAGATATAGAGAAAAAGAAAGCGTTGTAAATATGATTCAGGCTCATCATGAAGAGGTGCCATTCCAGACACCGGAGGCTGTTCTCGTTGCGGCGGCGGATTCGATAAGTGCATCAAGACCGGGTGCGAGAAGAGAAAGTATAGAGATATACATAAAGAGACTTCAAAAGCTTGAAGATATAGCGACGTCTCACAAGAATGTCACAAAGGCCTACGCTATTCAAGCGGGACGCGAAATAAGGATAATAGTTGAACCGGACAAAATAGACGACCAACTTGCCGATAAAATGGCTTACGATATAGCAAAAGAAATAGAAGCCGCGCTTGAATATCCGGGTCAAATAAAGGTTGTTGTCATAAGAGAAAAAAGAAGCGTTGAATACGCGAAATAGAATGGAGGATGAATTTTGAGAAAAGGTGCCATTCTGTTTAAAATTATCGTTGTGATAATTGCGGCTGTGGTAGGGCTTTTGGCCGTATTTTACGTTAACGATTATTTCGCCGTATGGTCTTCAAATTTAAGGGTTAATAAGGTCATTGTAAATGTTAACGTCGATCCTTCCGGTCTTGCGCACATTTCCGAGAGCGATTACTACACTTTTGTAAAGCCCTACCATGGGCTGGCACCTTATACTCAATTTCCGTCCGGCATTTCCATGAGCAATTTTAAACTTTCAGTCGAAGGAGCGAAGATTTACAAAACGGAAGGAAATGTCGATTCAAGCGGTTTCGATTTGCTTGTCTATCTTAATAACGGTTACACAATCCCGCAACCTGGCGGCGACAGGGTTGTTATGAACCTTTCATACGATATAAAGGGAGGATTTCAAACGGGTCAGGATTTCTCTCAATTCTTTTACAAGTTTTGGGGCAAAGGAACGCCTTCATGGGTTCCACTTCTTACGGTCCATTACACTTTCCCCTCCACTTTTGATGTCAGAAAGGTATTCGCCCATCCTTTGGATGTATCGCATCAAATAGTATTTGATGGAAAAAATTCTTTCACGGTAACCTACCACAACATACCGCCTAACACTTATGCCGAAGCGAGAGTCGTTTTTCCAATGCTCCATCCTAAATACGCTTCTCCATTCTCAATGAACCTTAAAGATGTTGAAAACATAGAAAATGGATATTCTTCCGGAGTTTTAGAATGGTGGATATGGATAATCATTTTGGTAGTTTTAATCCCTGTAATACCTTTTGTCTTCAAGAAACTTTTTGGGACAGAACCGAATGTTGAAGTCGCAGAATACGAAAGAGAAATTCCATACAACGATCCTCCAGAACTCGTCAATTCCGTCGTCAAAAGACTCATATCTGAGCCGGATTCAGATGGCTTTGCTGCGGCAGTTCTCAATCTGGTCGACAAAGGATATCTTCAGTTCGGAGAAAACGGCGCCTTTAAAGTGCTTAACGGAAATAAGCCTTTGAGTGAAAGTGAGAAGGTTTTGTTTAACGACGTTATAAAGCCTTTCTCTATAGATGGAATATTCGATCCTAAAACTCTCGGAGAATCTTTGAGATCTGATTTTAAGAGGGCCCAGAAATTCAATTCGGCATTCACGAACTGGAAGTTCAAAGTCTCGACTGAAGCCGAGACAAGAAATTATTTGATCACCTATGGAAACACGATAACCAAAGTGGTAACTTTTTTCGCGCTGATATTACTGCCTTTGATCTTAGTTTTTGTTAATATATATGAAGGAAGGGCATATCCTGAGATACTCTTCTTTATGACGTGGATTACATTCGCAGACTGGGTAAGTGCGTGGATAATCTTTGTCCTGCCGAAAGATATCTTCGGAAGATGGACGAAAGAAGGCAGAACCTATTATCTAAGATGGAAAAAATTTGAAAGGTATCTTACGGATTACTCTTTGATAAAAGAAAAGCCGCCCGAATCCCTTCTTGTGTGGAAAGAGTATCTCATTTACGGAACGGCTCTCGGAGTTGCAAAACATGTCATAAGGGCCATAAAGGAGGTAAATCCACCTGATATAGAAACGGATCCTTTTTTCCCTGCCTTCACCGCTATGGTATGGTATGATTCACTGATATTCCTTCCTCAGGCGGCAGTCTTTGGAAGCGCCCAGCAGGTTGGAGGAAATATCGGTGGCAATTTCGGGGGCGGAGGATTTGGAGGCAATGTGGGTGGAGGATTTGGCGGTGGAGGAAGAGGAGGTTTTTGATGAAATACGTGCTTGTAGTCGGAGCGGGCCTTGGTGGGGCCACAGCGGCAAGGATCCTCGCCGAGGCAAATTACAGGGTATTTATCGTCGAGAAATTAGGATATGTCGGTGGCCACAGTCATGATGAGGTAAATGAAGATGGGATCTTGGTTCACACCTATGGCCCTCATATCTTTCACACGAAAAGCAAGGATCTTTTTGACTTTTTAAGCCGTTTTACACAGTGGCACTATTACCAGCATAGAGTTCTAAGTTATGTTGATGGTATGTACGTTCCATTTCCGATAAACCGCGATACCATTGCACAGATTTTTGGAATAGAACTTGAGAGTGAGATGGTTGAAGGATTCCTGAAAAAAGAAGTTGCGAATTCGACTTTTTCAAATCCTCCCTTGAATTTTGAGGATGCCGTTGTTTCTCAAATCGGAAGAAGGCTTTACGAGAAATTTTACATGAATTACACGAGAAAACAATGGAATATGGAACCTTCTAAACTCTCTGCAGAGGTCGCAAAAAGAATTCCCGTTAGATTTAACAGAGATGGAAGATATTTCTCAGATCAGTATCAGGGATTGCCACTTTACGGATACACGAAGATGATCGAGAGAATGTTGGATCATCCAAAAATATCCGTTATAACCAATTGCGATTATTTTGAATTGAGGTCCGAACTTAAGCCTGTTTCAACTTTTTACACGGGCCGTCTCGACGATTTTTTTGACAGAATGTACGGCGAACTTGAGTACAGATCGTTAAGACTTGAATTTAAAACGTACCAAAAGGAGTTCTTTCAAAGCGCGGGTGTTATCAATTATCCCAATGATTATGACTGGACGAGGATAACCGAGTTCAAATACATGACGGGACAGAGGTCAGATTTAACAACTGTTTGTTATGAATATCCTCTCGATAAGGGAGAACCATATTACATCGTTATGGACGAAAAAAATATGCAAAGAAGAGCCCTTTACGTTAATGAAGCGGAAAAACTTGAAAATACCGGCGAATTTTTGTTCATCGGAAGACTTGCAGAATACAGATATTACAACATGGATGAAGTCGTCGGAAGGGCTATCGAAAAAACAGAAGAATGGTTAAGGAGGCATTTATGAGAACTGTAAACTTGAAAAACAAGGGAAGGATTTTTACCGTTGTAAACAGCGCCGGGAAGGATACGCCTGTTGTCATTATGTTTCACGGTTTTACCGGAAACCACATCGAAGCTCATTTTATCTTTGCTAGGCTTTCTAAAGCGCTTGAAAAGGCTGGAATATCTTCTGTGAGATTTGATTTTAGAGGTTCTGGAAACAGCGATCTTCCATTTGAGAAGATGACTCTCTCGACGGAAATATCCGATGCCTTAAAAGTTGCCGAGTACACAAAGCGGAACTTCAATAACTCCATCGGGGTTTTGGGACTTTCGATGGGAGGAACCATAGCGTTGCTCACCTTAAGCCAGATCGATCCAGACGCCTTATGCTTGTGGGCACCGGCCGCGAAAAACAAAGAAGTCTTTTCCAAAGGTATACCCTCGCTTCCTCCAGATCTGAACTTATTCGATGTCGGCGGCATAATGGTTTCGAAAGAATTCGCAAAAGAAGTGCTTTCATTTGATGCTTTTTCGGAGGCAAAAAAATACAGAAAACCTGCCCTTATAATTCACGGAACGGCCGATCAGGCAGTGCCATTTGATCACAGCAAAGAACTCGTGAAGGAATTCAAAAAAGGAAATCTTATCGAGATAGAGGGATCAGATCATGTCTTTTCCTCTTACGAATGGTCAGAACGCGTTATAAAAGAGACCGTCAAATTTTTTGAAAAGCATCTGTGAGAAGGTCTTGCCTTCTCACACGCTTACAAAATGCAAAAATACGCTTTGAAAATCTCCCTTTAGTTCTGGCAACAAAAAGCCCGCGAATTCGAGTTCATCTCCGCCATAAGTTTCTGATGTGCCATCAAGTTTATATCTTTTTTGAGTTGAAATGCCTTTTATTCTTAGCCTTCTTTGCTTTACGTTGGGCTCGCCGAGTACCTTAAAGTAATAAACCAGGAATTCGTCACGTGTTTCGTCTGTTATAATCCATGCAACTTCATTCTCTTCAAAGAATAATCTATAAAAATTCCCGAACTGGATGAGATTTCTGAATTTCTTGTAATCGTTTATGTACTTTTTTATTTTATCCTTTTCCTCTTCTGAAAGTTTTGTAAGATCAAGTTCGAATCCCATATTCGCGCTCATCGCAACGTGAGATCTTATGTCGATGGACGTTATCCTTCCAACCTGGTGATTTGGGACAGCTGAAACGTGGCTTCCCATCATAACAGGAGGATATACGTAACTTGTGCCGTACTGGATCTTCAACCTTTCAATTGCGTCTGTATCGTCGCTTGTCCATGCCTGGGGCATATAATAAAACATCCCGGGATCGAACCTTCCTCCGCCTCCGGCACAACTTTCAAAAAGGATATCCGGAAATTGAGAAGTTATTCTTTCGAGGATTTCGTATAGACCGAGTATGTACCTGTGTGATACCTCTCTTTGCCTTTCGGCAGGGAGTATTGCGGAACCTATCTCGGTCATATTCCTATTCATGTCCCATTTTACATAACTTATATTTGCACTTTTCAGTAGATTTGAAATCGTTTCAACTATGTACTCTCTTACATCCTTTCTCGAAAGATCGAGAACAAGTTGATTTCTGCTGAGATGTCTCTCTCTTTGATCAACATGAAGGCACCAATCGGGATGGGCACGGTAGAGATCACTGTCTGGAGAGATCATTTCCGGTTCTATCCAGAGGCCGAACTTAAGGCCAAGATCATTTATCTTCCTTGCCAGGCCGTCAAGCCCCCCGGGCAACTTTTCTTTATTTACATACCAGTCTCCTAAAGAGGAATTGTCCGAATTCCTTCTTCCGAACCATCCATCGTCTAAAACAAATAACTCTATCCCCAAAAATTTGGCTTCTTTTGCGATCTTTAAAAGTTTTTCTTCGTTGAAATCAAAGTATGTTGCCTCCCAGTTGTTAACGAGAATGGGCCTCTGCGCAAGTTTGTGCCTGCCACGAGCAAGTCTATTCATGTAAAGTTTATGGTAAATTTCCGACATACCGTTAAATCCTTTATCCGAATAAACCATTACGCACTCGGGAGTTTGGAATGTTTCACCAGTTTTCAAAAGCCATGAGAAATCAAACGGGTTTATTCCCATCAAAACTCTTGTATCTTTGTACTGGTTAACTTCAACCTCTCCGATGAAATTTCCGCTGTAGACAAGACTAAATCCGTAAACTTCGCCTTTCCATTCGTCTGTATCTTTCCTTGCAAGGGCTAAAAATGGATTTTGCTGGTGGCTGCTTGCGCCTCTTCTACTCTCTATTGACTGAATTCCGGGCTTTATTTCTCTTTTTACAACGTGCCTTTCTCTTGCCCATGCGCCAGACAACTGGATCATGTCAAAAGCATCGTCTTCAAAATCAACACTTGCACTCAAAACTCTTAAGATTTTAATGTCTTCACCAAAATTGACGAATTTAACGCTTCTTGTGATCGCTTGATAATCTTCAAAAACAGAGTAAAATAAAATAACCTCAAATTTTCCAATTTCGTCTTTTAGATGGATTTCCAAAGTTTCAGCCTCGTCTTCTTCATCAACATAAGTCGAAGGGAGACCTTCTAATTTAGGCTTTCCAGAATATATTCTATGTGAGACATATCTTAGATCCGAGACGGTAGATCCATCTTTAAATTGTACCTGATAAGCGGGGCTTCTAAAATCCGTCGTTCCGTAAGAAGGGTATTCCTGTGGAATGATGTCTAAGGATAGATTTGGGCCGTAAGCCCTTTTGTAGAGATCGGAAATATGGCGAACATTCAAATTTTTAATGCGTTTGCCGAAATAGGCGTGGCATAACCTTCTGTTTTCATCTATATAGAGAGTATACTGAAGGTCCTTTGCGAAAAGATCGAAAGAGAGAGAATCTTGATTGAAAGAAATTGGCATAAGAATTCTCCTTATTCAAATTTTTGACATTTCCCATTGTAAAATAAAAGGTCTCATCTCTGCGAACATGGCGGCGTCGTGGAGTGGATCATCTTCCGGTACATTCATGAGCAACATGTTCGAAACCCTTGCTTTTTCCTGGATTGAAGCAAGCAAATTCACAAAAAATTGATTAAATTCATTTTTATTTCTTGGGGACGCGTCTATTATGAACGCTCCATTTTCATTGACTCCCCACACAACGTATCCTTTTCTCTCGCCATTTTCAATTACAAAATCGTGATTGTACCTGTCATCCGAGAGTTTCAAAGTCATCGCCTCTCTCTGCCAGTTTGGCCGGCGCCAGTTCTTTTCGTTTTCGATCGCTTCATCGTAAATCTCACCTATAGTTGCCTTTTCAAATTTGTAAATGGGAGCGCTCATTATCTTATCCGTGTAAAAGGATCTCAATGTTCTTCTGACTACAAAGCCGTACTTGTCGTAAAACTTTGCTGCCCTGTCTCCGGCGGCTACCTCTAAGATCACTTCTTTGACACCCTTCCATTTCAATTGATCAAGAGAATAAAGTAGCAAAGCGCCTCCAACGCCTCTTTCTCTGAAGTATTTTCTTACTCCAAAAGCGTCTATCCTTCCACGCGGTACTCTTATTGCATTTATAGAAAATCCGACTATTTCGTCATCTACGATCATCAAAAAAGAATCTTCCAAGGAGATAGAGTTTTCCCTCATATCGAGTTGAAAGGAAAGTACATCCCATTTTACCGGAATGACATAGTCGGAAAAGACTTCATTTACAAGACTTACAATTTTGCTTAAAGGCGTATCGGATATCTTTTTAAATTCTATCATTTTCTTTCTCCTTTTTATCTTTAACCTCTTTATTTTCTCTTTCCTGGAGATTCCACAATTCAAAATGTCCGGAAGAATTTTGAGAAAAATTTTTCAACCAAAATATCTTTTTTCCAAGATCCACCCTCCACATTTTATAATTAACTTGCATGATCATTTTCCTCCCATTTTTCAGATCATTTGAATTTCTGCCACCTTCCCACGACAACTCCGATCAAAGATCTGGCAATTGTCTCTGGATTCATTATGAGAGGTTTATACTTTGCGTTATCGGGCTTTAATATAACCAGATCATCCTGAAAATAAATTCGATATATTCCCGCCCTTCCGTCCTCAAGCCACACAATAAGATCGCCTTCCAAAGCAGGTCCTTTCCTTACAAGTGCTATATCGTCCTTAGAGAGTGCTGGTTCGGCAGAATCATCAGGTACAACTATACCATAATTGCACCCGGCCCATGCCGGCAATTTAAGATACTCAACTGGCTTTTCAAGAGAATCTGCAAGAAAAATAGGTATTGTCTCAAGCGGGTATTCGACGGCCGTTGAATCGCTTTCAGGCGATGCACCTAAGATGTAATCCACGCTTACTCCGAATATTTTGGCGATCTTTTTTAACGTTTCTAAGTCAGGATCATTTCTTCCGCTTTCGTAGGCGGAAATAGTTTTATCGCTAAGCCCAATTAAATTCGCAAGATTTTTTTGACTCATTCCATGCTGGGTTCTAAGTTCTTTTAGTCGCGCAGAAAAGGCAGAATTCATTTTATCACCCTGTTTTATTCTACAATAAATAGATTCTAAAGTCAATTATTCTTGTTTTTATAGACTAAAAATGTTATACTACGATACGTAGATATTATATTATCTATTATTAACAGATAAAGGGGGAATCTTCAATGATAAGATTTATAGAATCAAAAATCATAGATTATCTTTCTTCTTACAAAACGGAGGAGGAGATAATCAAAAATATTTCATTTTCATTGCCGGTGCATTTGTTTTTATCCAAAGATGGCCATATATCTTCTCCTGAGATAAGAATAGCCCTATGCGATCTTGTGAATAAAGGAAAGATAAATGTTAATGACAACGCGATCATTTCTAAGGATCGCATTTCCAGTTGAATCTTAACTATGTGGTTAATTCCAATGGTATCCAGATTGATACAAATAACACCGAATTTGGATTCAATATATCAAATATCAAACGATAGTTTTTGCGTTTAAGTTAAAGATATCGTTTGAAATTTTTATGTAATCATCTATAAACATCTAAAATCAACTATAAATATAAATAATCATCAAAAAATGGCTTTGACATTATTTTAAATGTCAGTTATTATTTAGTTAATCGTTTTCCAAATAATTTCGTAAATGGAGGCTGTCATGGAGAAGATAAAAGTTGGAATTATAACCTTTTCAGATGGTAGGCCCAAAGTTAACTCAGATCTCCTTGAAATAAACAAACGCTTTCAAAGTGAACTTGCGAAATTGCTCCAATCAACGAATGAAATCGAAGTTATCGAGGCAAAAGAGATCGTCTCAAAACCATCCATAGCCAGATCTGAAGGATTAAGAATGAAAAACGAAGGAGTACATCTGACAATCTTCAATTATGCCGTTTGGGCTTTCCCTCATTTTTCAGTTATTGCGTCCAAATTTGCGCCCGGGCCATTTTTGCTTTTTGGAAATGTCAACCCTCAATATCCCGGAATGGTTGGCATGCTTGCCGCGGCCGGTGCTTTGGATCAAACGGGAGTCATTCACAAAAGAGTTTGGGGTGATATCAAAGATCAAAAGGTCTTAAAGCAGGTACTTTCTTTTATTCGTGCGGCTTACGCGTTTAACTCTTTAAGAGGTCAGAGGTACGGAATAATTGGTGGACGGCCTATGGGAATGTACACGGCCGTTCCGAATGTCGATCTGTGGAATTCCATATTTGGAATAGATATCGAGCACATCGATCAGTATGATGTTGTAAGATTATCGGCCGAAGTGCCTGAATCTCGTGCACAATCTGGCCTTAAATGGCTTGAATCTCACGTGAAAAAAATCCACTATGACGGAAAGCAATTGACTCCTGAGAAGTTAAAATTGCAGATCAAAAGTTATCATGCAATCCAAAAGATAATAAAAGATTACGAATTAGATTTTGCGGGAATAAAGGCCCAGCCTGAATTGACGGACAACTTTGCAACTATGGACGTTGCGGAAGCCTTCATGAATGATCCTTATGACTGGGAGGGCGCACATGAGCCATTTGTTTTTGCAACGGAGGCAGATTCGGACGGCGCATTGACCATGCAAATATTTAAATTGATTGCAAAAACGCCGGTTTTGTTTGCGGACGTTCGACATTACGATGAGAAAGACAATTTTTTTGATCTTTGCAATTCAGGCGAGCATGCGACGTATTTTGCCTCAAAATCATTTAATCCCGAAGAAAATCTCAAGAAAGTAGAACTCTATCCCGAAGGCTTTTACTTTCCGGCAGGAGGTGCTTCTGTAAGACACATCGCAGCGCCCGGTCATGTCACGCTTGCACGATTGACTCGAAAGAACGGAAAATACTGGATGGCGATTTTACCTGCTGAATTTTTGGACTTTGGAGAAAAGAAGAACGAAGAAAAGGCAAAGGCAACCCAGATCGAATGGCCACATGCCTTTGCGAGATTAGAAGTCGGCGCGGATGAATTTCTCTCGACGTATGATTCAAATCATACCCATGGCGTTTACGGCGATTGGATAAATGAACTTGTGGACTTTTGCAAAATAGCGGGGATTGAATATAAGGTTTACAAATAAATATCTGACCCTCAAGGGTCAAAATTGTAGGAGGTGTGTAAGTATGAAGAAGTGGAAGATTTTGTTGTTAACCTTTCTAATAGGTGGATTGTTGCTTTTAGGCGTATCGTCTTTTGCTGAAACGAAACCGGTCAAAGACATTTCTATTTTTTATATTGTTAAAGCGAGCAACTCTTTTTATTGGCAAATAGTTATAAATGGTGCACAACTTGCGGCAGGGGACTTAGGAGTTAAGATAAAATTCCAAGAGCCATTAGCAGAGTCAGATGTTGCAAAACAGGTTTCTATATTAAATGATGCGATAGCCGTCCACCCTGATGCCATAGTAATAGCTCCAACCGTTGCTGATGCATTGGTACCAGGTATAGAGCAGGCTATGAGTCAGGGAATCAAAGTTATATTAATAGATTCGGCTGCAAATACACAAGATTACGTTAGTTTCCTTTCAACAAATAACATTGAAGCTGGAAAAGCCTTGGCAAAAGAGTTTGTTGAACTCATAAAAGAGAAATTTGGAAAAGCTGAGGGTGACATTGCGTATATGACATCAATGGCTGGAGTCGGTTCACTTTCTCAAAGAGATCAAGGATTCTTAGAAGGGCTAAAGGAATATGGTCCTGGTTTAAAAATAGTTGCTCACCAGTATGCCAACAACGCTATTGATACCGCAACTACTAACTGGGAAAATATATTCACGGCGAATCCCAATCTTATTGGAGTATTTGCAGACAATAATGTTACCGGTGATGGATTGGCAAGAGCACTGCAGTTATCTGGTATGGCTGGTAAATTGGTTGCCGTTGTTTTTGATAATGATCCTACAGAAATAGATGGGCTCAAAAGTGGCATTTTGCAAGCTCTGCAGATTCAGCAACCATGGGTAATGGGATATTGGAGTGTATTCTACGCCGTTTCTGCAGTTGAAGGTGTGGGACTTCCTAAGAATGTTGACACGGGTGCCTTTATAGTTACTCAGAAGAATATGAATACTCCTGAAGCTCAGGCCATTCTTAATCCTATTGAATTTCATAAGAATTGGAAATAGACTTTTAAGG
>PNIW01000055.1 GCA_002878315.1 Mesoaciditoga sp. | reverse complement strand
CGTTCGACGTATTCAATCCATTTCTTTGCGATCAAAACGCTTCCGTTAACGGTTGGATGGACACCATCGTATGACCAAAATAACGGATCTTTTGAAGAACAATATCCGGCCATTATTCCGTCAAGCGGAATAAAGATGGCTTTGTATTCAAGCGCGAGTTTCCTTACAACGTGAATTTTGGGATCGAGATCAATCCTCCACGCTTCTTTGTTGGGAGTTCTTTCGCTTTTAACCGACTCAACTAAATATGGTTCAACAATTACGATTTTAGATCCGATCTCCTTAACCTTGTCAAGGATGAACCTGTAATCCCTTTCAAAATCTTCAACAGACGTTGGATCATTACTGTCAAATCTTCTCCACGTGTCATTTATGCCTATCAAAATTGAGACCACGGTAGGCTTAAGTTCAATACAATCTTTGATCCATCTGCTTTTCAAATCTCTAACCCTGTTTCCACTTACGCCTCTGTTCAAAAATTTGACATTCACATCAGGATGCTCTATGTTCCACAGAGCAGACACAAAAAATGGATAACCGTTTCCGAGGTCATCTGGATCCTCTCTTTTTCTCATGTAATCCGTTATGCTGTCACCTTGAAACAAAACGATATCTCCGCTTCTTAGCATGGTATATCCTCCATTCAGAGATGTAAAATTTCTAATCGACAAAAATTATTTCGGGGGATATTTTTACATTCAATTTTTCAAGAGATCTTTCCATTGCAAATTCGACAAGAGTTTTTACATCGGCGAAAGTTGCATTTCCAAGGTTCACTATAAAGTTCGGGTGCTTTTCAGAAAATTTGGCATCTCCTACCCTGTAATTCACAAGACCGATCTCCTGTATTACTTTCCACGCGAGCATATTGGAGGAATTCTTGAAAGTGCTTCCCAGCGAAGGATAGTCAACTGGATGGTGGATCTTTCTGTACTCTATCTTTTCTGAAATTTCTTTTGCAAGTTCAAAATACGGTATTTTGTGAATCCTTAGAAAAGCATCGACTATGAATTTCACATTGAAAGATTTAAGATCGCTGAATCTGTAAGAAAATTTGACGTCATCGTGATTTAGAAAGAATATCTTGCCGTTGAGATCTATGGCCCTTATGTAAAGAATGTCTTCCCATATATGATGGCCAAAGGCCCCGCCATTCATCCAGATAAGGCCTCCAATCGTTGCAGGAATTCCGGCGAGGTACTGTGGCCCTCCGATTTCGTTTTTCAAAAGATACTCCATAAGGTAATCCACTGTAAGACCGCTACTGACGTGCAAAATCTCGCCGCGATGTTCTATAACGGGATTTTGATCAACGTTTATTATCACATCTTTGACATTGTCTCCTATTAGGACTTTTGAACAGTTCCCGAGAACAATTTTGTCCGCTACTAAAAGTGGATTTTTCATATATTCAAAAGCATTTTCTGCCATATAGACGCTGGCAGAAGGACCTATTTTTATCTTTGAAATTTTGGACAGTTCCATCTGAATCGTTGTTATCATATGATCACATCTCTTTTTTACACTCAAACATATTTTAACCGAAAAAGGTCTTTTAGTGGTAAAATAATGCGGAAATATGACTTTTTGGCGGGAGGTTATCATGGTAAAGGGTTTTATGATCGATCTTGATGGCGTTGTATACAAAGGTGATACCGTTAGAGAAGGATCGAAAGAGTTTTTTCAATATTTGAAAAAAGAAAATATACCCCACTGCGTTGTCACAAATCATTCGAGCTTTCACAGAAAGTATTATTCTCAAAAATTGAAAAGAATGGGGATAGAGGTCCCGATGGAGATGGTTATAAGCACTCCATACGAGGTGGCTATCGAGGTCAAAAAAAAGGAATATCATAAAGCCTTTGTTATAGGTCGGCAAGGACTCATAGATGAACTTTTTGATGCCGGATGTTACGTGACCGATGAGCCAGATGTTGTCATAGTCGGTTACGATGAAAGATACGATTTTCAAAAATTGACAAAGGCTATCAGATGGGTCCTTAACGGCAAACCTTTATGGGTTGCAAATCCGGACAGACTTTTGCCAAAGGAAGATGGATTTTATCCGGATTCTGGATCACTTGCCGCTCCCATCGTTTACGCAACCGGCGTTACGCCTCTTTATTTTGGAAAACCGTTCAGGCACATATTCGAAATCGCTCTCGAGATCATGAATATGAAGGCCGAAGAGATTGCGATGATAGGTGATACCTACGAGACGGATATTCTCGGCGCAAAAGGATGCGGAATAAAGTCTATATATATAGAAGGAGTCCAATCCAACCCAAAGATAGATTCAAAGCCCGATTACGTATTTAAAAATTTAATGGAAGTTCTCGAAAACATAGAAAGTATAATGGGTGAATGATCATGAAGTATATAGCAATAACTGGCGGAGTCATAAGCGGAATAGGAAAGGGGATAACGGCAGCATCAATCGGGGCTGCCCTTCAATCTTACGGGCTTAACGTTGAGGTGCTTAAAATAGATCCATACTTAAATGTCGATGCGGGTACGATGAATCCCAACCAGCATGGTGAGGTGTTTGTGACAGAGGATGGATATGAGGCAGATCTCGATCTTGGACATTATGAAAGATTTCTAAACAGGGATATGACTAAATTCAACAATATCACGGCCGGCCAGATATATTCGAGCGTTATTCAAAAAGAAAGGGCCGGAGATTATCTCGGTGCTACAGTTCAGATGATACCACATGTTTCGAACGAGATAAAGGCACGTCTTGCAAGGCTAAAGGGAGATGTTATTCTCATAGAAATCGGCGGTACCGTTGGGGATATAGAATCTGAGATCTTTCTCGAGGCCGTAAGAGAATTTTCAATGGATGTCGGCAGAGAAAACTTTCTTTTTATTCATGTGACGTACATTCCTTACCTTAAGATAACAAATGAATTTAAAACGAAACCAACGCAAAATTCGCTTCAACTTTTGAGAAGAACTGGGATAGTTCCAGATCTTATAGTTCTAAGAAGCGAGGAAAAATTGCCGGAATCAACGATTCAAAAAGTTGCGTTATTCGGAGGAGTCAAAGTTGATTCTGTCTTTGGCCTTGAAGATGTTTCAAACATATACTCGATCCCGCAAAAGATACATGACGAAGGCATGGATGGAATGATAATGCGCAAGTTGAATATCGTTCCCTCGAAATCATTTGAATGGCATTATCCGGACTCTATAAAAGATGTCAAGATAGCGATGGTTGGAAAGTATCTCGCAACAGATGACGCTTACAAATCAGTTCTTGAAAGTGTTTTCCTCTGTGGATACAAAAAACCAGAATTGGTAGACGCGGAATCTCTTGAAAATGTAGATCAAAGGATCGTCAAAAACAAACTCGAAGGGTATAATGGAATTATAATACCGGGAGGATTCGGAAAAAGAGGAATAGAGGGAATGATAAACGCAATAAGATATGCAAGAGAAAATGATGTCCCTCTACTTGGACTTTGTCTTGGAATGCAACTTATGACAATAGAGTACGCAAGAAATGTCTCCGGACTTGGCGGAGCGAATTCAACGGAGTTTGATCCCCAGACACCCTATCCGGTTATCGATCTTATGGAAGAGCAAAAACGCAAGATGAATTTAGGCGGAACAATGAGGCTTGGATCGGATGAGATAAGGATCTCCTCGGGTAGCAAACTTTACAAGATCTATGGAAAAGAAATTATAAGAGAAAGGCACAGACACCGCTACGAGGTGAATTTGGAAGAGTTCAAAGGCATTTTCAAAACTTCTTCTTCTGATCCGTCCGCCAAATTGTTTATCTCCGCAACATCCAAATTCGCCGAGGCTGTAGAATTGCAGGACAAAAAATTCTTCATAGGAGTCCAGTTTCATCCGGAATACAGATCAAAAATATCAAGTCCCCATCCCATCTTTCTTGATTTTCTTAAAACATGTGAAAAATAATAAAGCACGCGGCTGCGTGCTTTATTATTTATATCTAATCAAATCATTTGAATTGAGTTGCCTGAGGAGAAGGAATCAAGTTCGTCGCAACCGGAGAAGCCGTAGAGACGGTCGCAGCTTTTGTATAGGTTGATTTTGGTGTTATCATGCTTTCAACCTGTGCAATGACCTGATCGATTCCCTGATAATTTGGATTGATGGCCTTTAACTGTTTTAGATAGGTCAGTTCCTGTTGCGGACTGTTAAGATCTTGCGCAATGCTTATCAAAGTGATGAGAGCCCCCTGCTTTATGGATGTCGATTGTGCCGTATAGGATAGACTCTGAAGCCCTGAGACGACGTATGAGAACATCGGGTTTATCTGTGATGCGTACATTTGATAGGTCTGAGGATTGGAAATTATAGGCTTTAGCAGGTTATATTGGTTCTCAAAATAACTTAAGGCAACCTTCTGGTTTGAAGGATCGAGGCTGTAAAGTTTCGAAACAGCCACAGTTGAATACGGAACAAGTTGATATATCGCGGTAAGTACCTGTTTGAGTTGATCGTTTATTTGAGAAATAAGGTTTGTGTACTTGTCGTACTGGGCATTTATCTGCTCATCTGTGGTGTATCCTTCTTTGTTAAGTGCTTGAACTGCCTTGTTGAAATTTATGGCTGTCTGGAGATCTGTCTGTTCGTTGAACAGCTTCGTGAATTTTGTCCCTGTTGCCGTGTTAAGGCTATTCTGGACTTCATTGAGCTGCTTTTGGAGAACGTCAACGGGAACGCCAACGTATGTTGCCGGGAAACTTCCTTTATTGGCATGATAACTTAAGACAGGAGCATACTGCTTGTTTAAATCCGATTTGTACTGTTCAAGTGCTGTGACAAAGAGGGCAAGAAGCCTTGCATCGACAGATGTATTGACAGTTGCTTGATTTGAAGGGTATATGTAAGATTTCATATTTTGAATGAACTGTTCAAGTTTCGATGTATCTGTTGCTGGTATAGAGTAATATTCCTTAAAATAAGGTAATACCTGTCCTTCAAGTTGGTATGAAAATTTGTTCTGATTTTTGTAATTTGCAAGCCATTCGTTGAATTTTTGCTGTTTGACGTCATTTACAAGCGTGTTGTAGATACTCGTTGCCTGAACGACAGAGTCAAAATTATCGTACAATTTTTTGGCTTCAACCTTTACAATCTCCCAACTGTAATTTGTTTGAATAGGACCAATAACTGAGCCCGGAGTTGCGCTGAAAATTCCACTACCAAGTGCCGACTCTACCTGATGCCTTGTAAGCCATCCAACCTCTCCACCGCTTGCAGAGGTAGTGGTGTCGAGAGAATATTCTTTGGCGGCCTCGTTGAACGTTAATGCGCCGGATTTTATAAGATTTACAACCTTTTGTGCCGTAGCCTCAGAAGAAAGAGAGATGTGGGCGATTTTGACCTGATCGTAAGTGTTTTCTATCGTTGCCTTATTTGTTTCGTAATAATTTTGTACATCATTTTGTGTTACATTCACAACAAGAGACATAACCCTTTGAGTTATCAAATTCTCTTCGACCTGAGGCCTTATGTAATTTTCAAAATTTTGAAGAGAACCATATTGCTGATTTATGTAATTCAAAACCTGTGGATTATTTTTGTATTGACTCACTATTGAATTAACCTGATTATCCACATCTGATTTGGAGACAGTTATATTGCTCTGTTTAGCAAAATAATCTATTATCTTCTGATCGACAAGGGTATTTATTGCATTTAACTCAAGTTGTGGCTCGACAAAAAGAGGATCCGGTTCCTGTCCGTAGGTATTTTTGTAATTGCTATTTACACTCTGCATATAATTGTTAAAATCCGTTGGCATTATCCAGTACTGATATGACAGTGGAGTTCCTCCTTTCGTTACAAGCGCTATTGCCTGTGAAGGAGACGGAGCCTGATTTACGTTTTGTGTTGCTCCCTGACCTCCTATGTAAGCCCCTACGCTCCACCATACAACTCCAACTCCAAAAGCCGCGACTATTATCCAGATAACAACGGCCGTGTGTTTTCTCATCCAATCCATCTTTTCAAGCAACTCCTTCCTTCTGTTCGAGGTGTTTTTTATATTCAATGAGTAAATTTAAAAGTTTCTCGATCTTTCCATTTTTTATGACACCGGTTAATATCATACCATTTTTTTTAAGATTTAAAGAATAGGTCTTCGTGAATTTGGAAAAATTCATTAAACTATCCTTATCGCTGAAAATAATCTCTACACTTTCGCCATTCGAATTTATCTTTGCGATTTTGAGATCGCACAATAGAGCCTTGATTTTTGAATGAACAAATAGAGTTTCGACGTGATCTGGAATCTTTCCAAATCTATCTATAACTTCATATTTTATTCGCTCTACCTCTTCAACGTTCTTTGCCGAGGCGAGCCTTCTGTATATCTTCATTCTCTCTATCGTATCTTCAATGTAATCCTGTGGCAGGATCGAAGATGGAAGTGATATGTCCGGATCGCAATTTCTATTTTCGACCTTTTCTCCCCTCATTTTCTTTATGGTGTCTTCGAGAATTTCTTTGTACATCTGAAGTCCTATCGCGTCTATATGGCCATGCTGTTTTAACCCGAGCACCTCTCCGCTACCCCTTATCTCTAAATCTTTCAAAGAAAGGTTTAGAGAACTCCCAAATTCGTTGAATTCTTCTATCGCTTTTAGCCTTCTCATGACCGCCTCTCCCGGCTCTTTTGTGTACATTAAATATATGTAAGATTTTTTTGAAGACCTTCCCACCCTTCCTTTTATCTGGTAAAGTTGGGCCATACCGTATCTTTCCACATCATCCACTATGAGAGTGTTCGCATTGGGAACATCTACTCCATTCTCAACGACACTTGTCGAAACCAACATATCTATCCTGCCGGTATAAAATCCATTAACGTTTTCCTCGAATTCACGCTTGGCCATCTTTCCATGAACTGTCGCGATCGTTACAGATGGAAGCATTCTTTTGAGTTTTTCGACTATTTTTTCCATATCCTCGATTCTATTGTGAATGTAGAAAACCTGTCCGCCACGGTTTATCTCTTTTAAAACGGCCATCGTGACTATCTTCTCGTTCCATCTTGTTATGTAAATGTGCGGTGGTACTCTTCCAATGGGTGGTGTGCTTATAACCGAGATGGCCTTTATGCCCGAAAGTGCCATATAGAGTGTACGCGGAATGGGCGTTGCCGAAAGGGTAAGAACATCGACATTCAATTTCAGAGACTTGAGATATTCTTTTTGTTTTGCGCCAAATCTTTGCTCTTCATCTATTATGAGAAGGCCTATATCTTTGAAGAATATCTTTTTTGAAAGGAGCGCGTGAGTCCCTATTATTATATCTGATTTTCCATTTGCGATCGAATCTATCATTCTCTTTCTCTCTGATTCTGTAGTCTGCGAATAGATCAAATCAACCTTTATTCCAAAAGGTTCCATCCTTTTTTTAAAGTTTTCGAAATGTTGTCTCGCCAAGATCATCGTCGGAGCAAGAAGAACGACCTGCTTTCCGTTGGCCACTGCCCTGAAGGCAGCCCTCATCGCAACCTCTGTCTTTCCAAAACCAGAATCGCCGCAAACGAGCCTATCCATAGGTCTTGATGATTCCATGTCTTCGAAAACTTCCTGTATAGCCTTCATCTGATCAGGAGTTTCGAGATAGCCAAAACTCTTTGAAAAAGCCTCTTCAAGTTCAGTCTGTGGCATGAAAGAAAAGCCTTTCGATTCTTCTCTCATTGCGTAAAGTTCTATCAATTCCCTTACCTGATCTTCTATATCCTTTCTGGCCTTTTCTTTCAAACTTTTCCATTCTTTTCCATTTATGTCGGAGAGGACAAAGTTCGATCCAACGTATTTACTTATCTTTGTGAATTTCTCTATCGGTGTGTAAAGGATAGCGCCGTTTTTGTACTCTATTTTGAGGTACTCGTGCATTCCGTCTGCATCCTCGATGATTTCCGTGCCTCTGTATATGCCTATTCCGTGATCTTCGTGAACAATCGGCTCATTTATTTCTATTTCCTGGATGTAATCGTAAGCATTTTGAGAAGTTATGCGCTCAACACTGTATGGGGCCATCCCTGCCTTAAGTTCGGTCGCGTTATCGAGGGGTATTTTAAGGGGATTTAAAGAGACGTAGACGATCTTTTTGTTTCCGTCGATCCTTTCTATATCAGAATAAGCGAATGATTTTACAAGTCTAAGATCGCCGTATATGTCTTTCAATTCTTTCTCGTAATCTTCAAAGTATTTTTTGCATTCTTCAACTTCGTAAATGACAAGATACTCATCCCGGGGAAGAAGGTCAAGGGCGCATTGTGAGTTCTTCCAGAAAAGGCCTACCATGCCGTAGAGATTTTGAAGATTTTCAATCAATTCAGGGTGCCCCTTAAGCCTTTCTTTAGCCATCTCGAAACTTTCTTCATCGTGCCTGAACTCCGCTGCCGGAAAAATCGTTGCAAATTCGATGCTTTTCAGGCTTATTTGTGTCTGCGGATCGAATATTTTTATAGATTCTATGTCTCTGTCAAAGGTATCGATCCTTATGGCCCCCTGAACTGGCGAGAAGATATCTATTATATTTCCCCTTATCGAAAATTCTCCAACGCTTCTTACCGTGAAGGTTCGCGTGTATCCCCATTCAAAAAGCATTTTTGTGATATCGGAAGGTATAGTGCCTCCCGTCGAAAATCTAAGACCATCCTTTATAAATTCGGCCGGAGATGTTTTCTTTAAAACAGCCATGATATCCGCTATCACTATCTTGCCGCTGAGAATACCATGAAGTGCTTCCATTCTCATTGCAAGATCATCCTTCATAGGTTCGGCACTCTCGAAAGGCAGAAGATTTAAATCTGAAAGTATTAAACTCTCTATTCCGACCTCTGAAAGGTTCGAGTGGAATGTTCTTACATCTCTGTGGCTGGGCATAACGACAAGAGTTCCGGTTTTACTTTTTTGTATTTTCATAACGATAGAGAGAAGGCCTAATGTGCCGGAAGAATAAAAATTTACCTTGTCACCTTTTATGGAGAGGTTTTGAGAAAGAGATTCCACTTCTTCAACTTTTACAGGCGTATATCTATCACCTTTCCCCTGTAAGGGTCACTGATTTTTTCGCCGATCTTATCTTTTTTACTTTCACTCTCTTCAGCATTCTGTTCAACGTCTGTGGCACTTTTGGAAGGATCGTTGCCATATCTTTCGCGTGAGATAACACGTTTCGAATTTCTGTCATTCTTAATCTCATTTTCCATGGAAATAACCTGCTGTGAAACGATGATCGATTGCTGGGCGTAATTCGTGTTTTGAGCGTTATCAACGCTTTTTACTATCACAACCTGAAGGTCTATAGGTCTTAACATTCATACCCACTCCTTGATCATTTCTTTGATCTTCGAAAGAGCGGTGGAGTGAATCTGACACACTCTCGATTCGCTTAACTCGAGTACCCTTGATATTTCCTTGAAGTTCAGTTCTTCTTCGTAATACAGAGAAAGTATCAATTGCTCTCTCTCATTTAGACTCCGAATTGCCTTCTCAAGTTTGATTTTTAGTTCCTGTTTTTCAAAGGCCTTATCAGGTCCTTCATCGTCTGAAGAAAAATTTTCCTCTCCTTCTTCTTCAAAAAAATACTTGTCGAGAGAGAGTATCTGATCTCTCGATATTTCCCTCTCTACAATTTCAACATCCTTTACTTCCATGCCAAGTTCTTTTGCTATCTCGGAATTTATCTCTTCGGGCGCTTTTTGCGGATCTTCATTCAATTTTTCAATTCTTTTTTTCTCTATCGTTTTCATCTGTTTCCTGAGAGTTCTCGGCATCCAGTCCATAGATCTAAGATAATCTAACATTGCTCCCTTTATTCTTGAAGTTACGTAAGTCGAAACCCTTAGGTTCCTTTGAGGATCGAATTTTTCAATTGCACTTAAAAATCCTATAATTCCTTCCTGGATAAGATCATCAACAGAGATCGAAGGAGGCAGAGATCGGACAAGATCGTAGGCAATCTTTCTCACAAGAGGATAAAATTCCCTTGCCAGTTCTTCTTTATCAAGGTAATTTGCCATAATTCACCTACTTTTTTGAATCCTTCTTGTCAAAAAGTTGTCCCTTCAATCCACCCTTCCTTTCAAAAAGCACTTTGTGCGCAATGTAGATGAAAAACGTAATTATACCGGCCGAAATAAGAGATCTTACCGCCGATCCAATTATATCCCATCCCACAAGTATATTTATCAAAAAGAAAAATCCCAAAAAGATCAAAAAAAGATAGAAGAAGATCTTATATCTGGATGATTTCAATGCTCTCCTTCCCGCCAACCTTTTTTATCATTAACGTTCCATCTTCTATTTTATATTCTATACTTCTCGCCCTGTTTCCACCTGTGTCTTCGGCCAGAATTCTTATTCCCAAATCCCTTAGCACTTCTTTTATTTTGTCTGCGTTCTTTTTTCCTATTTCAAAACCCTTTGACTCAAACATAGAAGCGCCTCCGGCTATCTTGGCCTCCATGTCTTTAACATTTGCACCCATTTTGATCATCTCATTTACCATCAACTTTATGCCCGGGTCTGCGTATTTGGTCGGATTTCCATTCTGATCCTTCAATTCTGGCAGCATGACGTGGATCATTCCACCGATATGGGACTTTTTGTCTCTCAAACATACGCCAACGCACGAACCGAGTCCCAAAGTTATGAGGATAGCCGGATTTTTTGCAACTTTGAATTCTCCTATACCTATTATTAACTTTTCTTCCATCTTTTATCAACTCAAGCCAAGTTTTTTAAAGATGACATCTAAACTTCCGGGTTCGGGAAACATTGTTAAAAAGCCATTCAATTTCTGGCCATTGTGAACCTTTAAAATCGTCTCTATCATCAAGACATCATCGTAATCCTTTGACGCCATTATAGACGTCTCTGAAATTATTGCCGCAAACATGTCCACGAGAAGAATTGGAACTTCAGTTTCAAGAAAGAGCGAAGTGAAATTCGACAAAGATATAACGTAAGTCGAGCATATTATGTTTCCAATCTCTGAGACAACGGACCTTTCCATCTCATTCATATTCGTGAGATCTTCGGGACGTTCACCTGTGAGCAGTTCTATGAGGTGTTTGGTCGAGTCGGAATCAAAATTCATAAGCATCTTTCCTGGCGCTTCTCCTTTTATTCCCACTATCGTTGATGCCACTATTTCTTCCGGATTTTTAAGATATTCGTAAAGTTCAGAAAGATCGACGAGTTTTACAGTTGGGACATCTATCTCAACTTCTTTGCTTATCATCGTTGACAGAGAAGTTGCTGCATTTCCGGCTCCTATATTTCCTATTTCTTTTAGCACATCCATTTGCATTGGATTAACCATATCTTTCCACTTCAATCTGTTTTTCCTCCTTTTAACTTCAATTCGAGTTTGAAAACAAAACGTGTTATTTTATCTTCAACAGAGGCTGGTATATTCAAAAACATAACTCCGTATTCGCGCAATTCTGAGGATTCATTTTCAACTCTGCGCACAATCTGGGATTGAAGGTTTTCAAAATTGAGTTCTTCATCGAGTTTGAAATTCAAAGAGACGATCTGACCCAATTCTATCTGCGCAGAAGTTAAAATTCTTGCCCCGCCAGCGCTTATGTCCTTCGTCATAAAATCAAAGGTTTCTTCTGTTCCGGCAACTTTAAGAGTGCCTCTTGCCACAAACTCTATTCTGAGAAATCTTCTTCTCTGTATTCTCCTTATCTTGCTCCTTATTTTGAAGATGGTTATTGGTATTTTGTTCTCTTCTGTGTTCTCGATAACGGCGGCGTAGAACACGTAAATAGAACTTTGATCCGTCACGAGCAATCTTGCTATCATTCCTACAGGTAAAGGAATGAATCTTCCTTTTAAAGATGCCATTCCGGCCTTTATTATATCTCCTTCAACGTCAGCAATAGTGGATTTGAATTCACCACCTGAAAATTCAGGTGTTGAACTTATCTCTATCTTTAAAGGCAATCCTGGTTTTATCTTGTCTATTCCTATCTCCTCTGAGAAAAACGGCATTCTATCTCCTTAATCCAAATATACTTTTTATTCTATCTACAAAGGTTCTTTTATCCTGAACATGATTTGTATTACCATTTATGAAAGAAGAAAGGCCAAGGATCGCAAGTGAGGGCTGAATGCTTTTGTAAGATATGATAAATGGTATTTGTTCTCTTACGGATCTTCTGACCTGAGGATCGTTAAGAATTGAGAATCCCTTTTCAAACCTCAGAGATGAGAAACGCCTTGCGACATCTTCAAATCTTTCTATTATATTCCTTCCTTCTGAAAGATCATTTACCATGTTGACCACTAAAAAGAACCTTCCATCCGGCTTTTTCATCGAAAGCAATTTCACAAAGGTATATCCATCCATTATGGCCGTGGGTTCTGGCGTTATGACAAGGATGAAATCATCGGAAGCCGTGTAAATGTCGTCTAACATTTTCGAATATCCGGCGCCCGTATCGAAGAGAATGTAATCGACATCGCTCACAAATTCGTAAAATTCGGAGAAAAGCCTCTCTCTTTCTCCAAACTGAAAAGCGTAAAAATCATTCGCGCTATTTCCGCCGTTTAAAAGCCAGAATCCATACTTTGTTTTTTCTATGATATCCTTTAACTTAAGTCCTCCAAAGAAATCTTTCAATGTTTTTCGAGACTCTATACCTCCGAGTATGTTCAAATTTGCAAATCCAACATCCATATCGAAGACAAGAACCCTTTTCCCCATATTTGAAAGGGCGACAGCAAGGTTAAGAGTAGTTAAAGATTTTCCAACTCCACCTTTTCCGGATACTGTTGTTATTATACGGGCAAGATGTACCTGATCTCTCAATTCAGAAGCCTGATCTCTCACCGGTTAACAACCTCTTTCACGATGAAATCTTCGAAGTCAAAATCCGCCGCAGAAATTATATCTCCCGGCACACTTTGACCATTTGTGACAAATGCAACGGGTCTTGAGTTTTTGATCGCCATGAGCGGTCCAAAAATGGATACGGTTTCGTCTATCTTTGTAAGTATCACATGTGTTATTCCAATAGGTGAAAAATGTTTTATACTCTCTTCCACGTCCATTCTTTTCTTCGTGACATCTATGACGAGGAAAACAAATTCGGGCTTTATAGTCTTTACGTAGGTTTCTATCTCCGATATCTTAAGTTCATCGAACTGGCTTCTTCCGGCCGTGTCGATAAGGATTATTCTGTTCGAAGTTGAAGATATTATTTCCATGGCCTGATCCGGTGTGTATATAACGTCAAATGGTATATGCATGATATCGGCGTATGTCTTCATTTGCTGAGCGGCAGAGATGCGATATGTATCAAAGCTCAGTATCAGCAAAGGCAATTTATCTTTGAGGCCCAATTTTGCCGCGATTTTTGCTATAGTTGTGGTCTTCCCAACCCCTGTGGGCCCTATGAAAATGGCCTTTTGGCCGGCTGAGAAATTCACATTTTGCTTTTTCACGAAATTATCGAATAACTGGCGGATCGCAAATTCTATCTTCTGGCTGTCCTTTGCATCTTCGACCGTCATCTTTTTAGTCAGATCACTTACTATTGAGAAAGATTCGGAGGCATTCATTCCGAGTTCTATGAGACGAATCCGCAAATTCTCGAAAGGCTCGGGAAAAAGCCCTGCCATTCTAACTTCAGATATTCTCTCGCTAACTCCCTTTATACTCATCTTTATTTCCGCAATCTCTTCTTCGAGTGTTTTTTGAGATGGCGTCTTTTTTTCTTCTCTTACAACTTTTTCATCATCTTTTATTGCCATAACTTCCACGTAAGTTTTTCCGCCTATCCCAAGAAAACTTCCCCGTTTTATCTTTCTTGTCTGTACTATTATTGCGTTTTCCCCGAGTTCTTCTTTTATCTTTATCATTGCCTCTGCCATAGTCTGGGCGGTGTACTTTTTTAATTCCATGCCTAACCTCCGATGTTTATCATATCTTCTATTTTTAATTTTGCGTCATCGGTAATTTCTTCGTAAGCGACTACCGATACTTTGGGTAAAATCCTCGAGATATAATTGAAAAGTGCCTCACGTATCGTTGAAGAACACAGTATAACCGGCGTGTTTCTTTTTTCCATAACCTTCTTCATCGAAAGAGATATCTTGTCTATTATTTTAGACATCAATTCCGGATTAACATTTAAAACTTTATTTTCTCCTGAAACAGATAGCGTTTCGCTTAATTTTTCTTCAAGATTTTGTGAAAGGGTTATCGCATGTATATATCCATCTTCCGACTTGACGGATTCCGTTATCTGCCTTTTCATGGCAATCCTCGCTATGGCGTAAAGTTCCGGCACATTGTTGCTTTTATCGCCGTGTTCGAGTAATGCTTCAAAGATCACCGGTAAATTTCTTATTGAAATTCTTTCCTTTAAAAATTTCTTCAGGACATTTCTAACAGTATACTCCTTCATAACAGAAGGGATCAATTCGTTGACAAGGGATGGGATTTTTTGCCTCATGCCTTCCAACAAAAGTTCCATTTCCCGTCTTCCAAGCAATTCTGACGCGTGGCTTCTCAAAACCTCCATGAGATGGGTTGCAAAGACACTTGGGGCATCGACAACGGTATATCCAAGACCTCTCGCCTTTTCTCTTTGATCTTCATTTATCCAGAAGGCTTCAAGTCCAAAGGCCGGTTCTCTTGTCTGAATTCCTTCTATCTTTGTTTCGACCATAGATGAATTTATGGCAAGCAATTTATTTGGAAAAAGTTCGAATCTCGAAACTTCTGCTCCTAAGATTTTTATCACATACTCATTTGGCTTTAAAAGCACGCTGTCTCTTACTCTGATCGGACTTATCATAAGACCAAGTTCATACGCTATTTGTTTTCTAACCATCGTCACCCTGTCGAGCAGATCGCCACCCTGAGATTTGTCGGCAAGAGGGATAAGGCTGTAGCCTATCTCTATTTCTGCCGTATCTGTATTTATTATATCGCTGACATCCGAAGATGGAGATGTTTTGGAGGTAGAAGTTGGACCGCTCGCAATTTCTTTTTCAGGAACAGGCATAGAATTTCTCGCAAAGATTCCAAAGAGTATGAAGATTCCTCCTATTAAAATCGTCGAGAATTTTGGAAGGGGAGTAAAAATTCCAAGCAAAGTTATTATGACGCCAACGATTATCAAAATTCTTGGCTCAGATCCAAGTTCTTTTATGACATCTTCTCCAAGTGCATGTGTAGAGGCGGCTCTCGATACTATTATTCCGCTTGCGACAGACATCAAAAGAGCTGGGATCTGTTCGACAAGACCGTCTCCAACCGTAAGAAGGGTATAGGTCTGGGCCGCATCGTTTATGCTCATGTGCTGCATAAGCATTCCTATTATAAGGCCACCTATTATGTTTATAAAGACTATGACTATGCTCGATATCGCATCTCCGCGCACGAATTTAGAGGCTCCATCCATCGCGCCGTAAAAGTCTGCCTCTCTTCTTACCTCATCTCTTCTTTTCTTTGCTTCATTCTCCGTGATCACACCGGCGTTGTAATCGGCATCAATTGCCATTTGTTTTCCGGGCATTGCGTCAAGTGTAAAACGGGCTGCGACTTCTGAAATTCTCTCAGTTCCGCGAGTTATAACGATGTACTGAACTATGACTATTATGAAGAAGACGACTATACCGACTATGTAATTTCCACCTACAACGAAATTTCCGAAGGCTATTATCACATGACCGGGGAAATTTTTACCCTCAAGCAGTATCATTCTTGTTGCAGCCACGTTGAGTGCTATTCTGAACAAAGTCATCACAAGTACAAGAGTTGGAAAGGAAGAAAGATCTATAGCTCTTTTTATAAACATCGCGTCCATTAGAACGACTGAAGAGATCGTTATATCCATTATCTGTAAAAGATCGAGCATAAAGCCATTTAACGGTAAAATCATCAGAAGTACTATGAAAAGTACCCCTATTGCCACGATAAATGCGCCGTATCTCGATATCATATCACACCGCATTCTTCATTTTGTAAACTGTAACGAGTAACTCGGCGACAGCCCTGTACAACCTTGATGGTATTTCATCTCCTATGTCTACACTTTTGAAAAGTTCGCGGGCGAGGGGAGGATTTTCTATTATCGGTATCCCATAGATTGAGCCTATTTCCTTTATTCTCTCGGCAACTTCCCCCGCTCCCTTTGCGATGACCTTTGGGGCATTCATCTCATCTTTATACTCTAAAGCGACGGCTATATGTGTAGGGTTTGTAACTATCACGTCTGCATTTTTGACATTTTGCATCATCCTGCTTCTCGCTATCATGATCATCTTTTCGCGTTGCTTTCTCTTTACCATAGGATTTCCTTCGTAGTCTTTCATTTCGTCTTTTACTTCTTTCTTCGTCATTCTCAAAGATCTCTCATATTCCCACCTTTGGTAAAAAATATCGAGAATTCCTATTACAAGCAACGCGAATCCTACCTTCATGATTAACTGGAAGATCATATTGCCTATTATAACAGATGAATCTAAAAGGCTTTCCTGAGACGTCATAAGGTATTGATTCCATCCCGCAACTATTGTTATATAACCGATGTATCCTATAATCGCTATCTTGACTATTGATTTAATGAATTCAAAAACAGAGCGCAAGGAAAACATTCTTTTGATGCCCTCTATCGGATTTAATTTGTTGAGATCTGGAATGATACCTTTCATCGAAAAGGCAAATCTCGTCTGAAGCAAAGACGGAACTGCCGATCCAACGATGCCTGCCAGCATAACAAGCGCAAGCCATCCAAGCGCTATGGAAAAAGCCTCCGTTAGGTATCCCATTGCCTGTGTTACAGAAAGATTCCCATCTGTACCAAAGGCATCTGTAAAAAGAAAGAAGAGATGTCCCCATTGATAATAAAGTTTACTGAAAGTGAAATAAACAACGGCCGATACCGCTAAAAGTGCCGTGGCAGAATTAAGATCTTTAGATTGGGCAACCTGCCCTTCCTCTCTTGCCTTTTGCCTGCGATGCGGAGTTGCCCGTTCGGTCTTTTCCGGATCCGCAAAAAGAGCAAGATCTATGTACATATCACATCTCCGAGATGAAAACCATTAACTTTGCCGAAAGCTGATTTAAAATGTCTCCGAAGACGGTAAACCATATCGGAATCAAAACAGAGAACATCAAAAGACCTACAAGTATGTTGAGCGGTAATCCGACCATGAATATATTCATCTGTGGCATAACTTTTGCCATTATTCCGAGCAACAAGGTAACCATTATCATAAAGGCTATTATCGGGAAACCTATTTGCATTCCAACGGAAAAAATAGTGCCGACTTCCTTCCAAAAGGTTGGCACAAAAGAAGTTCCAATGTAAAGCGTGTTAACTGGGATCATTTGAAGTGAAGATGTTACGGCATTTATCAAAATCCCCGGTCCTTCGATCGAGACAAAAAGGTATGCGGCTATCAGATACATTAGTTGACCGAGAATCGGCACCTGCTGATCGCTTTGAGGATCGAGAACGTTGGCCACCGCGAATCCTATCTGGTATCCATAAATCTGACCCGCGAGTTGGACGGCATCGAAAAAAATCGTTGCAAAAAGTCCTATTGCCATTCCTACAGTGAAGTTGATAAATAACATCCACGCTATCACACCGACAGGCGTTGAGAGGTATACGACCGCGCTGGAATAAGGTATCAATATCCATGAAAGAACGAGAATTATCAAAATCTTCAGGCTTCTCGGTATAAATGACGCGCCCAAAAAAGGAGAAAAGAAAAACAAACCAGCAAGTCTTGTCAGGATCATTATCCAGACAAGAAATCTTGTTTCAAAAAACAGATCAAGACTCATAAAACTATATCATCGATAGGTACTGGGTCCATAGCATGATCGTGTAGTCTATGACTTTCTGGAACATCCATGACCCTGTTAAAGCTATGGTAAAAAATACTGCGAGTATTTTTGGAACGAAGGTAAGAGTCTGCTCATTTATCTGGGTTATCGCCTGAAAGATACTTATAACAAGTCCCACCATGAGACTTACGATAAGAGCAGGGCTTACCACGATTAAAAATAGAAAGATACCCTGCTTCACGACATCCATAAAAACGCCGGAAGTCAAAAGATCACCCCTTTTTCTTAACAATTTATGGTAAAATGTAAATTGTTATCGAAAGGATTATATCACATGCAAGATTACAAAAGTGAGGTTATTCATTTGGATAACTTTGGATTTTATGCAATTTTATTTTTAATACTCTTTGCCGTTGTAATTGTCTTTGCTTACATTATCTCATACTCTTACAAAAAAAGTAGGAATTTGAAAAAGTTAAGAGAATGGTTTGAAATAGTGGCCGGAAATGGTGATGGTACTGAATTCGAAAAATTCTTAGAAGTTTTTTTTGCCCAAAGTGGATGGAATGTAAAAAAACCAACGTCCAGTACAAATACATCGGATTTTGGTGTTGATCTGATACTCGATGGTAAAATAGCAGTGCAAGCCAAAAATTACATAAACGGGGTAACAAACAAGGCGATTCAGGAAGTATTTACAGGTATGAAATACTGGAAAAACAATGGTTTTCCACGTCTTAAGTATGCGATGGTTATTTCTACGTCCACCTTTACAAGGGCGGCAAAGAAACAGGCATACTCTGTGGGAGTCATTCTAAAGGATGGAAATGACATAAGGGAAGCCTTAAGAAAGGGCCTTTCAAAGCAGTGGGTAAAGGAGAGAATATGAAAGCATTCGCACTTTTTCTTTTGATCGTTGGACTATTTCTATTTCTTTCGATAATAGGGGTTTTTAATTTTAACTTTCGTCTCATAGTGGAAATAATATTTGCCATATTCTTTGGAGTAGAGGGTATAAGAGAACTGACAAAGAGAAACTTTATAGGAATAGGTGGAATAATATTCTCAATCTTCCTCTTTACGAGCATATTTGAGATCTTTGGTTACAGATTTTCTCTAAACCAAACCTTTGTGGCCTTAATAGCATCCTATCTTATAGGAATAGGAATCCATATACTTTTGAAGAAGACCATTACTCCCAACTTCTGGGAAAAATGGTAAGTGACAATAATAAGAATTTTTAAAGAACATTTTGAAAACAAGGGTATGGAATATGTTATACTTCTAATAGTTAACGTCACCGTCTGAGTGCTTCCTCCTCACCACCGCCCGGAAGAACGGG
>PNIW01000094.1 GCA_002878315.1 Mesoaciditoga sp. | reverse complement strand
GAAGTGATATATTTGCCGGCTTACTCACCGAACCTGAATCTGATAGAAAGGCTATGGAAATATTCGAAAAATATGTTGCAAGTCTATTATGAAAAGAAAGAGAAATTCAAATGGAAGATAAAGGAATTCTTTGAAAAAGACGTAAAAGACAAACTGATAAAATTGGAATTGAAAGCTTTCATAGGCACCAAATTTCAGATCATAAACGGATAGAATTTGGATATGTTTTTATACCGAAGATTCGGAATTTAAAGTTGGTTGAGTATAATTATTTTTTGATAGGAGAGCATTAGTGTAAAAAATCACAAAAATCATATAAGGGGATGAGCTTTTTGTCTCACGTGGATCTAATTGTACTTTCACTTGTCGTCGTTATGACGTTAGGCTTTATCACCTTCTTCCTCAGCAAGAAAGTTAATATTTCCTCAATCCCAATCCTCATCGTGCTGGGTATCATCTTTGGCCCTGTACTCGGTTTCATAGACCGCGGTAATGCGACAACGCTTTTCAATTACGTCAGGGTTATAGGACTTGTGATAATCCTTTTCGCGGAAGGTCACAACCTCAAATGGCCATTGCTTAAAAAGCACATGGCGACCATAGGTATTCTCGATACGGTAGGACTTTTTGTGACTGCGATAGTTGCAGGTCTCTTCTTTTCTCTATTCTTTCATCTTCCGTTTCTTGCAGGCTTTTTATTTGGTGCCATCATTTCGGCCACAGATCCGGCAACTTTGATACCGCTTTTCAAGCAGAACAAAGTCAACGAAAACATAAGGACCGTTATAGTGACCGAATCAATCTTCAACGATCCTCTTGGGATAGTTTTGACCGTACTTGCCGTGGCCCTTGCCGTACCACAGGCCTCAAGCGCCCAGTTCATAGAGGCAATAGCGAAATACACAACACTTTATCCTGCGGCCGTGATATTTTTTCTATACGAAATAGGCATCTCGGTTGTGATAGGTGTGATTTTGGGGATAGTTGGATACTGGATCGCAAGAAAACTCAAAATCGATACCTTCCCGGAAATTTACGCACTTGCCCTTGCCTTCGGTGGATTTGTGATAGGTGAATGGGCTCAGGCTTCGGGTTATCTCATTGCAACAACAATCGGCATAGTTTGGGGGAATCACGATATCTTCTTTAAGAAAAACGGCGAATCGAAAAAATTCGGTGATCTTATGGAATCGGAATTGCACTTCAACGAAATTCTTTCCGATTTTGCGACGGTCTTCATCTTCATACTCATAGGGGCAACTGTGGATTTGAATGTTTTCGGATCGGCCCTGATTATGGGATCAATCGTTGCTTTGATTGTGGTTTTCGTGGCAAGACCTATTGCCGGCCTTACGGTATTGCCTTTGAGAAAATGGAGCGCCAAAGAATATCTCTTCATTTCACTTGAAGGGCCGAGAGGAGTTGTCCCATCCGCACTTGCCGGCCTGCCGCTTAGCCTTGGAATAATGTACAAAAATCCGGTTTTAACCCAGTGGGGTGAAGTTATACTGGCCGCGACGGTTATAACCGTTTTGGAGTCCGTCATAATTGAAACTCTGTGGGTTAGGCCTTTGAGTAAGAGACTTTTAAAGGATTCTATTGAATAAGGAGGGATTTTTATGCTCAAAAGTGTTGAAGAAGTCCTTGAAACTGCGAAAAGAATAGAAGAAAGTTCTTACGCCTTTTACGCGCAGGCACAAGATGTCGTTACTTTGCCTTATTTGAAAAAAGAATTGCAATATCTGGCCGAACAGGAAATCGATCACAGGAAAAAGATCGAGGCGATGATGGCGGAAGGCCCGTCGAAGATCGCAAAAGATTTGAAGATCGAAAGAATTCAGGATATGAAACTTGGAGATTATCTCATGCCATCCCATTTCGATCCGAATTCCACCATTCAGGATATCTTAATAGCGGCGATAAAAAGAGAGGATTTAACGCATCAATTCTACCAGAATCTTCTAAAGGGAGCCAAAGATGAGGATTTGAGGAAAGTACTTGAATATCTCTCGATAGAAGAATTAAAGCACAAGAACAAGGTACAATTTCTTTACGATGACATAGTCTACAAGGAGAATTGATCATGGAAAAGGCAGAAGCCTCTTCGATCAACCGTTACTTTTACGCGGTTGTACTTTATTTCTTTTTGTGGATAATTTTAACCTACCCATTTTCAATTCAGGAATGGGAAGCAGGGGCTGCGATAGCCTTCACAGCATCTCTGCTTTCTTACAAAGAGTTAAGTATTTCAGGATTGAAAAACATAAAGCGCATTGGCATTCTGCTATTTTGGTATCTACCGGTTTTCATACGCGAATTGATAAAGGCTAACCTTCACGTGGCAGGTCTTGTGCTAAATCCAAAAATGCCAATAAAGCCAGGCTTTGTCAAAATAAAGACCAATCTTAAATCTCCGGTTGCGCGTGTCTGGCTTGCCAATTCGATAACCCTGACACCGGGGACCTTATCGGTCGATATAGAAGGTCAGTACATTTATATTCACTGGATAACGGTCGGATCGACGGATGTAGAGCATGCTTCCGAAGAGATAGCCGGCAGTTTTGAAAAAATTTTAGAGGTGATGTTCAGATGAGAATCGAAATACCTCAATTCATATGGATAGCATGGTTTGTGATAGTATCCATTGCGACGATATTGGCAACGATAAGGGCAATCGTAGGCCCGACGAATTCGGACAGGGCAGTCGGTCTTGATACGTGGACGACAATTACAACCGGTTTTTGGGTTATACTCGCGCTTTATTTTTTTCAGTACATACTTTTAAGCGTTTCGATGGTTTACGCCATTCTCTCGTTTTTGGGAGTGTTAGCAATAGCAAGGTACCTCGAAAGGGGACTTTGATATGGTCGATTTGATACTTGGATGGACGGGGGTCGTATTAGTCTTTATAGGTGTTTTCTTCCTCTTTTTGGGAGCACTCGGGATTTTCAGGCTTCCGGACCTTTTTAACAGACTTCAGGCCGGCACAAAGGCCACAACCTTAGGCGTTGTATCGACAACGATAGGAGTAGGTTTAATTGCAAAAGGATGGCTTGTTTTCTCACTTGCACTTGCGATATTTTTGCTTATGACAAACCCCATTTCAAGCCATGCCCTCGGACGCGCCTCTTACAGGGCGGGTGTTAAACCTTACAAAGGAACAAACCCGGACCTTTACGCCGAAAAAGTTAAAAAAGAAAGTGATCAAAAATGATAACGCTATTTTCAACCTTACTTGTTATTCTCATAGTCGCTGGAGGTTTTGTCGCCGTTTTTTCAAAGAAGTTGCTTTCTTCCGTTATTTCGATGGGTCTTGTCAGTTTGGGAGTTTCCGGACTTTTTTTCTTCCTGCAGGCTCCCGACGTTGCTATAACCGAAGCGGCCATAGGTGCAGGATTATCGACCGCGATCTTCATCATAGCGATGAAAAAAATACAAAAGGGTGGGACGAGCGATGATGAGTGATACTCCGGAGATGGTAAAAAAAGTTTTTGCCATTTTTGTCGTCGGCATTTTGATAATCGGCTTTTTCATGGTGTTCACTCAAATGCCAAAAGGAAATGAAGTCAACGTGAACAACACCGTATCGAGATTTTACGTTATGAAAGATGTCGATCATGCCACTCAGATGTTAGATAAAGGTACTTATTTCAACAAAGATATGGTTCCGTTGAGAAATGATGTACCTTACACGCCCATAACGTTCGGAAAAAGTTCGAATTTGGAAGACGGAGCGGCCAACGTCGTGACATCGATAGTTGTCGATTACAGAGGTTTCGACACGTTAGGTGAAGTTACGGTGCTCTTTTTGGCCGCAAGTGGTGTAATGCTTGTGCTTCATGGAGAAAAAAGAAAGATACCCAAAAAGAAAATTGCTCCATCCGAGATCATGTACGTCGGCACAAGAATTGCTTTTGCCGTTATCTTTCTTTTTGGAATTTACGTCTTCATACACGGTCATTTAACCCCAGGAGGAGGTTTCCCGGGCGGTGCGATAATTGCCTCAGGAATACTCGGTTTATTTTTAGGAAGACAGGGATATTCTCCGAACAAAGCAGGTTTGACTGTTTTTGAATCTCTTTCTGGAATGGCTTACGTGATAATAGGCATAATCGGTCTTGTTGGCGAGAAATCCTTTCTTGCCAATTTCCTACCGACAGGTACAATCGGAGATCTCTTCAGCGCAGGCTTTATAGCCCTCATATACATAGCGATAGGAATGAAGGTTGGATCTGAACTGTCGGCCGTTACAAATGCAATGATAGTTGATACGGAGGAGGATTGAGATGGTAGACTTTCTCCAGAACTGGGTATATTTAACCGGAGCAATGGCACTCGTTGGAATCGGCCTTTACATAGTGCTCACAAACACAAATATATTCAGAATCATAGTTGGCCTTAACATAATAGACAGCGGCACGAATCTATTCATAGTGACGATCGCGTGGCATCCAAAGTCTGTTATGCCCATATACACCGCAACGAATAACCTTGTGGTCAACGGTCATGTGATCTCGGCCGATCCTCTTCCACAATCACTGGTCTTAACTGCCATAGTCATAGGCCTTGGGACAACGGCACTTGCACTTGCGATAGCAGTCAAAATTTATCAAAAATACGGCACACTCGATGTCAGAAAGATCAAGGAGGGGGACAGGTGAAAACGTACAACCTTGCCGCTTTACTTGTCGGAGTGCCTTTACTTATGGCCTTTTCGATACCACTTTTTGGATTCATATCCAAACAACTTGCAAAGTGGATAACCGTTCTCACACTTGGCTTTGAATTCTTTTTCGGCCTTTACATATTTTTATGGCACATCTATCCCTTTAACGTCATAATGGGAAACTGGCTGCCTCCATTCGGTGAGAACCTCTACATAGGTCCATTCGCAACTGTCTTGATAATTTTAATCTCTTTCGTAGGCTTGATGATAAGCATATACAACCTCTGGTCTGCAAATCATGGTGATGTTGTACATTTTGCACTGCTTTTTTTGATGTTTGTCGGCGGATCCATCGGTTTGGTATCGACCGGAGATATATTCAACATCTTCATCTTCATGGAAATAACAGGTATCTCTTCTTTTGCGCTTGCAGCCTATGGGCCTGAAAGAAGGGCTCTGGGCGGTGCCTTCAAATATCTTGTCGTGAGTTCGATCGGATCGACACTTTACCTTTTTGGTGTGCTTTTGATCTACACACAACTCGGAACCCTTAACATAGCCGAAATTGCCGCAAGAATCTCCCAGACAACCTCCGGCCTTCTGACCTTTGCCGGAATTTTGCTTGTTGCCGGCCTTGCCGTTGAGGCAGAACTCTTCCCGTTCAACGGGTGGGTGCCAGACACGTATACCGGAGCGGTCAATCCCGTCTCGGCTACTTTAAGCGGTATAGGTTCCGTCGGCGGCGTGTACGTGCTGTTCAGAATTCTCATGACGGTCTTTGGCAAGGACGGAAACTTCGTCTCGACCTATGGAAACATAGATCTCATGGCTTTGGTGGCCATTTTGGGATCGGCAACCGTTGTGATAGGAGAATTATCGGCGCTTGTCCAAAAGAATGTCAAAAAGATGCTTGCATATTCATCGATGGCACAGATGGGCCTTGTCGCGATAGGCTTTTCGATAGGTTCAAAGATGGGATCGTATGCGGGTGTGTTTCAACTTGTAAACCATTCGATAGCCAAGGCCATGATGTTTTTGATACTCGGCATCATAGTCTCTTTCGGAATTGGAGAACACATCGAAGACATGAAAGGGCTGTGGTACAAAAGTCCGTTTTTGACCGTTACCTTCACGATAGGCTCTCTTAGTCTTCTTGGCCTTCCGCTGTTCGGAGGATTCTGGTCAAAGTTTGCCCTTGTTGACGCTTCGATTCAACGAGGTGGATGGTACGATTTCGTGATTGCAATCGTACTTTTTGCTTCAGTTGTCGAAGCCTTTTATTACCTCAGAATAGTCGGATACATGTTCACATCAAAACCAACTTCGACCGATAAGATAAAGGTTTCTATCTCGCCGGCCGTGCCTATCGTCGCATTTTCCATTTTGATAATCGCAATAGGTGTATTCCCGCAAATAGTCGGTGGCATTTCCTGGAACGCGGCGCACGAATTGACCGATAAGATGGGCGGATATGTGCTTAACGTCATACCCACCATAGTTGGTCATTGAGAGGTGATAATATGAATTCACTTTTGGCACTTTTAATAGTTCCCGTAATAGGTAGCGCTGCTGCTGCCATACTTCAGAGGTATAGACTTGTCGAAAGGCTCATAACCTTTTTGACCTTTTCCGTGACCTTTCTCTTTCTTTTTGGAATAAAGGTCGGAGATCTTTTCACATGGCATCTTGATTTTTTAGGTAAAAATTTGGAGATGGGCCTTCAAATAACGCCTCTGTCGATTTTCATGCTTTACATGACGATCGCTTTCGGAATCGTTTTGACATTCTACAACATTTCAGAAAAATCAAAGATGAAAGGTTTTCTGCTTTTGTTAACCTTAGCGGCGAGTAACTGGATCTTCATGTCGGCCGATCTTATCAGTTTCTTCTTTGCATGGGAATTGATGGGGTGGTCGTCTATTTTGATGATATTCGGGGGCAGACGCGAGGCAGAGTCAAGACAAGGTGCACTTTATTACGCGATGATGAGCATTGGCGGATCTTACTCGATGCTTATAGGAATTTTTTTGCTTTCAAACCTCACAGGCACATTTTCAATTCAGTCAAACGTATCATACCTTATGTCAATTCTGAGCGTTCATCCATGGCAGGTACTGGGAATAGTTTCTCTGTTTTTCGTCGCTTTCATGGTAAAGTCTGGCATTTTCCCGTTTCACACGTGGGTTCCCTATACCTACGGCGAGGCTCCTGATGGATTTGTGCCGTACCTTTCTTCTGTCATGAGCAAATACGGAGTTTACGGATTTTTGATCTTTTTGCCTTTGACGCTTGGTACACATGTGCCTACGGTTTTGGGACTTGCATGGCCAAATTACGTACTTTTATGGTTTGGAAGTATTACGGCCGTCGTCGGAAGTGTTTTGGCCTTCATGCAGGATGACGTCAAAAAACTTTTTGCGTATTCGTCTTTCAGCAATCTTGGCTTTATCCTTGCCGCGATAGCGCTCTTTACCCCGATAGGCCTGACCGCAGGATTGTTCCATGCCTTCAACCATTTGCTTTTCAACGGTGCGATCTTCATAACCGTTATAGCGTTGATTTCAAAGGTTGGAACAACGCGCATGAGTGAAATGGGAGGAATCTGGCAAAAGATGCCGCTTACCTTTTTGACCTTCTTCGTTGGCATAGCGGCGGCCGCCGGAATTCCGCCTTTTGCCGGCTTTGGATCGAAATGGATGATCTTTCAGGCGATGATAAGTCACGGCCTCATCTTTGCCACCGTTTTACTCTTCTTTGCCTCCATAGCATCTTTCCTTTATTTAATGCGCGCATTTCATGCCGTCTTTCTTGGGCAACTTTCTCACAGGTACGATAACGTAAAAGAAGTTTCGGCGATAGGAAAGATCACCGAAGTATTTTTGCTGGGTGCTTTGATCTTTTTTGGAATTTTACCCGGGTTCGTTCTTGATCCTATAAACTCAATAGTCAGTGCTTTTGGACTCAAACCACTTCCCACGTCTGGATACGAGTACATAAACGGTTTCTTCTCCTCGATAAACATGGTCTCGATCTTCATTGTCGTGATAGTTGCCTTCATCTTCGGATTTGTACTGTTTGCCATTGTGGCAAAGCACAAAAAAGTCCCCCAGGAGGACAATTACACGGCCGGACAGATTCCTCAAGACTGGAATTTAACGCCCGAGATGTACCAGTTCAGTTATGACTTTTACGAGCCTATGAACAAAGAACTGGCACCCTTTTTAAAGGTAAAGATAGACGGTTTTTTCAAAGGATTTGGAGAGTCCGTCGAATACATAGGAGGAGCCGTTAAAGAGATCTTTACCGGCAACGTTCAGATATACACCTATCTTGCGGTAGGTGGTCTTGTGATCTTCATCATAGCGGGGTGGGTTGTATGGTGATAGTTGAATTTTTGATAAAACTTGCTCAGGGATTCGGAATAGGGGCGTTGGCGCTTGCAACCGGATTGCTTTTCGGAGGAATAGGTAGAAAGATAATGGCAAGAATTCAAAGAAGATATGGCCCTCCATTCACGCAAAATTACATAGATCTTTTCAAATTATTCTCAAAAGGATCGGTAAGCCACGGATGGGCATTTGATTTGGGTCTTGTGGCAGGTTTTGCGCCGATGCTTGCGGCGTTGATGTTTCTGCCGATAGGCCCCTTTACACTTTTGCCGTCCGATTCAAGTCTGATAATGATCGTCTACCTTATGATGATGGCATATCTCGGAATGGCAATGGGAGTACTTGCGAGCGGAAACCCGAACTCTGCCATAGGCATGTCAAGGGCTTTGATGTTGATGACCGGATACGAAGTGCCATTTGCCGCCGTCATCTTTTCGGTATATCTCTTTTCAAAGACGGGATATTTAACACAAATCGTTGCCCAGCAAGCCGGAGGTTTTATGAACTGGAATATAGTCAAAATGCCTCTTGGCTTTTTGGCAATAGAGATAGCGCTTCAGGGTATGCTCGGAGAAAAGCCATTCGATCAGGCCATAGCGCCTGCGGAAATCGCATCCGGTCCTATGGTTGAACTTGGGGGAAAGTACCTTGGATTCGGTATGATCCAGCATTCGGTAGGCTTGTTTTTGGAAACAGGCATAGTAGTCGATCTTTTTTTGGGTGGCGCACCGAATTTTTGGATCTTCATCGCAAAACAATTCGTTTTGTATTTCATAGTCATACTTGTAGACGCAATATTACCGAGGTTAAGGATTCATGAATCTACAAGTTTTTTCTGGAAATTGCCTTTGTTTTTGGGCATTCTCCAGGCCGTGATAGTTATAATTCAGGGAGGCGTTTTGAATGTCTGAATGGACAGAGATAGTCGATTATTTCAGAGGCAGATCGATGTGGATGCTCCACTATTGCACGGGCTGCGGCGCAATAGAGTTGCCACCGACCATGACATCGAGATGGGACATGGAAAGGTTCGGAATAACTCCTATGGCCACGCCCCGGCAAGCCGATATATTGCTTATAACTGGATATCTTGCCATAAAAACTTTGAAAAGGGTTGTCTATACCTATGAACAGATGCAGGCACCAAAGTGGGTTTTGGGCTTTGGTTCGTGCACGATAAACGGAGGAATTTACTGGGACTCCTACAACGTCATAGAAAGACTTGACAAATACATACCGGTTGACATATACATAGCAGGATGCATGCCGAGGCCTGAGGCCATTTTGGACGCTTTCGTCAAACTTAAAGAAATGGTTCAGAAGGGAGAGGCAAAAGGATACGAAAAGTACGTCAAAAATTACGAATGGTACAAAGCCAATCAGGACAAAGTTTTGAAAAGGACATCTCCGGTTTTGAAAGAGATCGAGAAGGTGACCAAAATTGGCTGACATCCTTGATGAGATAAAATCGATGGATCTCAAGGCATCGTGGCTTGGAGACTGGGAATTCGAGGTTTTTACACCAAAAGACAGGCTCGTCTCAACTCTTTCATACCTTAAAGCGAAAGGATTCAAAGCCTTCATGGGTTTATCCTGCGTTGATTGGATAGAGGAAGGAAATTTTGAACTTGTCTACATACTTCAATCTTACGATCTGGCGCTTGAAACCATCGTGAAAACGAAAATTCCCCGTCAGAGGCCGGTTATCGAATCGATGGGACCTTTATGGAAGTTGTGCGAGGTTTACGAAAGGGAAATGCACGAATTTTTCGGCATAGAATTCACTGGAAATCCAAACCTAAAGCCATTCTTTTTGGAAAACTGGCTCGACATACCGCCTTTGAGAAAGGATTTCGACACGCTTGCCTTCTCCGAGGAACTTTTTGAATTCAAGGAGGATGAAACTCATGGAATTGAATCCCCTAAAAGAATCGAATGACGATTACAAATATTACGAACTTTTCATAGGGCCGAATCATCCGGGAATAGAGGGAAATTTTTCATACGTTTTGAAGATGAAAGGTCACAGCGTTGAAGAGGTAACGCCCGATCCCGGATTGTTGCACAGAGGATTTGAGAAATTGATGGAAAGAAGACTTTGGACTCAAAATCTTGCCCTGATTCCGCGAATATGCGTGCCGGAGCCGGACGTCAACGAAGTTGCTTACTGTCTCGGAGTCGAGCACATGATGGGCATAGATGTGCCAAAGCGTGCGCAATACATAAGGGTCATCGTTTTGGAACTTGCAAGGATAGCGTCCTTTCTTTTTGGCATGAGCGGCCTCGGAGGCACAACGGGTCACTACACCTCCGTCCAGTGGCTTATCGGCGACAGGGACTACATCCTCGATCTCTTTGAATGGCTTACGGGCGGAAGGGTTTATCACATATACCAGTACCCGGGCGGGGTCAGAAACGATCTGCCGGAAGGATGGCTCGATAAACTTTCGGATTTTCTCGATTATCTTGAGAAGAGATTACCGGAATACGATAAGTTCATCTTTCAAAATCCGATAATCCAGAAAAGAACGGTCGGACTTGGATACATCTCTGCCGAAGACGCGATAGAAAATGGGCTTACAGGTCCGAATCTTCGTGCGTCCGGCGTTATGTACGACATAAGAAAGGCACAGCCTTATTTGGTCTACAACGAGTTAGATTTTGACATTCCAAAGACCGGAGACGGAGATGCCTTCTCTCGGGTATTGCAAAGAAGGCTTGAACTTTCAGAATCGATAAAGATATTAAGGCAGTGCATAAAGCAAATCCCAGAAGGCACTCACAGGACAAAAGTTCCAAATCCATTCCAGTTTAGAGTGCCAAAAGGGTCATACTACTCTAAAGTCGAAAGTTCAAGGGGAGAATTTGGCTACTACATAGTCTCGGATGGAGATGTTAAGCCTTACAGGGTCTACGTGAGAGGACCATCTTACTCGATAGGACTTTATTACGCTACAAAAGCACTCGTTGGAATGAGAATAGAAGATGTTCCGGTCTGGATTCACACGACGGACATGTGCCCGCCGGATTTTGACAGGTAGGTGAATGAGATGGGTAGTAAGGATATCGAAAAAAAGAATGGATTTGCGCCAATCGTTGGCCTTAAATATCTTTTCAAAAAGCCACATACCGTAAGATATCCAAAAGAGGATCTCGAAGTCTTTCCTGTTTCGGGAAATTCTCCGAATTATCGTGGCTTTCACACGAATGATCTTGAAAAATGTATAGGCTGCGGTAACTGCGCAAGAGTATGCCCAACCGACGCCGTGACTATGATGGAGTCCACCGATGTTAAACCGGCAAACAAATTTGCGAAAACGGTAAGGCCTGTTTTCGATTACGGAAGATGCTGCTTTTGCGCCCAGTGTGTGGATGTATGCCCAACCGGATCTTTGCAGATGTCGAGAGATTACATTCATTCTTTTCATCCAGACCTTTCTGTGCCTGTTGCGGATGAGCCAGAAATTGTTTCAAAAGCTTTCATATGGCGAGCGGATAAGGAACGTTCTGAAAATCCGGGTTACGTCAGAAATGAGACCAACAAATTCGATAAAGTCATAAATTTTGAAAGGACAGAGCCCAAAAAGGCCAATCCGGACAAAAGGAAGATCTCGTTTTCTAAATACGTCCAGATATACTCAAAAGAAGAAGCCTCAAAAGAAGCCTCAAGATGTCTCGGATGCGGCGCGTGTGTGGAGGCCTGTCCGAATGAATTGCACATTCCCGAATACATAAGCGCGATATCAAAACAAAGTCCGGAAGAATCTTTGGAATGGATATACAAAAGAAATCCATTGCCACTTATATGTGGAGAAGTTTGCACGCACCAGTGCGAGGAGGCATGCGTTGTCGGAATCCAAGGTGAGCCTCTTGCAATAAGATGGCTTAAGGCATTTTCGGCATCTAATGTGGACGATTATCTCAAGACATCGAAGATAACACTTCCAAAATTCAACGGCAAAAAATTGGCCACCGTGGGAGGAGGTCCTGCATCTTTGGCCTTTGGTTACTACGCAAGGTTGCTCGGATACGATGTTACAATATACGAGGCCGAAGAAAAGTTGGGTGGTGCTATGATGTGGGGCATACCTATATACAGACTTCCTAAAGACGAGATGATGAAAGATATAAATGCCATCCTTTCGACCGGAATAAACGTACGTCTGAAAACAAAGGTTGGAAAAGACGTTAAATTCGAAGATTTGATGAACTCATACGATGCAGTCTTTATTGGCGTTGGAAATTCAAAACCGATGACGCTCAAGATAAAAGGCGAGGAATTAGAGGGCGTAATGCAGGGACTTACCTTCATGCATATGGTAAATGACGGATCTTTAAAGGACCTCAAGGGCAAAAAAGTTGTCGTGGTCGGTGGCGGAAATGTTGCCATGGACGTTGCAAGATCGTCTGTAAGACTTGGGGCCGATGTGACTATCGTGTACAGAAGAAGAATAGAGGATATGCCAGCCGATCCGGAAGAGATCGAGGATGCACGTGAAGAAGGTGTTAAAATAGTCGAGATGGGTGTACCGGTCGAAATAAAAGGAGAAAAATCGGCACAAACATTTGAATATGCCGTTGCCTCTCTTGTGAAGGATCCATCCGGCGGGAGACCGAAGCCGGTTGTAGACGAAAAATCACCACATGTCACATTATCTGTCGATTACGTTATCGCCGCAATAGGACAGACGCCGTCGATAGATTTTATGCCGGCGGATATCCAGCAGAAGATAGGATTTGATGGAAGGTCTGTTCCGGTAGACGAGTATGGTCGTACAAAGGTTAAAGGTCTCTTTTGCGGTGGAGATGCTTCAAATTCAAGGCAGGACATAATAAGTGCCATAGCATCCGGGATGAGAGCGGCAAAAGGGGTGGAAATGTTACTTAAATAACTTTAAAAGTCGAATGTTTATTTAATTTAAGCGAAGGGCAGGATTCCTCAATTGGTGAGAAGTGACGTGTGAAGAGTGAACAGTAAAAGACTTTGTCAATCGCAGATTACGCGTTATCTCAATTGACAATTGTCAATTGAACATTGCCAATTCTTACGTGCTACGAGCCACACGCTACCTACCGTTGTAGGCACCTGCCGGAGCGATAATTCGGAATTTAAAACTGGTTCAGTATATTTGGCGAAGGAGGAAAGAAATGTTTGAGATAACTTCAAAAGAGAAGATCGCCACTAAAGAGTACGAAATTTGGGTCAAGGCTCCCAAAGTAGCATCTCATGCAAAACCAGGCCAGTTCGTCGTCATAAGAACATCTCCGAATGGAGAAAGAATTCCTCTTACAATCGCGGATTTTAACACCGAAAAGGGCGAGATAAGACTTATCTTTCAGGCCGTAGGAAAGACGACTTACGAAATGGCCACTATGAAGGTTGGAGACTCATTGCAAGATATCGCCGGTCCTTTAGGCCGTCCAAGCGAGATAAAGAAATATGGCACCGTTATGATGATAGGCGGAGGCGTAGGAATAGCGGCGATTTTACCGATTTTGAAAGCGCTGAAAGATGCCGGTAACAAAGTAATAACCATTTTGGGTGGAAGGTCTGCAGATCTTGTCATATTGAAAGATGAATGCGAAAGATTTTCAGATGAACTTCTGGTAACAACAGATGATGGCTCAATGGGCATGAAAGGTGTCGTAACGGACGGAATGAAAGAAGTAGTCAAGCGCGGAGAAAAGATCGATCAGGCCTGGTCGATAGGTCCTACCGTTATGATGAAATTTTCGGCATACACTGCAAAAGAACTGGGTATTCCAATCTTCGTCTCCCTTAACCCTATAATGGTAGATGGAACGGGCATGTGCGGAGCATGCAGGGTAACGGTGGGTAAAAATATAAGGTTCGCGTGTGTCGATGGGCCTGAATTTGATGGATATGAGGTTAATTGGGACGAGTTAATGAACAGGTTAAGGCAATATAAGGATCAGGAAAAGATTTCTCTGGAAAATTATATTGCAAAGGTTGGTGATTTATCATGGCTGTGATAAAGATTCCAAACAACAAAACGCCTATAAAGGAACAGGAGCCAGGAGAACGAATTCACAATTTCAAAGAGGTAGTACTCGGTTACACTCTCGAAGAGGCCGTTGCCGAGGCGAATAGATGTTTGCAATGCGTAAATCAGCCGTGCGTCGCTGGATGTCCTGTAAACATCGATATTCCGGGGTTCATTCTTGCCTTAAAAAACAGAGATCTTCCAAAATCAGCGCAAATTCTGAAAAGTTACAACAATCTTCCCGCAGTCTGTGGAAGAGTCTGCCCGCAGGAAAGCCAGTGCGAAGGAAGATGTACTGTCGGAAAGATGAAGGATCATGAGCCTGTCGCAATAGGAAAATTAGAAAGATTTGTCGCAGACTGGGAAGCGAATCAAGGTACCATGAATATTCCCGAAATCCCATCTCGAAAGCTCGGCAAGGTGGCCATAATAGGCGCGGGGCCTGCAGGACTTACGGCGGCAGCAGATCTGGCAAAGATGGGATACGAGGTTAAAATCTTTGAGGCCCTTCATGCCGCTGGTGGTGTTTTAATGTATGGAATACCGGAATTCCGTCTGCCAAAATCGATAGTCGAGAGAGAGGTAAATTTCATAAAATCTCTCGGAGTCGAGATAGACACAGACTCGATTGCCGGAAGGAGCATAACGATTTCGGAACTCAAAGATGAATTTGATGCGATCTTCATAGGAACTGGAGCGGGAACGCCGAGTTTCATGAACATACCCGGCACGAATTTAAACGGCGTGTATTCGGCAAGTGAATTCTTGACAAGGATAAACCTTATGCATGCCTATAAATTCCCAGAAAGCGATACGCCTATAAGGATTGGAAAGCGCGTTGTCGTAGTAGGAGCCGGGAACGTTGCAATGGACGCTTCAAGATCGGCACTCAGGCTTGGCGCTGAAAGTGTGAAGATCGTCTACAGAAGAAGTAAAGAGGAAATGCCGGCAAGAATAGAGGAATACCACCATGCCATAGAAGAGGGAATAGAATTTCATTGGCTTACAAACCCGATAGAATACATCGGAGACGATAAAGGTAACCTTACAGCCGTAAAGTGCATAAAGATGAAACTCGGAGAGCCTGACGCATCTGGAAGAAGAAGACCTATTCCGATCGAGGGAAGCGAGTTCGTGATGGAGGCCGATATGGCCATAGAGGCGATAGGTCAAACCTCAAACAAGGTGCTTCTGAGCGCTTTTCCTGAACTTAAATTAACCTCTCATGGATACATTGAAGCAGATCCGGAAACTGGCCAGACCTCAGTCGAAGGGGTCTTCGCCGGTGGGGATATAGTAACGGGCGCGGCAACGGTCATTCTCGCCATGGGGGCTGGCAAAAAGTCGGCAAAGGCAATAGACAGATACATAAAATCAAAAAAGGCCGTGGTATAAATTTCAATCGTAAAGATGGCAGGCAACTGTCCTGCCATTTATTTCTTTTAATTCCGGCTCGACTTTGGCGCAAATTTCCATCGCATAAGGACATCTTGGATGAAATCTGCATCCTGAAGGGATATTTATGGGAGATGGAATTTCTCCGGATGGGATGAATTTTTTCTTCTTCATCTTTGGATCGGGCACAGGAACGCTTGCAATGAGTATCTTCGTGTAAGGATGCAATGGTTCTTTGAATATATCATATGTTTTTGCAATCTCGATTATTTTCCCGAGATATATAACGGCTATCTTGTCACAGATGTATTTTGCGCTTGCAAGATCATGAGTTATGAACAGGTAGGTAAGGCCAAATTCATTTTTCATATCTATGAGAAGTTTGAGAATCTGAGATCTTATTGACACGTCCAACATGGCCGTAACTTCATCTGCCACTACGAATTTAGGATTTGTTACCATCGCCCGGGCAATAACGACTCTCTGTCTTTGGCCTCCGGAAAGATGCCTTGGAAAGCGGTTGTAAAACTCCTCAGGCGGAAGGCCTACCTTTTCAAGAATTTCGTAAACGCGAATTTTTCTCTCCGCTTTGTTTCCCATTTTGTGTATCTTCAAAGGATGCTCAATCGCATTTCCAATTCGCATGTAAGGATTCAAAGATGCCATAGGATCCTGAAAGATCATCTGAAAATCCTTTCTTTTAGTTCTTAAAGATTCTCCAAAAAGTTTCGCCAGATCAACATCTTCAAAAAGTATTTGGCCTCCGGTTGGATTTTCAAGTCTTACCAGAGTCCTTCCTACCGTTGTCTTGCCACTTCCAGATTCTCCGACAAGACCGAGAGTTTCCCCGTATTTTATTTCGAAGGAAAGATCATCAACGGCTCTAACGTAAGGCCTTTCTTTGAAAATTTTTAGCCATGAGACTTTAAGCGGAAAATATTTTTTCAAATTTCTAACCGATATTAGTTTCTGATTTTGATTCATCATGTTCTCCCTCATAAAGCCAGCACTTTACTTTTCTTTCATTTATTTCGAAGGTCGGAGGGTCCTCCTTTGTGCACACGTCCATGACAAAGGGACATCGTGGATGGAATTTGCATCCGGCAGGGGGCGATTTAAGACTTGGCAAATTTCCTTTTATGTACTTTAGTTCCATATCTTCGAGTTTAACATTTGGTATAGAAATTAGTAAGAGCCGGGTATACGGATGCAACGGATTTTCGTAGATCGAATTTACATCTCCAAACTCGACAAGATTTCCGGCGTACATTATTCCAACTTTATCGACTATTTCTGCCACAAGTCCAAGATCGTGCGTTATCAAAACCATCGACATATTCCTTTTATCCTTTAATTCTTTGAGAACTTCCATTATCTGTAACTGCACGACAACATCGAGCGATGTAGTCGGCTCATCTGCGATAAGTAGAGAAGGATTTAAAACTATGGCAAGCGCTATCATGACTCTCTGACGCATACCCCCGCTGAATTCAAAAGGATAATTTTCAAGCCTCGATGGATCTATGCCTATCGATTTTAAGACATCGGATGATATTTTAATCATTTCTTCTTCTTTCATCTTTTGAAAATGCGCACGAAAGGTTTCAAAAAACTGATTTTTTATTCTCATTATTGGATCGAGAGATGTCATCGGATCCTGAAAGATCATAGAAATTTCCTTTCCACGTAGCGATCTTATCTCTTCCTCGGGAAGGATCGCTATATCCTTTTCTTTGTAGAGTATCTTTCCCTTCATCCTTGCGTTGATCGGTAAAATTCTCAATAGAGAAAGCCCTATAGTCGATTTCCCGCATCCAGATTCTCCGACAAGACCAAGGGTTTCGTGAAATCCAAGAGAAAATGAAACATTTTCAACTGCTTTCAAATTTCCGTCTCTTGTCAGATACTCAATGCTAAGATCTCTTGCCTCGAGTAAGCTCATCTTTTCTCACCTATATTCGGATTGAAATACTCATCAAGGCCTTCTGCAAACATGCTAAAGCCCAGAACTATAGTTATTATGGCAAGACCCGGGAAGAGTACCATCCACCAATCGTTGTTCAGTATGAACTGCTGGCCTTTGGCAAGATCGTATCCCCAGTCAGGTGTAGGTGGAGCGATGCCAAGGCCTAAAAAGCTCAACCCTGCTTCCGTCATTATTGAATCTGCAAGATTCATAGAAAATATAACTATTGTGGAAGGCAAAACATTTGGAAAGACATAAGATCCTATAATCGTAGAAGTCTTTGCCCCGATTGCACGCGCTCCGTCGACGTAAAGTTCGGATTTTACAGTGCTAACCTGACTTCTTATAACTCTATAATAAGTTGGAATGTATACAACGGCTATAGAAAAGGCTATATTCAAAAGGCCTGGTCCAAGCATTGCCGCTATCGCTATCGCGAGAATAAGACCCGGAAATGCGTAAACGGAGTCCATTATCATAGTTACAACGCGATCTGTCTTTCCACCGATGTATCCAACGAGAAGGCCTACAGGGATTCCGACAACGGCCGCTATCGCAGTCGCTATAAGGGCTATTGCAAAGGCCATTCTCGTTCCCCAGACCAGCCTGCTGAAAATATCGTATCCCAAATTATCAGTCCCCATTATGTGAGATACGGTCGGAGGCAAAAGCGAAGGACCAGATGGCTGGGTTGGATTGTATGGAGATATAAATGGCGCAAATATTGCTACCACAACGTAGAAGATAAGTATCAAAAAGCCTATTACGGCCATAAGGCCTGAAGAATCTTTAAAAAGTCCCCTTAATCCCTTTCTTATCTCTTTGCTTATCATCAGTATCTCACCCGAGGATCCATCCATGCGTTGATAATATCTATTAATATACTCACAGCAACTACAAAGAGGGCAAAAAACACAACTGCTCCCTGAATCGCCGGAAAATCTCTGTACCTTATCCTTTCAACGAGATAACTTCCTATTCCCGGCCACGAAAAGGTCGTCTCGGTCAAAACTGCTCCTCCAAGCAGAAGCGCAAATTGAAGGCCCATTATAGTTAAAATAGGGATCATGGCATTTTTAAGTGCATGCGAGTAAAGAATCTTTCTCTCTTTTACGCCTCTCGATCTTGCGGAGATGACATACTGGCTTGAGAGAGAAAGCAAAACATTCGATCTTACCATTCTTACAAAAATACTCGATATCACAACGCCAAGCGTTACGGACGGAAGTATAAGGTGTAAAATCGCATCGTAAAGAACGTCCCACTGACCATTTAAAATGGCATCTAAAGCGTAAAGACCTGTGTAGAGGTTATTAGGAGTCATAAAAGGAGATGCACGGCCGGAGACTGGCAGGACTTTTAGCCATACTCCGAAGACGAGTTGGAGCATTATTCCAAACCAAAAAACGGGCATCGAATAAACGAAGATAGAATAAATTCTTGCCGTTACATCAATGGCCCTTCCGTAATGCGACGCTGCGAAACTGCCAAAAAATATACCTATTACAACGGCTATAATCATGGAAAATATCGTAAGTTCGAGTGTCGCCGGAAATCTATCTTCCAATTCCTGAATAACTGGAAGCGTTGTGACAGTTGAGTTTCCAAAATTTCCCCTTAGAATATTCGCTATGTAATCACCGAATTGGATGATTATTGGCTTATCGAGGCCAAGTTGGGCCTCCATAGATTTTACGACTTCGGGTGGGGCCTTTGGGCCGAGCATGGCCGTAACGGGATTTCCTGGTAAAATTCTTAAAATGACAAAAACCACCGTCAAAAGTATAAAAATCATAGGTATGGAAAGTATAACCCGTGTAAGAATATAAGTCTTCAAAGGTCTTCTCTCCTTTTGATTAACGGG
>PNIW01000007.1 GCA_002878315.1 Mesoaciditoga sp. | reverse complement strand
TAAATTGCCAGAGATTATTTTTACCATAAAATTGCTCAATCTGTGGTTTTATATCTTCCCACCAATTATTTAACTTGCTTTTATGTATTGAAAATATATCTTTTATTTCAGTGGAATCTTCAATAATTTCTCTAATTTGGTTTTTTTCTTTTATTTCACCTTTAAACTCCAAATAATCTTTGTCTTTTTCATTAAGTAAAATCTGGTAATGAATATGTAACTTCTTAAATTGTTCTTCATAATTTGCTACTTCTTTTTTAGGTATACCACCAAAAAGATGTGCATGAACATCGTTAATTTCTATATCTGGAGAATTATCCACATATCTTCTTATGTTAAGATTAAAGTCATTTTCTTCAATCTCTTTGATATCAACCAATCTTGAATATTTGGGTATATCTTTTTTACTATCAAACACATCAACTATTTTTTCTATGTCTTCCGGTCTTAGGAAGTTTTGATTTCTGCCTTCGCCGTATTCTCTATCTGCATTTATAAACAAAATCTTTTCTTTTAAATGTTTTGGTTTGTTTTTATTTATTACAATAACACACGCGGGTATACCTGTATTGTAAAAAAGTTTAGGAGGCAAACCAATAATTGCTTCTATAATGCCTTCATTTACAATTTGTTCTCTAATTACTTTTTCCTGACCACCTCTGAATAAAACTCCGTGAGGCATTACCGTTGCCATGATTCCATCGTCTTTTAGGCTCGCAATCATATGCTGTAAAAACATAAGGTCAGCTTTTTTTCCTGTCTCAGGTGTAAATCCATATTTAAATCTTTCTTGAAATTGCATATTTGCACGTGTATAGTTTTCTGAAAAAGGTGGATTTGCAAGTAACCTATCAAACCCTTTTATGTATCCATTTTCTAAAAACATAGGAGTTGTTAGTACATCTTCATTCTCTATATGGGCATCATTAATACCGTGTAAAATCATATTCATTTTACATATAGACCACGTCAATCCATTGTTTTCCTGACCATATAGTCCTAAATTGTTTGTATTTTGTCCTCGTTCTTCTACATAATGAAATGCTTCAATTAAAAAACCACCGGAACCTACTGTTGGGTCATATATTAACATGCCTTCTTTTGGCTTTACAAGTCTTACCATTAATTTTTTTACATGAGAGGGCGTATAAAATTCCCCCCCTTTTTTGCCTGCCGAATCTGCAAATTCTTTTAATAAATACTCATAAGCGGCACCAAGAAGGTCAGGGAATTCAAAGTTTGAAGGCAATAACTCGTATTTATTAAAGTGATTTATAAGATCTATAAGCTGCTGGTCTTTAAGACGTGATTTCCCCTTTACGGCATTAAAATCTATATGCTTTAAAACACCGTCAAGTTCAGGATTTGCTTCTTCTAAAGCAGCCAAAGCTTTATTTAGCTGGTTTCCAACATCTTCTTTAAATTTTAATATATTTTCCCATCTTGCCCTTTCAGTTACAAAAAAGGTATCACCATAAGAACTTGGATCTTCTAATAACTCTTCAATCTTTTCATTTGAAAAACCCATTTGAGAAAATTTATTTATTAAATCCTTTCGTTTATTCTCAAAGACATCTGAAGTATACTTTAAAAAAAGCATGCCAAATATATATTCTTTATATTCGGAGGCATCCATTTTACCCCTTAAAATATCTGCCGCCTTAAACAAATGTGTTTCAAGCTGTCTTAAACTTATTTTGTCGCCGTTCATAAATAATAACCTCCTCATATTTGAAAATCTTATTTGTTATGTAATTCTTAAATAAATTATATCACTGTTTAACACTTAATTTTCGAATTGATTGCCAAATTTCTTAACGATTGATATTTCAAATTTACTGTACTATAATACTAATACAGTATGGAGGTGAAAATATAAAGATAGATTATCATTCAAATGTTCCAGTTTACAAGCAGATTGTTCATGAATTTGAAGACATGATAATCTCCGGCGCTCTCAAGCCCGGTGATTTTCTGCCTTCTGTAAGAACATTAGCGCAGGAGTTGAACGTCAATCCCAACACGGTTGCCAAAGCCTTTTTTGTTTTACAATCAAATGGATTCATAGACTCAAAAGCAGGGGTAGGAAATTATGTAATAAAGCCACCGCCTTCATCCGTTGATAAGAGATTGAATGAGTTGATGGATGAAATGAGATCACTTGTTTTGAAGATGAAGAGTTTTAACCTGTCGAAGGAAGAGGTCATAAAAAAGATAAGCGAACTAATCGAAGAGGTGTACGATGGAGAAAGCAGTTGAGGTTTATAAACTTACGAAAGTATATGATAACAAAGTCAAAGCGCTTGATGAAATTTCATTTGTAATCCCTTCCGGGAGTATATTCGCAATTCTCGGGCCCAACGGAGCCGGAAAGACCACTACTCTTAAATCAATCCTTGGCCTTATAAAGCCTACATCTGGAAAGGTTACGACGCTCGGTATTGAACCCTTTCCTGATGGCGTTAAAGACGCCTCATTTGTGCCGGAAGAAAAGGAAATGTATCAATGGATAACTGTTTCGAAGATGGTCGATATTTTTTCATCTTTCGCGCCTAATTTTTCGATTGACAAATTCAAAAAATTTGCCGATAAATTTGAACTTACGATGGACAGAAAGATCGGAGAATTGTCCCAAGGCAACAGAACGAAACTTTACATGTCTTTGGCATTTTCTCAGAATGTTTCTCTTTATGTCCTTGACGAACCGACGTGGGGTCTTGATCCGGTTATGAGAAAGCATGTTTTGGATACGATAAGAGAGATGGCGATAGACGGAAAAACTGTCATATACTCTTCTCACATCCTTTCGGAGGTGGAAGAGGTTTGCGATGGAATGGTAATTCTTAAATCCGGAAAAATCGTCTACACCGGGACTGTCGATGATCTCAAGGACAAAACGGGAAATGATCTCTCGGATGCATTTATAAATTTGACGAAAGATGGTGAGAAAAAATGAGCCTTTACAAAAAAGAATTGATATTTATAAAGACACGCTGGATCGTCATGATAATCATAATGATAGGGCTTGCAATTTTGACTGTTTCTATTAAAGATACCCTTGTAAATCTCATCAATATGCCAGCAGTTCAGGAGCAACTCAAAAATATACCAAAAGGTCTTCAGTCCCAGATACAAAAGATTTCGGATTTTTCCTATTATTCTTATTCTCAATGGTTTGACAAAACGTTTATAGAAATTGCCGCCGTTTTGGCTATAATCTTTTCGTTCTCCGCATTTTCAAAAGAGATAGAGGATCGAACCATCTATATTCTTCATGGAAGATCTACACGGCTTGAAATATTTTCTGCCAAGATCTTTTGGGGAATTATTGCCTGTGTAATATCCGTTCTTGCCGGCGGTCTTGTTTATTTGGCAGTTGCAGACATGTTGAAATACGATCTGCCGGTTTCACAGGCCTTAATCTGGACCATTAGAACTGTTTTTGGCACGGTATTTTTGTATTCGATAGGTATTTTCTTCTCTTTAATTTTGAAAGATCAGATAAGGGCCATTCTGGCAGATTTGGCAGTATTTGTTGGAATTTATGTCCTTGGCATATTTGCACAAACGCGCTTTCTCGGCCTTTTCGATTACATGGGCTCGATAGATGTGCTGAGAGGATCGGGAGTTGGTGTAATTCAAATCGTGATCTTATCGCTTTTGAGTTTTTTGTTGTTGGGATTTACGTATTTTAAATTCAAAAATATGGATATATAGGAGGATGGTAAGATGATTCTTACGACCACAGAAAATATTCCGAACAGGAAGGTAGAAAGTATCTTGGGCCTCGTCAGGGGCAATACGGTAATGTCGAGAAACTTAGGGGTAGACATAGCCGCATCTTTAAAAACGCTCGTCGGCGGCGAAATAAAAGGGTATCAGGAACTTCTTATAAAATCGAGAGAAATGGCCATCGAAAGAATGGTCTCCGAGGCCGAAAAACTCGGCGCTGATGCGGTTATAATGGTAAGGCTTACGACAAGCGAGATCATGAAAGGAACGGCCGAAATTCTTGCGTACGGAACGGCCGTTAAACTTGCGAAGGAATAGGACGGCGGGAAAGAATTTCTAATATACGGTCCCGATGTTTTCTATCAAGTCTATCGGGCTTGATCTTGAGGTTCCTTTATGGTAAAATTATTTGCGTGCGGGCATAGCTCAGTTGGTAGAGCATCGGCCTTCCAAGCCGAGTGTCGCGGGTTCAAGTCCCGTTGCCCGCTCCAGAGTGAGCGAAAGGCTCACTTTTGTTTTTTACTTTCCAATCAGTTACTTGTGTAATCTTTGTATGGTAAAATATTGCTGAGGAGGCCAAGATGAAAAAATTTCTACCTTTTCTGTTTTTGATTGTTATTTTCTCGGTTGTATCTTTATCTGATACGCTTCACGTTATAGCAGGTGAGGTAAATTACGGGATAGGCAGTACAAGGACCACAATAACGAATGGCAAGATAATGATAGGGAACACCACGATAGTGGCCACTTCGATAATCATAATCGGTCAAAAAGACGCGATTGGCAATGTTAACTGGACAACCGCTCAGGCAACAGGTCATGTATTTATTTACACATCCGATGCCACTGCCACGGCAAATTCGATGGTATACAACTTGAATACAAATATTGGTACTCTTTCAGGTATGGCCTCAATGACTATAAATGCAAGCGGAGGTCAGATATTCATTCGATCTTCAACTCTTCAGTTCAATACGAAGACGAATTTTTATACGGGCCAAGGAAGTCCTGCCGTTATAACGAAGAAGGATATTTACATCGAGGGAAAGAACTTTTCTTACGATGCATCGAAGAATTATCTTGATATAACCGGAAATGTCTATCTTTACAACTCTTCAACAAAGGAAAAGGCCTACGCAGATGAACTTATCATGGATACATTTACAAATAAAATAGTGCTGAAAAAAGTTACAATGGAAATAACGATTTCAGGCAAATAATTTTGGAGGTGACACTCAGATGGAAAGGTATGACGGTCTCTCAAAGAGAGCAAAAGATTTACCAGCCTCTCCAATAAGAAAACTCGTTCCATACGCCGATGAGGCAAAGAAAAGAGGTATAAAGGTTTATCATCTCAACATAGGTCAGCCAGATCTCAAGACGCCGCAGATATATTTCGAAAGGATAAGAAAGTTTTCCGGCATTGACGATTACACGAATTCTGCAGGGTTGATGGAATTAAGAGAAAAGTTCTCTGAATATTACAAAAAATGGTCCATTCCATTTGAAGCGAGTGAAATAATAATAACAGAGGGTGGAAGCGAGGCCGTGAGTTTTGCAATAGCCGCTGTTGCCGATCCCGGGGACGATATAATGGTAATTGAACCATTTTACGCCAACTATTCGGCATTTGCAAAGTTTTTGGGCGTTAACGTTGTTCCGGTAACGTCTAAGGCCGAAGATGGATACAGAATGCCACCTGTAGAAGAATTTGAAAGATCTCTAACATCCAGAACGCGTGCGATTCTCTTTCCGAATCCGGGAAATCCAAATGGCGTTGTGTACACAAAAGATGAACTTGGAATGATTATGGATTTTGCCGTCAGAAATGATCTGTACATCATCTCGGATGAGGTGTACAGAGAGATAACCTTCGATGGCCTTAAGGCATATTCAATGATGGACTTCAGAAATCACGAAAGAGTTATAATTGCCGACAGTTTGTCGAAGAGATTTAACATTTGCGGAGCACGCATCGGGGCAATCGCTTCAAAGAACAAAAGGATCATGGACAGCGTTATGAAGATGGCCATGGCCCGTCTCGCGGCAAATCATATTTCGCAGTACGGTGCCATAGGATTGTTCGATCTTGGAGAGGATTATTTCAAAGAAATGGTCTCCGAGTATCAAAAAAGAAGAGACGTGGTCTACAATGAATTGAAGAATATTCCCGGAATAATCATGAATAAACCAGAGGGAGCCTTCTACCTTGCGGCCAAGTTGCCGGTAGACGATTCGGAAGAGTTCGTCAAATGGATGCTCCAGAATTTTTCTTACGACGGGAAGACAACTATGGTTGCACCGCTGGGTGGATTTTACGTGACGCCGAATATGGGCAAAAATGAAATAAGAATTGCATATGTTCTGAATTCGGAAGATCTTAAAGATGCCTGTAGAATACTTGCAAAAGGAATTGAAGAATATTCCAAAGAAAAAATCTTTTCCAAGAGGTGAGATGGATTGTCCAACGAAAGATTGAGAGGGGAATTGAAAAAGCAAAATCTGAGAATAACCTCTCAAAGAGAAAATATCTTTTCATTTTTGGTCGAGCATAAGGGAGAACATTTTACACCAGATGAACTGTACAAGGCCATTTCGAGAAAGAATTCCCGCACTCATATAAGTAAAGCGACAATTTACAGGACTTTGGAGATGCTTGTTAAAATGGGGCTTATTTCAAAGATAGATCTCGATGATGGTTTTGAAAGATACGAATTAAAAGAGGAATCCGGTCACCAGCATCACCATCTTATATGTACCGTCTGCGGGAAGGTTTATCAGTTAGATGATGATCTCCTCGACGATCTTGAAAAGATAATAGAAGAGAGAACTGGTTTTAAAGTTAAAGATCATCAATTGAAAATTTACGGGATTTGCCCTGAATGCCTTGCGAACGAAGAAAATGAATTAAAACCAAAATTGAAAGTATCAAAAAAGTGATGACGAAGAAAATCATCTTTGATGGCACGCTTACCGTTGAAAGTGGCATTTTTGTTGTAAGATAAGCGAGAATATCTAACATTTTCACAAACGGAGAGATACCCGATCCTAATATTATCTCTCCGATTTTTATGCCTAATATGGCAAAAAAACTTAAAAATACCGCCCCTTCCATTACGATCATCATCAGTATGGGAATCACAATCGCGTTGAACGGGAAAGAAGCAAGATAAATTTTTCCAAAATTCAATATTAAAAATGGAGTAAAGCCAATATTTGCACCTATTGCCGCGTTGAATGCGTCTGAAATGTAGTACGGTTTATAACGTGGCAACATTGGCATGATAGTTATCATCCCTATGACTGCCGAGTAAGAAAGTTGAAAGGATGGATCGAAGATCACGGATCCGTCAATCAAGACTTCTGTAAGGCCTACGAGGCCAAGAATATTCATCATGCTTTGATTTCTTCCGGTGATCTTGAAGATCGTGTAGATTCCAAAGGTCAAAATGGCGCGAAAAGTTGGTATGGAAAGACCCGTTATAATTCCATAGAAGATTATTATCATTATCACCACGGGATATTTCACATAATTCATTGGCACAAGTTCGGAAAGGAAGATCAAAGATAATGCTGCTATTATCCACACATTTGATCCTGAAACCGCGAAAATCTGCGCATATCCACTTTCGTTGTACATTTGTTTTAACTGATATGGGACATCCCTTCTTCCGAGAAAAACTGAAGCAAGGGTGTCAGATCCGGCAATTACGTATTCTTTAAAATGCATGTAAATAAAATCGGATATATTTGCGCCCCATCTCATTACATCATCGACAAATGACTCTGGAAGATACGTCCAGAAAGCCTCCAGTGCGACTATTTTCCCGTCCGATTTTTGAATTCTTGCCATAAAAAGATCGGAAATTTTAGGATCCGGATAAGAATCGGACTTAATAAAAACATAAGTTGAAGATGCCCTTTCCCATCCTTTATGCGTATGCAATCTGACATTTCCAATACTTACGGCATTTCCGCTTACCTGATTTATTCTTCCGGTTACAAAAAAGGTTCCATCCGGTATAAAAGGCGGAAAAAGTATGGCTGCAAGTCCCATGAAAAATAGCGAAAATACGATTATGAGATTTCTTTTGACAATTACAAAAAAGATGGCCAAAATCAAAATGGCCATCCCTATTTTCCATGTGGTAAATGCGGAGAGCAAAGCGCCGAATACTGCAAAGACGAAGAATATGAAAAATGGCGATCTCATCTGCTACCTGTAGATAAACTTTTAAAGACTTCAACCGCTACTCGTGAAATTTCCGGATCGTATTTCGATGAAGTATCTTTTTCGATCTGTCTTATGGCCTCTTCTACTGACATCCCTTCAACGTAATTTTTTGGCCTTCTCATAACATCAAAGGCGTCTGCCACCGAGATGATCCTTGAAAGCAGGGGAATACTTCCACCTTTTAAATTTTCAGGGTACCCCGAACCATCGAAATTTTCATGATGTGTCCTTGCGACGATTCCTATTTCTCTGAGATGCTCGTAGATTTGTAACATTTTTTCTCCTATAAGTGTATGAGACTTCATAACCTCAAATTCTTGATCTGTCAATTTTCCAGGTTTTTTCACAATATCGTCTGGTATTGCGATCAGCCCGATATCGTGAAAGATTCCAGCCCAGTAAAGGTCTCCTATTTGCTGCGGAGAAAGGTTCATCTTCTCTCCTATTCTTACCGCAAGGTGTGCCACGTTCTCTGAATGGCCCCTTGTTCCGGGATTTTTCATCTCGTAAAAGTTAACTATGGTTCTCAAAGCATTGTTGATCTTTACTTCTGGAATAATGTAGAGAGACTTCAAAGTTATCAGCGTTGAAAAGAGATTTGAAAGGATTTCGGCCATAGAAAGAGAATGTTTTGAGAACTTGATGTCTTCAAGGGCATCCAAAAAGCAATTCCCAACAAGATCCTCTCCATTCTTCAAAGGCAAAACCAGTGATCTGTATATATGACCGCCAACAACCTCTTCTATTATTTTTGAATATTCTCGTGGAACATTTTTTTCATTCGCCTTTACGATGTTCTCTATGACCGAAACTTTGGGAGTCAGGATCATCCATTCACTTTTTAAATTGAGAGATTTCAACTTTTCTATGTTCTTGCCACTCCCGCGTATCGCCATGTATTTCCATCTTCTGCCATCTACTATAGATATACTTCCGGCCTTAACCTCAGGAATGCATGAAATGGCAATATCGAGAATACCTTCAAAGAACTCGGCATGATTCTTTTGCGATACGATTTCAAGATTCGATACGATGTTTTTGAGGTTCTCGATCGAATTTTCGTAATTTTGCGATATGGACAAAATCTCTGATAACTGCCCTTTGAGATCCGAATTTTCTTTTGCAAGTCTTTCTTTCTCATCCTGCAATTTCAAGATTTTTTTGAGAGATCTTCTTGTGCTTCTAAAGTACAGGATCGAAACAATTACCAAAATCGCTATGATAATGTAGAGAAATATCGACTCATCCATATTTCTTTCTTATCTCGAAGAAAAGTTCTTCCGATCTTATCGGTAATCTTCTCATTCTAATTCCGAGAGCGTCATAAATCGCGTTTGCTATCGCGGGACCTGGTGTATCAAGGCCTATTTCGGAAACGCTTTTTGCACCGAAAGGTCCTGTAGGCTCGTAACTTTTCGCAAATCTTACCTCTATTTTTCCTATGTCTCCCCTTGCAGGTATTTTATAGGTAAAGAAATCATCTGTTATAAGTCTTCCATTCCTATCCATTATGTGATCTTCGAAAAGAGCCATTCCTATTCCCTGAGCGGATGCGCCTTCTACTTGGCCTCTCGCGAGAACTGGATTTATTGTCACACCACAGTCGATATAATTCAGGAAGTCAACGACTTTTACCTTTCCGGTTTCCATATCTATTTCAACTTCTGCAAATGAAACAAGGTATGGAGGGGGTGCGACTTCGCTTACAAAAGATTCTGTTACCTCAAGTTGTCTTTGATTGAATGTGTAAAATAACTTTGTTTGCAATTCGGAAAAAGATATTGATCTGCCGTCTTCGCAAACAACTTTGTCTTCTTCAAGATCTAAAAGTTCAACTGGTTTTTCGAATAATTCGGAGGCCGCTTTTAATATTTCTTTCTTCATTTTTTCTGCCGCAGATTTTACGGCGTTTCCCGAGACATAGGTTGTAGAAGATGCGTACGCGCCTTTATCGAATGGAGTTATATCTGTGTCTGACGAATAAACGGTTATTTTATCGACAGTTGTGTGGAGCACTTCAGCCGCTATTTGCGCAAGTATTGTATCGCTGCCGGTGCCAAGATCTGTCGCTCCAACTAAAAGATTAAATGTTCCGTCATCATTCATCTTCAATGTTGCCCCGCCCATATCTATGGCCGGAATCGATGATCCTTGCATTGCAAAGGCAACACCGTAGCCGTGAGCAATTTTATTTTTCATGTCTATTCTTGGCTTTTTGATCTTTTCGTACCAGTTGAATATCTTCGCTCCTTCAATCGCGCACTCTTCTATCTTGCAACTTCTTATTATCTGTTCGACTCCCTCTCTTCCCTCGCCCATTATCTTGAAAATAGGAGAGGTCTCTCCTTCGCGGATCGAATTTTTCAACTTGAATGTGATGGGATCCATCCCGATCTTTCTTGCAAGTTCGTCTAAGGCCGAATCTAAAGCAAACATTCCCTGAGGCGCACCATAACCTCTGAACGCGCCGGCTGGTTCCGTGTTCGAATACACGACATCCCCGCCAAATTTCACCGCTTTTACTTTGTTGTAAAGGGGCAATGTCTTCGATCCGGCTACCATGAAGACGGTCAGAGCGTGCTCTCCGTAAGCGCCGGTGTTGGATAATCCCCACAATTCTATCGCCTTTAAGGTTCCATCTTTCATTGCGCCCGCCCTTACTCTAAATCTCATGGCATGGCGAGTGTTGGAGGCAGTCATCGTTTCTTCACGCGTGTAGACACATTTTGCGGGTCTTCCTGTCTTTAAAGTCACAGCGACTACGTAAGGTTCGACGTGTAAAGCCTGTTTCCCTCCGAATCCTCCTCCTATGCGTGGCTTTATGACCCGGCAGTTAACGCCAAAAAGGCGGTTCAAAATCCTCCTTGCGTGAAATGGTACCTGAGTCGATGTTATCACCGTTAATCTTCCATTTGGATCGAAATAGGAGATGGCCGCGTGCGTCTCCATCATCGCGTGCGATTGATTTGGCGTGTAGTAAACCTCGTCGACCGTGTAATCGCATTTTTTTAACTCTTCCTCGACATTTCCTATTTCCATTTCGTAATGTGATGCGATATTGTGTTTGGGATCGTACGCTCCAGATATTTCTGGCTCATTGTGGATGACAGGTGCATCGGGATCCTGCGCATGTTCGTAGTCCAGAACGGCCGGAAGTATTTCGTAATCTACCTTTATCAACTTCATGGCTCTCTCGGCGATATTCTCATTCTCGGCCGCGATTATCGCCACCGCATCTCCGACATATCTTACTTTTTTATCGAGTATGAAAGTATCGTAAGGCGAAGGTTCTGGATAACCCTGTCCTGCGCGCGTGTATATGACATGAGGAACATCTTTATAAGTTAAAATACAAGCAACGCCTTCTATCATGGCCGCGGAGGTATCTATAGACTTTATAATCGCATGCGCATGGGGACTTCTCAATATCTTGACAGTCAAGGCATTTGGAAGATCAAAATCATCTGTAAAAACGGGTTTTCCTCTCACAAGAGCCTTACCGTCAACCTTTTCGACGGGGGTATTGACAACATTTAACTTTTCTTTCGTGAGGACTCTGCTCATCTTTCTCGCCTCGCTTTTGCAGCCTTCATTATTGCCCTTGTCTGACTTTCGTACCCTGTACATCTGCAAAGATTTCCTTTGAGATATTCGATGATCTCTTCCTGATTTGGATCGGGATTTTCTTTTAAAAGCGCTTCAGCGGTGACAACGAGGCCTGGAATGCAAAATCCGCACTGCGAAGCGCCTTCTTCAAGGATTGCTTTTTGGATTTCTGAAAGTACACCTTCATTTGAAAATCCTTCTACCGTTTTGACTTCATGACCATCGACTGCCGCCGTAAATGTCGAACAGGAAAGGACAGGTTTTCCATCGATCTGGACTGTACATGCCCCGCAACTTGCCGTCGAACACGCATGTTTTACTCCCTTGTATCCGAGTTTTCTAAGAGTTTCCAAAAGCATTTCTCCCGGCTCTATTTCTATTGAATAGTTTCTGTCGTTGATTTTGATATTCACCTTCATTGCGTAACCCTCCTCAACGCCTTTGAAAGCAAAGATCCGCTTAACGCTTTTCTGTATTCCGCACTTGCCCTTAAGTCCGTTCCGGTTTGAATTACCTTCTGGATCAATTTTGAAGCCTCATCTGAGATTTTGTCTATTTCCTTGCCGGTGACAAATTCTTCCACCTCTCTTATTCTTTGGGAGATCATCGGTCTCGATCCGGCAACGATCCTCGCTTCTTTTATAAAATTACCGTCAAGCGATACTCTAAGTCCAAGATTCAAGGTTGCAATGTCAAAGTTGGATTTTGCAAACTTTTCGAATATGCATTTGCCTTCGATTTTTGGGACAGTTATCTCCGTAATTATGGCACCCTTTATTTTCTGGGAAATAAAGTCTTCGAGATCCATCTTTTGAAATTTTCCATTGTAAATTTCAACCTGAGATCCGATTGTCATGAATATCGTTATGACGTCCGACCATCCGAGTCTAAAGGCTATGGATCCCCCAACAGTTGCCATATTTCTTATTTGCACACTTCCGATTTCCTTGATCGATTTTTTGACAAAATCTTCGCCTAAACTTGAAAAAGATGGATGAGAGATCAAAGAAGAAAGTTTTGTATTGGCACCTATTTTAAAATATTCTTCCTCTTCGCGTATGTAGTCAAGGTCTAAGGATTTTAGATCTATCAATCTTTCCAATCTTTCGCTCTTTATTTGTGAGACCATTAGACCTCCGCTAACATAAAGAGAATTAGGCACCTGGCCAATTTCGTACGCCGACTGGACCGTATCTGGCTTAACGTATTCTTTAATGTTGAGCAAAATTCTTCCTCCCCTCTGATGAATTTATAAAATTATATCATTTAAACCAGAACCTCGAAAGATCGAGATACGTTATGTAGAAAAAGAATGCCATGAGTATGAAAAATCCTATTGTACTTAAATATCCTATAACGTCTGGATTGATCCTTTTTCTCGTTATTATCTCTATAAGCGCGAAAACTATATGACTACCGTCAAGAGACGGAAATGGTATGAGATTTATTATTCCAAGGTTTAAGGTTATAAGTGCTATTAAAGTAAGCAAGGTTTGAAGCCCCTGTGCCGAGGCCTGTCCAACTATCTTGACAAGTCCAACAGGGCCTGTGAATTGATTCAGCGGATTTTTGACTGTGAAGAGATTTCCGAGGAATGTTATCATGCTTGTGAAGATCCTGTTAGTATAAACAATGCCATATCCTATCGCGTCGAAAGGACCAGGGTACCAGTTGCTATACGCTGGGAACAGTTCAAGAGAGTTTATCAATGCGTTGAATTCATCGTGTGTCAGAATGACCGATCCTGTACTTCCATCTCTTTCGTAAAGGATCTTAACACCATTTGAAGGTGCCTCATATTTAAAAGCCGTGATAACTTTATTTCCGTTTATAATCGCGAAAGTTCCCGTTCCCGTTGCGTATTCACCAATCTCTATCGCATTTTGAAGGGCCAAAGATCCATTCGCGCTTACACCATCTATAGATAAGATCTTATCTCCGGTCTTAAGGCCATAAGACGGATTTACAGAAGCGATTTTGTTGGACATAGATTGCATGTAGATGCCTATCAATTTGCTTTTTTGAGCGTACTGGTAATTTATCACAAGTGCCGTTGAGCCGTTCGAAAAGGTAAGAAGCGATCCATTCAAGATCTGGTTTTGTTCGTTAAACGGAATGGTTCCAACCTTCTCGAGGGTAGTCTCCGTCGAAACATTGCCTTTGAGTACCATGAAATACTGAGGACCTATTTCTGCCGGAACTATAACGACTTTATGAGACTTGCCATTTCTGATGTACGTTATTCTGACCTCTTTTTGGCCCCTTATGAATGTAACTGTCTCATCTGGATTGAGTATGACGTTACCATTGACGGATATTATCCTGTCTCCAGGCTGCAGTCCGGCAACGGCTGCTGGTGAATCGGGAACGACCCAGTCAACGAGAGCCTGAGGGAAGCCCCAGATGACCGATACGAAGATCATAAGAACATAGGCGGCAAGGATGCTGAAGATGGGTCCGGCGGCAACTATTATAAGTCTTTTCCATGGTGCTTTGAAGTAAAGCATTCTCTCTTTTGGCACTCCTTGAACACTCTCAACGTTAGGATCTTCTCCCGCCATCTTTACATATCCGCCAAGCGGGATTGCGTTAAATCTGTATTCTGTCTCTTTTCCCTTGATAGAGAAGATCTTTGGGCCGAATCCAAAGGCGAATTCAAGGACGTAAACTTTAAAAAGTTTCGCAAAGATGAAATGACCAAATTCATGGACGAGGACTATTCCAATGAGAATGAGTATGAAATATATTATGCTCATTACCATCTATTCAACAACTCCGTTGCCATTTTTCTGCTTTCCTTGTCGATTTTTTCAATGGATTCGTAATCGTTCAAGTGTTTTTCCCACCCTTTTTCCACAACTTTTTTCACGATCTCGTATATCTGTAAAAATCCTATCTTCCCTCTTAAAAAATATTCAACGGCTACCTCATCCGCTGCATTGTACGCAATTCTCGATCCGTCGCCTTCTTTTAGGCAATCGTAAGCGAGTTCTAACGCTGGATATTTCAGAGGATCGGGCCTTAAAAGATTCAGATTTCCAAATAAATCGAATTTTTCATTTTTGCATGATCTCTTCGGGTAAAGGAGCGCATAGGCTATGGGTATGCGCATATCCGCCTTCGATATGAAGGCCTTAAATGTTCCATCTTCGAGTTCTATAATACCATGAATCTTTCCCTCCGGATGAACGAGCACATTGATTTTTTCCGGAGGAAAGCCGAATAAAAAATGCGCTTCCATAACTTCAAGACCTTTGTTGAACATCGTTGACGAATCAACGGTTATGCGAGATCCCATATTCCATACCGGATGCTTTAAAACCTGGGAGGGTGTGACGCTCTCTAAAGATTCGACGGGCAGATCACGTATAGCGCCACCCGAGGCGGTTAAATATATAGATTCGACCTTTGACTTTTCTGAGTCTATCAATTGAAAGATCGCGTTATGTTCGCTGTCAACGGGTATTATTTCGCATCCGTAAGATTTGACGGTGTCTAAAAAGAATTTTCCTCCAGTTACGATAGATTCCTTGTTGGCAAGGCAGAGTCTTTTCGAATACTTTGCCGACAGAATGGAATATTTCAATCCTATAAACCCCGAAACGCCTACAACTACGATATCCGGCTTTGTCGATTCGAGAAGTGCCTCAACGCTTTCCGCACCTGTGAAATTGACTTTATCCGAGACTTCTTCGGTAAGTGCGGTCATCGCTTTTGGAAATACAGAACTCATCTCAAGGATGGCCTTAAGGCTTTTCCTTGCAAGAAGGCCGACGACCTCGAATTCATCGCTTTTGGAAAGCACATCTGCCGCCATTTTTCCTATAGTCCCTGTTGATCCAAGAATTACAACTCTTTTTTTATCTTTCAAAACTCACCATCTCTCTTATCCATTCCGGAAATTTTATTCCCGTCTTTAGTATCATCTCATCGAAAGAATTGAAAGGTCTTTTGAGTACAAGTTCGGAGGCTCTGAATCCGGCCGAAGGAATCCATTTTAGAAGGTCGTAATCTTCATGATTGATGCGTATCGGTATCGGTAAGGCCGTTATAGATCTTTGACCGTGATCAGTTATGACGCAATCTAAAACCGATCCCTTCTTTAAAATCTTCGGAATTCCCACTAACAATGCATATGTTCCGATTTGCCTGCCGTAAGAGATCTTGCCTTCGGTGTATTCTATTATGACATCTCTTAAAATCGTGCCAGCCGGGAATACTCTTTTTATCATTTCGTGGTCAAAAAATTTTCTTACCATGAATTTATGGTGCTTGTACATAGAATCATTGACCTTTGGAGTCTTTCCTTTTAGTTTCTCAAAAAGAGGCGTCCCGGGAAAGGCCATTACCTTTCTTATATTAACACGTCTTACAAGCAATCCTTCGTTGAGTATCTTCATAAGAACATCGAAGTTAATATCGTATGTCGTCTTCGTCTCGCCCGTAAGTCCATAAAGCAAATTTATTCCCGGAAGCAATTTTGGTACGCCATCGATTCTTTTACCTCCCACGGAATTTATCATCCTTACAACTTCAATGAACTGCTCGGCCCCTATTTTTAAATTGTTCATGGTTATGACGCGTGGATCAAAAGATTCCACACCCATCGAGAGCACATCGCCCGGCGTATTGTGATAAGATATTATACCGGCTATTTCCTCGCAACTTTTCATGTTCGAATAAATATATCCCGGATTTGCGTTGTCGGTATGGAGTACTTTTAAATCCGGTGCGCTCGATCTTATTCCGGTGTAAAGTGCCTCTATCGCTTTAGAATCTGGCCCTTTCTTTGCCATGTAGGCGAATATATTCGAAATCCTTCCAAGTCTGAAATATTTGCATCCGCTTCGGGAAAGTGCTCCCACCTCTTCTATCACATCTTCGACAGGTCTTGAAATGGTATTACCCCATAATGGTTCTGTACAGAAAGAACATTTCACCGGTTTTTCGCAACCCAATCCAAGTTCGATTTCACACATCAGGGCGGGAAAATTAGGATGCAATCTCGTTATTTCCGCACCTTCAACCGAGGCAACCTTTACAAGTGCGTATCTGCTCTCATTCCATATATTCCCGGTAAGTATTTCATAAAGTTTTCTTTCGTAATCAAGCCAGAGCGAAAAATCATACCCTTCGAATGAACTTAACTTTGCAACGACACCGCCTGATCTGTCAACCGAGTAGTAGGCCATCGATCCTATTATTATCTTTTTCCCGGTGAATTTCTTTGCTATCTCTGCCGCTTCTTCTACGGTCATAGGAGTGCCACCCACGTAATTGCCTGGGACCGTTACTCCTCCAACGACGATTAAGATATCTGCATCTGAAAGGCCTCGGGATCTGAATTCATCGATGGTCTCGTAAAACACATCTGCGCCGGCCATCTTTGATATGCCGGCGATGTAACGCGAATAAGTTGAAATATAAGGAGGCACACCGAAGTGTGCCGGCTCATCTACGTAACCATCAAGAATTAAAATTTTCATCAAGTGAAATTATACCATTTACACCCTTAAGGCAGCATCTGCTTCCTTCAAAAGTTTTCTTATGGGTAAATGCTGGGGGCAGACTTTTTCACAATCTCCGCATTCTATGCATTGTGAGGCGTCAAAATGGCCTTCAATGAAATTTTTGTACTCTCTTTTAGAATTTTCAAATTCATCGAAAAGGGAGGCATCGTTGTAAAGCCTAAAGACATCAGGGATATGAACTCCATTTGGACAGGGCATGCAATAATTACATGATGTGCAATCTACCTTAAGTCGCCTTTTAAAAATATCCTTTACCTTGTTTATCGCTTCTCTTTCTTCAGCCGTCATGGAGTTAGGCTCTACATTCGCAACTCTGACATTTTCAACAACCTGATCCATATCGCTCATTCCGCTAAGCAAAAGAGATACTTCCGGATGATCCCAGACCCATCTTAATGCCCATTCGGCAGGCGTCCTTTCAGGATTTGTGTCTTTGAATATCTCTATCGCCTCTGAAGGCAATTTCCCGGCCAATTTCCCTCCCTTTATAGGTTCCATTATTATGACTGCCATGCCTTTTTTGGAGGCGTACTTTAAACCGGCTATTCCTGCCTGAAAATGTTCATCTAAATAGTTCAACTGAATCTGGCAAAAATCCCAATCGTAAGAATCGACTATCTCTTTGAAGACCTTGAACTCATCGTGAAATGAAAAACCTATATTCTTTATTCTGCCGTCCTTCTTTGCTTTTTCGACGAAATCGAAAACGTTAAGTGCTTTTATCTTTGACCATCTCTCCTTTCCGAGAGCATGAAGTAAGTACATGTCGATGTGATCTGTTTGAAGTTTTTTGAGTTGTTCGTCAAGATATTTATCGAAATCGCTTCTTTCGTTCACAAGCCACACCGGTGATTTCGTTGCAAGATAAACCTTTTCCCTGTATCCGTCTTTTAGCGCCTTCCCGACGAAGAGTTCGCTCATTCCTTTGTGATAGGGATAGGCTGTATCGACGTAATTTACTCCGTTGTTTATTGCGTATCTAAGCATCTCAGTTGCCTTTTTTTCATCTATCTTTCCGTAATCTTCATCGAGTATCGGTAATCTCATACATCCAAATCCAAGTTCGGAAACTTCAATACCTGTCTTACCAAATTTTCTGTATTTCATCTTTCCCTCCAACTTAAAGTTTTTCTGTAATAAAGGTAGGCTATGATCCATGTCGAGATCATCAACCCGACTATGATCACGCCAAGTACACCGAAATCAAGATTTTCAATTCCGTTCCAAAAAGGTCCTCCGAGGTTCAACTGCAGACCAATAACCTGAATCCATTCTATAAATCCTATTATAAGCGCCACGAGGACAGACATGCCGGTGATCGTCATGTTGAAAAATAGTTTTCTCATTCCATCGACCATGGCCCAGTCGTAAGCCTTCAACATTGCAAAACCATCGAGAGAATCCATTAAACTCATTCCAGCCGTGAATAGGAATGGGAAGATCATTATTTCCCACACGGGCATTCTTCCATTTTGTGCCATCGTAGCCGAGATTCCTAAAATCGCAACTTCTGTTGCCGTATCAAATCCAAGTCCGAAGAGGAAACCTATCGGGTACATCTTCCAGCTTTTATCTATGTTTTTGAACAAGAATCTGAAAATGTTAGAGAAAAATCCACGCTTATTCAATAACTCTTCTATTCCCTTATTCACATCTTCAGATTTAGAGCCATTTTTACTCTGGATGAAAATATGTCTGAGACGTTTGAAGATCACGAAATTCATAAGGCCTATAGCCGTCAAAAAACTTGCCGAAACTATTGTGCCAACGATTCCTCCCCATTGCTGGAGAAATCCCATCTGCCCTTTTACGTCTCTTATCGCAAAGACCAGCGCGAGAGAAAGTAATATAACAACCGTCGAATGGCCGAGCGAGAAGAAGAAGCCGACTCCGACAGGCCTCTTTTCCTCCTGCCTTAATTTTCTTGTGACATTGTCTATTGCGGCTATATGATCTGCATCGAAGGCATGGCGCAAACCGAAGAAATACGCAAGTGCACCTATTCCAATCAGGGTTGAATTGACAATGCTCATCTTTATCATCAAAGACCAGACTACAACGTTAAAGATTCCAAGAATCAGAAACAATGCCACAAGACGATTTTTTAGCGAGTTGAACATTGTATCACCTTAAAATCTCTTCTATTGATTTCATAACGTCCGGTGTAAGTTTGTCCTTGATCTTTACGGACTCCAAATTTTCATAAAGTTGTTCGATTTTACTTACTCCCAAAATCGCACTGCTGACATGGTTGTTTTTAAGTACCCAGGCTATCGCAAGTTGGGACATCTTTACTCCAAGGCCTTCCGCTATCTTTGTAAGTTTTCTTACCTTCCCTATCGTTTTTTCGTTAAGACCTCCGGCCTCATCTATATTTCCCTTAAGGCCTCCGTTATCTTTGAATATGTCAAGCCTGCTTCCTTTGGGAATGCCTTCATTGTATTTGCCGGTTAATATGCCAGCATTCAAAGGGCTCCATATTGTCAATCCCATTCCGTACTTTTCGTATATCGGAAGGTATTCCTTCTCTACCCT
>PNIW01000021.1 GCA_002878315.1 Mesoaciditoga sp. | reverse complement strand
AGGTAAATAATTTGCTGAAAGAAAAATATGGGATAAACCACTTAACGATCCAAATTGAAGAAAAACCATGCCCTGATGAATCGTTGGTTGTGATTTGATTATCCTGCCATAGTATTTCAGAGGTGAACTACCCCGTTGATTACTCGGAGTACAACGATGTCGAAGACGCGGCAACTTCAACTTCGAAGAAGAGATAAAGCACTTCAAAGATTGCGCCAAAGACGGAATCAAGTGTTTGAATCCGGCAGAAGATGGCCTTTCCCTTATGAAGATATTGGATGCGATATACGAATCGGGGAAAACGGGTCACGAAGTGATCGTAAAATGAAAGGAATGATTTGAATATGAAACTTTCCGTCAGTATATGGAGCGTTCACGAAAAAGTCTATTCAAAGCAGATGAACAGCGTTGATTTCATCTCCTTTTGTCATGGCAACAACGTAAAATACGTTGAACTTTTGGACAATTTTTTGAGTGTCAAAGAGATAAAAGAAGTTAAAGCCAATTTGAAAGAAAGGAAGATGGAAGTTTCGTCCTATTCCATAAACAACGATTTCGTTCAAAGTCAAAAGGCCGATCGCGAAAAGCAAGTCAATTACATCAAAGAAAGTATTGACATAGCCTGCGATCTCGGTGCGAAATACATAAGGGTCTTCAGCGGGGAAGAAAAGAAAGGCATCGTCTTTGAAGATGCAAAGCAATGGATAATAGACGGATTCAAAGCGGTCGCATCCTACGCGGAGGAAAACGGCATCACTTTGGTGATAGAAAATCACGGCCTTTTCGTCGGAAAAAGCAGTCAGGTTAAAGCACTCATAGATGCCGTGAATTCACCCAACTTCAAATCAAACGCCGATGTCGCGAATTTTTTGCTCGCTGATGAAAAACCTCTCGATGCCGTTAAAAATCTCAAAGATCACATAAAGTTCGTTCATTTCAAAGATTTCAAGCAAGTACCTTCGGACAAAAACGGTTACAGATCTTTGAGCGGTAAAATGTACGAAGGCACGATTTTGGGAAAAGGAGAAGTGCCTTTGAAAGAAATCGTCGAATTTTTGCACGCAAATCGCTACGAAGGTTTTCTTTCCATCGAGTACGAAGGAACGGGAGATCCGATAGCAGAAACCGAAGAAAGCATAAAATACGCAAGGTCAATAATCTTGTGATCTGGCAATTTTTTCTTTTGGAATTGTTGATATACATACCGAGGGCCTTCTTTTCTTTCGTTGGCAATTATTTCAACGAGTTGCATTTTTCAGATCTCCAAAATGGACTTCTCGGAAGTGTGGCATCGATAATGGTGCTTTTTTCAAATCCGTTTTGGATGCGCTTTGCCGATAAAAGGGTTAAAAACAACGTGCTTGCCTTTGTATCGATGGCAAGCGCGGCTTTGATCTGGGGAGTTTATTCTTTCAAAAGTTTTTTGCCCGTCCTGATAATGACCTTCGCAATAGGCTTTGTATGGACTGCGATCCTGCCTCTGGCCGAATCAATTTCGATAGCCCAGTTGAATCAGCGTGGTTTTTCTTTCGGAAAGGCCAGAATGATGGGATCGATAGGATTTGCACTTGCGATGATCTTTTTCGGATATTTGAAAAGCGATCTTGTCTTTTTTGCGATTGGATCCCTTGCCTTTCTTTCAATAGGACTGTCTGCCTTATTCATTCCGAAAACACATGGATACAACGTAAAAAAGGAAAAGCGCAAATTCTCTTTCAAAAATTTGCCCGGCGAATTTTACGTCATGCTTTTGCTCGAAACGCTTGTCATCTCTTCGGGAAATTTCGGCCTTTACTTTTTTCCCATCCTTATGAAGGCAAGAGGAGAATCGGTTTCTTACGCCGGAATCGCGATAGCCGTTCATGCCCTATCCGAAGTTCCATTTTTGTTCTTTGCGGATCGCATTGTGACAAAATTGGGCATCAAGAAAATACTTGTCATGGCATCCTTTGCATACGGCATAAGATGGATTCTCACGTGGTCCGTCACAAATCCGGCACTTGTGATAGCCTTTCAGGCCTTTGAATTTTTCAATTTCATAGCCGTGTATTACGCGATATGGCATTACGTCAACCTTAAAATAGAGCCTTCACACAGATCCGACGCTCAGGCCATATTCTGGGTCGTCACGATAGGAATTTCGGCCATCTTCGGTTATATAGTCGGCGGCTGGATTTCAAACCTTTTCGGTGTTGCAAACGGATATCTTTTCTTCGGAGCACTTTCGATAATCACGGGAATCGCTTACTGGATATACGAATATTCGAGAAGCGTGAGAAAATTGAAAATGTCATAAACACAAATTTTACATGCCAAAAATTATTCGAAATCCGATGTGGATTGGGAGGTCGATGTGGAAAAAATCAAAAGTGAGAAACATTTTTTCTCTTTTTCATCAGAAAACGCGCCTGCTTTTAGTGTTACTTCGGGAAGCGTCGCAGAGATCGAGACAATGGATTGCTTTTCAAATCAGATTCAAAACTCATCCGATACTGTTGAAATGATTGACTGGTCGAAGATTAACCCTCCAACCGGACCGATTTTTGTCGAAGGTGCTGAAGCGGGTGATGCTTTAAAAATTGAAATTCTTGATATTTCCGTTGCAAAAAAAGGGGTCATGGTTGCGGGTATACTAAAGCAGGTTCAAAA
>PNIW01000073.1 GCA_002878315.1 Mesoaciditoga sp. | reverse complement strand
TCGGAATCATAGGAGCGGGTGGAATCGGAACAGTTCACGCCAATTGCTACAAAAATATCCCCGATGCAAAGGTTGTTGCCGTAGCGGACATAATACCGGAAAGGTCAAAGAAACTCGCAGATATCTTCGAAGCGGATCCTTACGACAATGCCGAGGATGTGATCAAAAGAAAGGATATAGACGTTATCGACGTATGCGTGCCGACCTATCTTCACAGTGAATTCGTGATAAAAGCGGCCAGTGCAAAAAAGCATGTGCTTTGTGAAAAGCCCATGGCATTAACCTATGAAGATGGCCTTAAGATGATCGAGACCGCCTCAAAGAATGATGTTAAGTTCATGATAGCCCACGTTTTGAGATTCTTTCCCGAATACATAAAGGCACGTGAAATCATTAATTCGGGCTCTATTGGCCTTCCAAAGGTGGTAAGGACCTACAGGGGAGGGCCAAATCCCGCCATAGTTAGGGAATGGTACGGTTACCATGACAAAAGTGGAGGATCGATTCAAGATTCTTTGATCCATGACATAGATTTTCTCACATGGACCTTTGGTCCTGTCAGAGAAGTTTACACGCGCGGGAATGTCTTTAGACGGAAAGAGCCATTCGATCCGGAATACGATCTTGTAATGATGGAATTCGAAAACGGCATTATCGCCCATCTTGTCTCAGACTGGTCTGGAAATCAAAGAACCCAATTTGGTGCGAAGATAGAGATAGCAGGGACAGATGGCCTAGTTGAATTCAGCAGTTTTAACTCCATTCCTTTGAAGTTAAATCTTTTCGAAGAAAATAAAGGCAAAGCCGAGAGCGTTTCTATTCCGGAAAGTCCACTTTCTCCCGGCATAGAGCCTTATACACGCGAAATAAGAGAGTTTCTTGAATCTGTCGAAAAAGATTCACAAATTCCTGTTCCCGCCCATGATGCGCTTTACGCGTTGAAAGTTGCCCTGACCTGCATAGAATCGATGAGGGTGAATAAACCTCTGGAGGTGAAATTATGAAGATCGGAATTTTGAGTTGCGATCACATGCACGCGGAAAGTTACGTTGAATCTTTGAAGCGCATAGAAAAGGTTGAAATAGCAGGGATAGCGGAAGAGAATGAAAAGCAGGGAAAAGATTTTGCCCAAAGGCATGGTATAAAGTATTTCAGAAATTACGAAGATATCCTTTCTGACAAATCTGTCGATGCCGTTGTGATATGTTCCGCAAATGCAAAGCATGCAAAGATGACGATAGATTCGGCGCGCGCGCGAAAACACATCATAGTCGAAAAGCCAATCGCGACGACAATTGAAGATGCCCAAAATATGATAGATGCTTGCAGGGAAAACAAAGTCAAACTCATGGTCTCCTTTCCGGTAAGATACGCACCTCCAGTAAGGAGAATGAAGGAAATAATAAATGAAGGAAAACTCGGAGAGATAATCGGGATAAGTGCGACAAATCATGGAACGATGCCTGGCGGATGGTTCACAGACAAAACGCTTTCCGGAGGAGGAGCCATAATTGATCACACAGTTCACGTTGTGGATATCCTAAGATGGACTTTTAAATCCGAGGTAAAAGAAGTATACGCAAAGATGGGGACATTGATCCACGACATACCCGTTGAAGACTGCGGCCTAATATCGATGAAGTTCAAAAATGAGATCTTTGCAACTTTAGACGCATCATGGTCAAGACCGAAATCCTTTCCGACGTGGGGAGATGTGACCTTTGAGATAGCCGGCACAAAAGGGTCGATGAGTGTCGATGCGTTTGCCCAGCATGGAATCATGTACTCGGACAGAATTCAATACAGCAAATACGCCTACTGGGGAGATGATATGGATTACCTCATGCTCAAAGACTTTGTGAAGTGCATCGAAGACGATCTTCAAGAGCCTGTAACTGGCAAAGACGGACTCGAAGCGCTTAGAGTCGCTTTGATGGCTTACGAATCTGTAAAGAAAGGCAAGGTGATAAAGTCGTGAAAAAAGGCATAAACTGCTGGACCTTTCCTGCAAATTACACCGTAAAGGAATGCATAGAAAATGCAAAAAAGGCCGGATACGACGGAATAGAGATAAATATGGAAGAGGAGAAGAAGGACACTCCTTCATTGAGAATTGATTCGACAAAAGATGAGATCGAAGAGATTTTTAAAATATCCAGATCGAATAACATACCGATCTCAAGTGTTGCCACAGCGCTTCACTGGAAATACCCTCTTACTGACAACGACAAAGGTGTAAGAAACAAAGGAATCAAAATCGTAGAGAAGATGATAGAGGCCGCAAAGATACTTCATACAGATGCCATTCTTGTAGTTCCGGGAGTTGTTAACGAAGATGTCTCTTACTCCAAAGCGTACAAAAGGTCTCAGGAGGCATTAAAAGCCCTTTCAAAGAAGGCCGAAGAGGTAAAGGTTTGCATAGGGATAGAAAATGTGTGGAACAAATTTCTTCTAAGTCCGCTCGAGATGAGGAAATTCATAGACGAGATAGGAAGTCCGTACGTGAGATTTTATTTCGATGTTGGCAACGTGCTTGCTTTTTCCTATCCCGAGCACTGGATAGAAGTACTTGGCGATTACATAGTAAGAGTCCATATAAAGGATTTCGACACGTCGATAGGAAACATTCAGGGCTTTAAGAACCTCTTCGAAGGAGATGTGAACTGGAAGGCAGTGATAAAGGCTTTAAGAAAGGTAAATTACGATGGATATTTGACGGCCGAATTAAGCCCTTACAGGACGCATCCCGAAATGCTTGC
>PNIW01000104.1 GCA_002878315.1 Mesoaciditoga sp. | reverse complement strand
CGCCTATCTTTTCAGATGGATTGTAGTAGCGAAAGGTCATTGGATCGTTAGATCCTCTCTCGTATTTTACTTTGCTTATGCCTTTGAAATACTCTTTCATATTTTTCCTCCTTCGATTTTGACCGTTGAAAAGAACTTCGGTCTTTTTTTACTCACCTTCAGACTAGACTTCAACTCCACACTTCCTCTTAACCTTGTGTCTTCGGAAGAACTGCCTACCATGATTTCGAATTCTCCAGCCTCCACAACGAGATTCATCTTTGAATCGTAAAAGGCAAGCAGATCAACTGGCAATTCGAAAGTAACTGATTTTTCTTCTCCTGTCTCGAGATGAACCTTCGCAAAGCCTTTCAACTCCTTAACAGGTCTTGTGATGCTCGCAACTTTATCGTTGACATACAACTGTACGACTTCATCTCCGGCAATCTTTCCTGTGTTCTTTATCTTGAAACTCACATTTACCGATTTTTCAAAGTTCACGATTAACGGATCTATTTTGAGATCTGAATATTCGAATTTCGTGTAACTCAATCCGAATCCAAACGGGAAAAGCGGTTTTGTGCTCTCTTCGACGTAATCGCCGTGCCAATTAGACCTTCCTCCCGTCGGCTTATGAGAATAATAGACTGGTACCTGTCCGACAGTTCTCGGAAAAGAGACTGGCAGTTTCCCGGAAGGATTGTAATCTCCAAATAAAACATCGGCAACGGCATGCCCGCCTTCTTCTCCCGGTAGCCATGCTTCCAATATGGCATTTGCATGATCCGCAATCCACTTTATCGAAAATGGGCGTCCGTTTACGAGTACAACGACAAGAGGTTTGCCTGTTTTGTAAAGTTCTTCAACCAATTCTTCCTGAACTCCGGGCAGATCGAGCGTGGATCTGTCCCTGCTCTCTCCCGTTGTCGCAGAAAGTGAGAGACCAGATCTGTCGCCGACGACAGCAATGACAAGGTCCGATTCTCGCGCGATCCTTACTGCTTCTTCAAAGCCATCCTTGGAAGGATCTAAATTATCGCAACCGCGCGCGTATTTCACATCTATCTTCTCGTTAGCCTTTTCTCTTATCCCATCCAAGATCGATACTATCTTTACATTTCCTTCAGTCGATTTGAGATATCTCGAAGTTGGAATAACGTCCGGAACTTCGTTATTCACAAAGGCTTCTATGTGGGATGGATATGAATAATCGCTTAACATGTTTCTGCCATTTGCGGCATTAGGCCCCACAACGGCTATGGAATGCAAATTCCTGAGTGGAAGTATTCCGTCATTTTTCAGTAAAACAATCGATTCTCTCGCCGCATTTAAAGCGATGGCACGATTGGCATCGGTATCAAAAAAGGCAAAAACATTCTTTTCATTTACAAATGGCTTTTCAAAAAGTCCAAGTTTCAATTTCGAGTTCAGGACACGTTTTACGGATCTATTGATTAAAGATTCTGGGATACGTCCGGATTCAACTCCTTCTCTTAAGGTATTGGCGTAATACTTTCTTGTCGGTAATTCAACGTCTATGCCTGCATTCAAAGCCATAAAGGCCGCCTCAATTTTGTCTCTGGCGATCCTGTGGTAATTTTCGATCATATCAATTGCGGAATAATCGGAAACGACTATACCGTCGAACTTCCATTCTTTCCTCAGAATATCTGTTAAAAGATATTTAGATGCCGCGCACGGTACACCATCTATTTCGTTGTAGGCATTCATTATAGAACCAACTCTGGCATCTTTGACCGCTATCTCAAAGGTCCTGAGAAAGACCTCTCTCAATTCTCTTTCACCGAGATGAACGGGTGCGCAATTCAGACCACCTTCAGACATGGCATAAGCGACAAAATGTTTTGCGGTAGCCATGACGCCATTTTTCATGTTTTTCTGAAGTGCCTTTATGTAATTATCTGCAAAGACAGAAACAAGGTAAACATCTTCTCCAAATGTCTCCTCTATTCTTCCCCATCTCGGATCTCTCGAAACGTCTAAAAGCGGCGCAAGTCCTTCATGTGCTCCTACTGCTCTCATTTGCTGCCTTATGGCATTTGCCATTTCGTGAACTATTTGAGGATTCCACGAACTCGCAATGCCTATCATTTGAGGGAAAATCGTTGCTCCTTTTGCCATATATCCGTTTAGACATTCCTCGTGCACAATTGCCGGAATGCCAAGACGAGTCTTTTCAACTAAAAATTTTTGAATTTGATTTGATATCTTCACGCTTTTATCCGGTGGAAGGCCTGATGATCCCCCAACACGCGTTATCTGGCCAATCCCGTTTGACAGAAGATCTTCCATCTTTTTCTCGGAAAGTTCTCCGGATTCATCGAAAAGTTCGTGTACCCAGACCGATCCGATCTGCGCTATCTTTTCATCTAAAGACATTTTTGAAAGGAGTTCTTCGATCTTTTCATTTACCATTCGATTCACCTTCCAGTTCTAATTTAATACGCTTATTTTTTCGTTTTCTTCTTTAACCATAAATGTTTTTTCTCATCATTCATTATGAATTCAGGTTCGTTTTTCTTTACACTCTTGAAATGATAGGTACTTACGCGTATGATGTCGTCATTCGGAGCGGTTAAAGAACTATCCATCACTTCAAAATCAACAACTTCTATTGCTCCATGAATTTTCATTCCATCTTTTATAAGCCAGTTTCCATCCGTGAATTTCATCTAAAAACCTCTAAAAAAGGGGGAGAAATTCTCCCCCTCTTGTTCTAAAATGCTTATTTAAGATGGATGTTCAAAGCAAGCATTTCGGGAGCAACCTGAATCGAACCTACCATGTAGTACGGATACTGGTCATCTGGGAAGCCAGCAAGTGTGCTCGTCTGGTACACATCCC
>PNIW01000030.1 GCA_002878315.1 Mesoaciditoga sp. | reverse complement strand
AGGCACGGGAATCCATGAAATGGAATTGAAAGTCAGGTTCTTCAAGTAGCACAACAACTAACTTAAATAATGAATCCATGAAATGGAATTGAAAGGAGACTAAACAGGCAGAGTTTAAACCGATTTTGCGTGAACCATTGAGAATCCATGAAATGGAATTGAAAGTTAAACACAGCAGACACTATAAAACTTTATCATAGACCTTTATGAATCCATGAAATGGAATTGAAAGTAATTAATAAACTTTCTATCAATCGTTTGATAGATAAATTCGAGAATCCATGAAATGGAATTGAAAGTATGATATCTACCTATTGTTTGTAGGGGAAGATATAGAAAACGAATCCATGAAATGGAATTGAAAGTTAATTTGTTTTGCTAATTCCTCCTTGTATTTTTCAAATGTGAATCCATGAAATGGAATTGAAAGTAATCTACACAACTTTTTGTGAAACTTATAAGCATCTGCGGGAATCCATGAAATGGAATTGAAAGATTTTATTTCATATGCAGGGTTATCCAATTGGTTTATGTCTATGAATCCATGAAATGGAATTGAAAGTTTAGCAAATATGGGCTTTTACGTGATTTAGTTATGAGGGCTAGGAATCCATGAAATGGAATTGAAAGTTTAAACCTCCTCCGCTACCGCCACTACTATACGCATTTGTGTTAAGAATCCATGAAATGGAATTGAAAGAATAATGTCCTTTTGCGTCTGCAACCAAAAAAACTTTTGCGAATCCATGAAATGGAATTGAAAGAACTATTTTTTTGCTATTAATATCTGTTAATATTTGTATATGAATCCATGAAATGGAATTGAAAGAAAGCTACACTAGTTAAATCCGCAACATCACCAAATAGCGTTGAATCCATGAAATGGAATTGAAAGGATAATAAGCTATTCAAGTGCATCAAACACTTTAATAGAATGAATCCATGAAATGGAATTGAAAGCTTGCTCCTCAACCTCTTCCGCCATATCTTACACCTCACGAATCCATGAAATGGAATTGAAAGTATCCATTATTCTCTTTTCATAACATTCAGGCTGATAATATCCGAATCCATGAAATGGAATTGAAAGCTTAACGCGTATACTTTCAGCGTATTTAATATCAACTCGTCGAATCCATGAAATGGAATTGAAAGTTTCTTTAACATTTCGAAATTTATCGAAGGATATCTAAGAATCCATGAAATGGAATTGAAAGTGATAACTCAGGTGATGGTATTGAATTTTGTATTTCTTGCTCGAATCCATGAAATGGAATTGAAAGTTTTATTTTCAAAGTGCCCGCACCGAGATACCTTGAAAAAATGGAAGGAATCCATGAAATGGAATTGAAAGACATAAGACAGCAGTGTTTTATATGAGTTTAGCAGATAATGAAGAATCCATGAAATGGAATTGAAAGTGCCAACTCCTTGTGGACCTTTTATTAGAATTAAATATGAGAATCCATGAAATGGAATTGAAAGAGTTTAACTTGAACATTTGGATTTTGGTCAGGGTTTATTTCTGAATCCATGAAATGGAATTGAAAGAAACCAATTAACCTACTTTTCTTAGAAATTTTTCTTTTTCTGAATCCATGAAATGGAATTGAAAGTATACTTTTCAAATGTTGATATACTTTTAGCTTTTTCTAAGAATCCATGAAATGGAATTGAAAGGCTTGTCTTTGGTAGCCCTTTATATTTTGCAGGCCTTGAGAATCCATGAAATGGAATTGAAAGTAATGCAAATATTTCATTATAGCTATGTGCTTTTCTTCTCCTAGAATCCATGAAATGGAATTGAAAGATAATGCAAGCCTTAACGTTTCTAACATTTCCTGTTTTTCTTGAATCCATGAAATGGAATTGAAAGCCTATATAATTCCAGTCACAGAAGTTGCTATTGTATATCATAAGAATCCATGAAATGGAATTGAAAGTATATTGGGCCCGCCAAAAGTTATTAGCACATCAAAGGAATCCATGAAATGGAATTGAAAGGACATTAATTCATATTATAGATGAGGTAAGATATCCATCAAGAATCCATGAAATGGAATTGAAAGTGATTAACATCATAATAATAATAACTTTTTAATTCTATTTCATTGAATCCATGAAATGGAATTGAAAGTTATATAGAAGTAAATTAATGCACTGTAATTAAACGTGAATCCATGAAATGGAATTGAAAGAAAGGTTATAAGCTTTTCGTAATTTTGTAATGATTCAATTAGAATCCATGAAATGGAATTGAAAGGTTGTGAATCCATATAATAATACGCCTTTAAATTTATCTCCTCTGAATCCATGAAATGGAATTGAAAGAGCTTTGCTATCATTTCACACACCACCTTTTAATATAACCTAGGAATCCATGAAATGGAATTGAAAGGGAAAATCTTATTTAGCTTCATTATTGGCTAAAGTTTATGGAATCCATGAAATGGAATTGAAAGATGTTTTAACGAATTTCCTGTTATAACAGGTACTTCGTATTCCCTGAATCCATGAAATGGAATTGAAAGTACATATGAACAGCATATTTTGACACAATTCTTTTAGCATCATGAATCCATGAAATGGAATTGAAAGTTTATTGGTATTGCATAAACAAGCCATCCAAAGATATCTGAATCCATGAAATGGAATTGAAAGAAATGAACCATTAACAATGAAATTATTTGATATTGCAATGGCTGAATCCATGAAATGGAATTGAAAGTCGTAATCATTGATGCTTGAAAGCAGACTTATCAACTGTTCTTTTGAATCCATGAAATGGAATTGAAAGTAGTGCAACTCAAATTTATCAGGATGCATACGTTTTTTTTTTGAATCCATGAAATGGAATTTAAAGATAAGTTAATTTATACAAAAATATTACATAGAAATTCTTTATTAGTAATTT
>PNIW01000038.1 GCA_002878315.1 Mesoaciditoga sp. | reverse complement strand
TGGCAGTATCGAATTCTGTTTTCAGATTATCTATATGGCGGACAAAAAAGAGTGTGTATATCATAAATGACATTGCTATAGCCGAAAGCAGAATTGTTATGATGTGAAATCTTTTTGTGTTCCCGATTATCGATATGTTATTCATTTTTCTATTTTCTTTCTATTTTTACCGTTATTTTGTATCTTTTGTACACGAACCATAACAAAAGCACGATTATTGATATTATTCCGATAATTGGCCATTCCATTACAAGATAGGTGTAGACGTAAACTGAAAGGTTCTGCATTACCTGATTGAAGTTGGAGTTCAAAGACGGAAGAGCGCCGTGTGTTACGGAAATTTCATTGCCAACGTTTACGATGGCATAATTCCTTCCTCCGACCTGAACGTAGGGCACAGGAGTTTCAGAGTAATTGAATGGTCCAGTCGATATCACGAGATTTACCTTTGATTTCAAAAGAATGTCCTGAAGATTTTTGGATATATTTTCATCCATTTTTTTCGATCCCTTCATCCAAAAAGCTGGCGTATGCATTACAAGAAATTTTTGGGTGTAGGTGGATGCACGCGATAATCTGTCTGAAAGCCAGTCAAACTGGGATTGTGTTATCTTCCCATTCGAGTTGTTCAAAACGACAAAAAAGGTTTTGTTGACATGGAATGTGTACTCGTAACTTCCAAAGACGTGGTAAAAATTCGCGTATCCTCCATCTGTCAGATCGCGCGGTCCGGGAACTGCCAAAAATGGAATTTTCAATCTTTTTAGATCGTTTAGCAAAATCTTGTACTTCGAAAGGTCTCCCGAATAAACCATATTCCCGGTGTCAACTATGAATTTATTCGTGCCTGTGGCGGAAGAGAAACTGTCAAAATATTCAACGTTGTAAAAGGTATTTCCAACAGCGTAAAAGGAAAAGTCTCCCTTTATGTTTTCTATTGCTTTTATGTTCGAATAGTTAAGATCATGTGCGCTTATCGGGAAGTACGCCTCATAAAGCGCAAAAAAGACAAAGAAACCAAGGAATGACCACAAGATGACATTTACGATTATATTGAAAAGCAAGACGTACCTTTTCAAGAATTTGTATCCGAAGTATATTCCAAAAGTAACACCTACAAGGATTAAAACGATAAGCCATATCACATCCATGTTGAGTCCGGATAGTCCAAGTTGGAACCCAAAATACACAAGAATTAAGGCCCATATGAAGCTTCCGAGAAAGGTATAAAGTGTATAACTCCATATATTCATCTTTGAAATCCCGGCTGGAATCGCGACAAGGCCTCTTACAATGGGGAGCAATCTCGTCGTGAAAACGGTAAAGTTACCGTAATTTTCAAACCATCTTTCCATGGAGTCGAGATGCTTTTCGGAGATAAGGACGTATTTGCCCCATTTCTTTATAAAACCTCTGCCGAAAAACATCGAGACGTAATACAACGCAATTGATCCAACTGTTCCTCCTAAAGACCCCGCCAGCACCACTCCGAGCACGTTAAGACTTCCTTTAGATGCTATGTAACCTCCTAAAGGTAGGATAACTTCACTTGGAAGAGGTATTGAAAAGCCTTCAAGGACCATCGTAAAGAATATTCCTATGTATCCGGCAGAGTTTATTGCCCATACAGAGAAATCGCTCAAAGAGTTAAGAATGGTGTGTATTCCCAAAATTTACCTCCACGCATATGCTGGCAATTCATCTATTAAAGGTCCTACATAAGATTTTATCATTTCGTCGTTAAAATCCAACGGCATCGTCCTTATCTTTCCGACAACCTCTTCTATCGGGATGATCTTGGTTTGGGATTCGTATCTGTCGTTATTTATTCTCTCGATCGAGGCAAAAAAGCCATTATGAAATTGAAGTGCCCTTACTCCGTCAAATCCTACCATTATTGCTTCTTTGACATCTATCGACGATACTATGTGAGATGCGGCCCTTTGAAGGAAGGATGGATTGACGAACTTAACCTTTCCAATTTTCTCTATTATTCCTGCGACTCTCTCTCCAGAACCACCGAGTTTTACATTTCCGAAAACATCCCTTGAGCCTACCGTGTAAAAGTACTGGCCATCTTTGTCTTTTATTCCCTCAGAAACAGATACAAGAAGAGGATTATCTTTCAGCGCGTACACCTCATCGAGAATCGCTTCTTCAGAAACGGGCCTTTCGGGAATATATGTTATAACCTTCAAGCCTTTTACAATCTCTTCGGCCATTTTCAAAGACGCCGCAAGCCATCCCGAATCTCTTCCCATAGTTTCTATGACGCATATCGAAGGCTTTGAATAAACGTTTGAATCTATGACGAATTCGGAGGCTACAACGTTTAAGAATTTAGCGGCACTCGGAAAACCAGGACAGTGATCTGTCCCGACAAGATCGTTATCTATAGTTTTGGGTATGCCACCAACCTTCACGTGTGATTTTCTTCTTTCTATCTCTTTGTATATTTTCCATACGGTCTGCATCGAATCATTCCCGCCTATGTACAAAAAAGCGTCTATTTTATTGGATTTAAAGATTTCAAAGAGTTTATCATAGACCTCGTGCGGGGGATCGGGCAGATTGTACCTGCACGATCCAAGATAGGCACCCGGCGTCTTTTCCAATCTTTCGAGTTTTTTATCATCCATTTCAAGCGGTGTTATTTTCGATTGAAGGATTCCCTCGATCCCGTAAAGTCCACCGTAGATTTCCCACTTTAACGATTTTGCTTCCCTTATGACTCCTGAAAGTGACGCATTTATCACGGCAGTTGGACCGCCTGACTGGGCAACGAGCACTCTCATGATCTTTCAATCCTTTTTAACAAATTTTCTTCGATGTAATCGAATCCTCCCTGCCAGAAGGATGGATCGGAAAGGCTTATTCCGAATGGCTCCAGCAATTTTTCTGGACTATCAGATCCACCGGCTGAAAGGAGGTTTACGTATTTTTGCTTGAAATTATTCATTCCTGATTTATATTTTGCGTAAAGAGAAATGACAAGTAACTGTGCAAAATCGTAAGCGTAACAGTAAAAAGGCGTATGGAAGAAGTGCGGCACCGAGGACCATTCCCATCTAAACTCCGGATTGTATTCGACAGAATCTCCAAACATCTCGTGGAGTTCTTCATTGTAAATATCCGAAAGTTCTTCGAATGTTGCGCCCTCTTTTGATATCTTTTCATGGGCCCTCAATTCAAATCTTGTGAACATGTTTTGCCTGTTCATCGTTGCAAAGAGATCTTCGAGTTTTGAGGCGATGAATGGAAGTATCTCCTTTTTGGGGAGTTTTTCGAGAAAGTAGTCCATTAAAAGCATTTCAGCAAAGGTTGAAGCAGTTTCGGCCATCGTCAGAGGAGTATGGTACTGAAGCACATTTTGCTTTGATGAAAGCACACCGTGGAGGCCATGACCGAGTTCATGACCGAGCGTCATCACATCCTTTATCTGTCCCGTGAAGGTAAGAAGCACGTAGGGATGTGTCTTCGGCGTTGAATAGGAACAGAAGGCGCCTCCCTCCTTGGCCGGCATTGGGGATGCATGTATCCATCGTTTTTCAAAAAATTCGTCTATTATCTTTCCAAATCTTTCATCAAAGTCGTAGAATGCCTTTCTTACTATATCCTTTGCCTCATTCCATGTGAATTTTCTCTGTACGTCGCCTACAGGAGCGTATATGTCGCTTAGTTTGAGTTTTTGATTCATCAATTTAGATTTGATCTTGTAATATCTGGCAACAAGAGAGTTATTCTTCGTTGTAACGTTTACGAGTGTTTCCACAACATTGTCTGATACCTCGTTGTCAAGGTTTCTCATACTTATCGGAGATGGGTAATTGCGCAATTTCGATTCAACATCGTAATCTTTGGCTACGGCATTATATGCATTCTCTATCTCGAGCGCATTTGATCTGTACTTTTTAAAGAGTTTGGATGTTACCATCTCTCTTATTTTAGGATCGGGATGTGTTCTCAAAGATCTTAACTGACTTCCGTTAATGGTTTGCGATTTACCGTCTAACTTTATCCTGAATCTGTAAGTAGATGTTAATTGAGTGTAAAATTTTACAAATGCATTTGTACCTGTAGAATTTTTGTGAACGATTAACTGTTCTTCTCTTTCAGAAAACAGATGATCTTTAAACCTTCTTGAAGATTCGAGAAAATGCTTGTAATCCGTGATAGAGGGTTTTACCTTCTCGAAAAGTTCATCCGGCATCTTTGATATCGCTAAATTGTAAAAAATGAGATTTGACTGGACTTCTGTTTCAAGATTTTCAACCCACGCCAATATCTTTTTCGTCTCATCTGCGACAGTGTTTTCGGCAAATCTCAAATATGCGTACTGAGAGATCTTTCCAAGTTTATCGTAAAGATCTGACAGGGTGTCAATGGAAAGCCTCGTGAGGTTTCTATCCTCGAAAACCTTTTGAGTGTCTGAAAATTTTTGGTGGAATGATTTGCTTTCCTCTAAAAGTTTTTCACCGTCTTTTTTTAAATCTTCGACGGAAGAATAAAGATCGCCCAAATTCCATACGACATTTTCAGATCCGCTTTCCATTATCACACCTCCTAAATTTTGTGTACCTGGATTAGATTTGTAGTGCCAGAAAATCCCCAGGGAATGCCAGCAGTTATGATCACATTCTCTCCAGGGTTCGCAAGGCCCATTCCGAGTAACTCTCTTATGGAGTTTTCTATCATCTCATCCGTTGATTCAACCCTATCTATGAGAGTCGGCACAACACCCCAGATAAGAGACATCCTGTGGTAGGTTTCCTCCTTTGGTGTCGGGGCAAATACCACCGCAGATGGGCGAAATCTTGAAACGTGTCTTGCGGTATAACCCGAAAAGGTTGATGCTATTATGACGGATGTTTCAAGTTCTATGCTCAAATGCCATGACGAATAGGCTATGGCATCGCTTATATTCTTGTTCTTTTGCAATATCGATGCTCTTGTGTTTTCCGAAAGTTCGAGGTATTTTTCCGATTTTTGCGTTATTTTGTCCATGAACTGGACAGCCTGCAGAGGGTATTTCCCTATGGTTGTTTCTTCAGAAAGCATAACAGCATCTGTTCCATCTAAAACCGCATTTGCTATGTCTGTTATCTCGGCACGCGTCGGTCTTGGGTTTTCTACCATTGATTCTAACATCTGCGTTGCCGTTATAACCGGTATGGCGCGATCGTTGCAGAGTTTTATTATTCTCTTCTGCTCAATTGGAAGATCCTCAGAAGGTATTTCTGCACCGAGATCGCCCCTTGCAACCATAGCTCCATCCGATACGTCTAAGATCTTTTCAAGATTATCAAGGGCCTGTTTTGTCTCTATCTTTGATATTATCCTTGGATCATCGAAACCTTTGGATTTAAAGATCTCGCGCAGATGCATGACATCTTCAGGTTTTCTGACAAATGAAAGGGCGACGTAATCGGGCTTTATCTTCGATATGAGTTCTATGTCTTTCATATCCTTTTCAGTGAGAGTCGGAACCTTCAAATCGACGCCCGGAACATTTATTCCTCTGTTATGGGTTATCTCTCCGCCGTTTACAACCTCAGTTACTATCTCCTTTTGAGTTGTCGAGATAACTTTAAGGTTTATAAGCCCGTCGTTGAGCAAAATAGTGTCACCGGCCTTTACGTCGGATGGCAGGCCCGTATAACTCACCGATATTTTATTTTCATCTCCGAGAATATCCTCGGTCGTCAGAACGAGTTTTGATCCTTTCTTTAATTCAACGTATTCGGTTTTTAACTTTCCAGTTCTGAGTTTTGGCCCTTCTATATCCATCAAAATTCCAACCGGAAGGCCCAATCTTTTTCTTATTTCTCTTATATCCATGACTGTCTGAGATTTCTCTTCGTGGGTACCATGAGACATGTTAAGCCTTGCCACATTCATTCCATTTCTCACGAGCGCTTCGAGCATTTCTTTCTTTATCGTTGCCGGTCCAATGGTACAAACAATCTTCGTTTTTCTCATCTTTTTCACCTTCCTACGATAGTGTGTTTGCGAGTTCGTAAAGCGATAGATCGAGTTCTTTTTTCTTCTGCAAGGCTTTGTTGAGATCTACTGCCATCATCTGTGTTCCCTGAATGCCGATCATGACATTGGACTGGCCATCTAAAAGTGTTTGAACGGCAAATGATCCCATTCTTGAGGCAAGTAACCTGTCCTGAACGGTTGGCGACCCTCCCCTTTGAATATGGCCGAGGATAGTTACACGTGTCTCAAATCCCGTCTTATTTTCGAGATGTCTTGCGACTGTATAGGCGCTGGCGGCCCCTTCTGCCACGACGACTATCGAATTTATCTTTCCCCTTTTTCTTCCAGCAAGAAGTTTATCGGCAAGAGCCTGATAATCTACCTTCACCTCCGGTATCACTATCGCCTCGGCTCCCGTTGTCAGCCCGGATATCAGCGCAATGTAGCCGCAATTTCTTCCCATCGTCTCAACTATGAAGGCCCTTTCATGGGATGAGGCTGTGTCCTTTAATTTCTGTATATTTTCAACGACCGTATTCAAACACGTGTCAACTCCTATGCACGTATCTGTTTCTGAAATATCATTGTCTATACTTCCCGGTATGCCGACAACTTTAAAATCTGTTTCTGCCGCTATCAATGCTCCTCCATTCAAACTTCCATCTCCACCGATGATTACAAGCCCTTCTATCTCATGCGATTTAAGGATTTTGTACGCTTCTTTGCGTCCCTTTTCAACTTTGAACTCCTCACATCTGGCCGTTCTTAATATCGTGCCGCCTTTTTCCATTATTCCGCCCACATCGGCAAAATTGAGAAGCCTTATGTCATCCTCCAGAAGGCCCGCGTACCCCCTCATGATGCCGTAAACTTCAAGTCCCTTGTTTATTCCATATCTAACGACAGCCCTTATGGCGGCATTCATGCCCGGGGCATCTCCTCCGCTTGTCATAACCGCTATCCTTTTCATTTTGTTCCTCCTTTATCAAAAAGATTTATCTGATCGTTCTTTATACGTTTTTTTATATTTTCAACCTCTCCGGATGTTAAAAATCTTACTCCCTTTTCTATATGGCTTACCGAACTTATCGCCTCGGACACCTCGTAGGCTCTCTTTATAACGGATTCAGGAATCCCTGCTATCTTTGCAACCTCTATGCCGTAACTTTTATCGGCCGTTCCGCGCACGACCCTGTGCAAAAATAAGACTTTTTTATCCCTTTCCACGACCTCTATTGTAAGGTTGGAAATATTCGGATACATCTTTTCAAGTTCTGCAAGTTCGTTGTAATGAGTTGCAAAGATCGTGAAAGCCCTTATCTTCTGCGATATATATTCAGAGACCGCCCACGCTATGCTCAATCCGTCAAAGGTACTTGTTCCACGGCCCACCTCATCCAGGATGACAAGAGAATCTTTTGTTGCAAAGTTTAGGATAGTCGCAACCTCTGACATCTCAACAAGAAAGGTGCTTCTATTTGACGCGAGATCGTCTCTTGCCCCTATTCTTGTGAAGATCCTGTTGAATAATTTTAATTCCGCTTCTCTTGCCGGTACATAACTTCCCATCTGCGCCATCAAAGAAATGAGCGCTATCTGACGTATAAAGGTTGACTTTCCGGACATATTTGGACCTGTAAGGATAATGAAATTGTTTTTCTCTGAAATTTCGACATCATTCGGGACAAACTCTCTGACCCTTTGCTCCACGATTGGGTGTCGTCCATCCTTTATTCTCAAAGTTCGGCCAAATTTTGGTCTTACGTAATTTTCTTGAATTGCAAGGTAAGCGAAAGACTCTATCATGTCCAAAAAGGCTATTCTGGAAGCATTAGAGATTATCATGTCTTTGAATTTAAGTACCTCATCGCATATCTTTTTGAAAGATTCGTTCTCTAAAGTTTTTATCTTCTCGCTTGCGTGAAGCACTTTTTTCTCAAGTTCGCTTAACTCAGGGGTTGTGTACCTTTCTGAATTGACGAGCGTCTGTTTCCTTACATATTCTTTTGGTATCTCTCCTTTATATCCTTTAGATATTTCGACGTAATATCCAAATATAGAACTGTAACCGACCTTAACCTTATTTCCAATTCTCTCTCTTTCTTTTTCCTCGTATCTTTTAACGTAACCATCCACATCGTAAAGTACCGATCTTGCCTCATCTAATTCTTTGCAAAATCCTGATGCTATAGTCTTTCCATCGCCTATCTCGCCTTCCGGATCCTCTACGATGGCTTTTTTTAGAAGATCTCTCAATTCGTAAAGGGGATCGAGCATGAAAGGATTAAAGACAGGATTTATCTTTATCCATTCATTTATTTCATCAAAAATTTCAATGCTTCTCCTTAAAGCGACGAGATCGGATGCCGTCGCCGCAGAATAAGATATCCTCGATACGATCCTTTCAACGTCCTGAACATTAGAAAGGATCTCTCTTAAATTTGACAGACTCTTTCTGTTATCGAAAAGATAATTGACTAAATCGAGCCTCTTCTCTATTTCCTCTCTATTTAAAAGGGGAGAGAGTATTTCTCTTTTCAATATCCTATGACCCATTCTTGTAACGGTCCTGTTCATGTGGGAATAAAGAGATATCGAATTCGATTCTATCAGTTCCAAATTGGAGACTGTGAGCATATCTAAGAATATTCTATCGTTTTTTCTTAATTTAAGAGGCCTTTTGAGGTTCACAAGAGAATGTTTTTGTGTCATTTGCAGATACTTTATGATGGCACCTACCGCCGTTTTTTCTTCTTTTGAAAGTTCGAGAAATGAAATATCTTCGAGGCCGAACTGAGATTTAAGGATATCATCGGCATTTTTAGGATCAAAGTACCAATCTTCGACCCTTTCGACAAAAGTTCCTGAAATCTCGCCGATTTCACCGTTGTGAATGATATGCTTTGGCGAGTATTTCCCTATTGAATCTTCATTCGAATCGACAAAAAAATCTCCTGTTGATATGTCTACAAGTGCGACACAACCTTTGTAATAAGCGGCGATGTAATTGTTGGCAGGCGTTAGCACATCGTCTTCTATTATCGTGCCCGGTGTTACTATCCTTGTGACATCTCGCTTTACAATGCCATTTGCGACTGCGGGATCTTCTAATTGGTCGCATATGGCAACCTTGTTTCCGTTTTCTATGAGTTTTTTGAGGTAAAGATTCAGTGTGTGATAAGGAATTCCAGCCATCGGATGATCGCTTCGACGGGTAAGGACGAGCCCGAGAGTCTTGGAAACGTACTTTGCATCATCGTCAAATGTTTCGTAAAAATCTCCGAGTCTAAAAAGTAGAATGCAATCGGGATACCGCGCCTTTATGTTGGAATATTGAGCCATCATCGGCGTGAGATCAGGCAAAGATTGACACCCTCCTTGATGATGCGTACAAAGTACCGAATTTGAAATCTTCTATTCTTACCCTTATCATTTCTCCTTCTGGAATGATTTCGTCAACCGCGACCATCCTGTTGTCTATCGTTCTTCCGTAAGAAACCTTTCTCGCAGTGTTTTCTATCATGATCTCTACCTCTTTGTTTATAAGGGCTTCATTCAATTCTTTCTCTATAGAATGCTGAATTTCATTCAATCTTGACATTCTCGTTTTTTTGACGTTAAAAGGCACATTATCTTCGTAATACTTTGCCGCCACCGTTCCGGGTCTGGGCGAATAGGGAGCGACATTAAGACGGATATATCTCACCCTTTTGACAAGATCGAGAGTTTCTTCAAAGTCATCATCATTCTCGTCGGGAAAACCGACTATTATGTCCCCGCCTATCGAAGAATTTTCCACTTCTTTCTTTATTTTCTCTACAATTTCTAAATATTCTTCTCTTGTGTACCTTCTATTCATCTTTTTGAGTATCCTGTTACTGCCAGACTGAGCCGGTATATGAAAGTTCTTCGATATTTTTGGATATTTCCCAACGACCTTTATCAGATCAGAACTTATGTCTGAAGGATAAGATGTCAAAAACCAAAACCTTTCTATTCCATCGATGGCCTGTGAAAGTTCAAGAAGTTTTGCAAGAGATGTTCCATCTTTTAAGTCCTTTCCATAAGAATCAACATTCTGTCCTAAAAAGGTTACCTGTTTGTATCCGTTTTTTGCGAGCATTATAACCTCATTTATAACGTCCGAAAGCGGCCTTGAAAGTTCTCTTCCGCGTGTGTAAGGGACGATGCAGTAGGTGCAGAACTTATCGCATCCGGCTATTATATTGACCCATGCATGCTTTTTTTGATTTCTGAGTACCGGCGTCTGTGAATCGATCTCGGATATGCGATCTTCAAGATCTATCTTTTTCAATCCTTCAACGGCACTCACAATTGAGCCTATCGCTCTTGTTCCTAAGATGAATTCTACGCCGTAATTAGACAGTTTTTCTGACATTCCTTGGGCAACGCATCCAGTCACACCGACTTTGTGACCACCCTTTTTTAACCTTCCAATCAAACTGTACACCTTGTTTTCAGATTTTCTCCTTACCGCGCAGGTATTTACAACAACCAGATCTGAATCTTCTATTTTATCGACAATCTCGTGTCCCGCTTCTTTTAGCAATCCTTTCATTATTTCACTGTCGTGGATATTCATCTGACAACCGTAAGTTTTGAAAAAAACCTTCATTTCTTTTCCCCTTTGCATTTTACGACAAGCACATCACTCTTTGCCGTTCTTATAATTCTTTCTGCCGTTGTGCCGAACAAAAACTCGGAGATCCATCCACCTTTTCCGTAACTTCCCACGACGAGCAAATCGGCTCCCCATTGATCCGCGTAAGAGATTATTTCCTTACTGGGAACGCCTGTCCTGACTTCTTCATCAAAGCCATAATCACAATATTGTCGAAGTTCAGAAATGAATTTTTTTAGCGCGAGTTCCTGCTCTCTTATTATTTGCGACTGAATGTTTAAAAATGAAGGGCTCATCTCTCCTGCAGCGGCAAGGTTGTACATAGTTGTTGTGTCGACGACGGCTATTACACATGCCTGAGATCCTTCCCTCTTTGCTATCTCTATTCCTCTTTCAAAAACCGTCTTCGACATTTCCGAACCATCAACGGTTATTAAAACCCTTTTGTACACTCCCATCACCAACTTTCCCCCGACTCTATTTCCACCTTAAGTGGAACCTTCATTTTGACGATCTTCTCCATTGAATCTTTAACGATCTTCGTGAGTTCATCGAGTTCTTCCTCAGGCACTTCAAAAACGAGTTCATCGTGCACCTGAAGTATCATCATCGACTTCATAGAAGAGATCTTTTGATCTATGTCTATCATGGCAAGTTTTATTATATCGGCAGCACTTCCCTGAATTGGGGCGTTTATGGCCATCCTTTTGCCTTCTTCAAAGACATTTCTGTTTGAACTTTTCAATTCAGGGATATCTCTTCTTCTCCCGAAGATCGTCTCTACATATCCATTTTTAATTGCGAAGTTGACTATGTCATCTAAATACTTTTTAACCATCGGATAACTTGCGAAATAATTCTTTATTATTTTGTCCGAATCCTCAACCGGAATTCCTAACCTTTTTGAAAGACCGTAAGCGCTTACTCCGTAAGTCACGGCAAAATTCACCATCTTGCCTATTCTCCTCATCTCGGAAGTTACTTCTTCCTGATTCACACCGTATATCTTTGCGGCAGTTATCGCGTGAATATCGTAATCGGATTTAAATGCCTCTATAAGGGCTGGATCACCACTCATGTGCGCGAGAACGCGCAATTCTATCTGGGAATAATCAAAACTGACTATCTTCCATCCCTTGTTTTGAGCGCGTATTGCCTTTCTTATCTCGAGCCCTTCTTCATTTCTTGAGGGTATGTTTTGCAAATTCGGATCACTGCTTGAAAGCCTTCCTGTCGATGTGCCCGTTTGATTAAAGGAGGTATGAAGGCGTCCGGTTTTTGGATTCACGAGTTTTGGAAGGGCATCGATATAGGTCGATTTTAGTTTGAAATATTTCCTGTACTCTAACAAAAGCGGAATTATCGGATGTTCATCCCTCATCTCTTCCAAAACCCCGGCATCAGTTGAAAAGGCTCTTGTCGATGTTTTCTTTCTCGGCTTCAATTTGAGCCTCGAGAATAAAACTTCCGAGAGTTGTTTTGGAGAATTTATGTTGAAAGGCATTCCTCCGGCAAGATCGTAAATTTGGGATTCTATCTCTCTTAATTTAAGATTGTAACTTTCAGAAAGATTTTTAAGAAATTCCTTGTCTATGTAGACACCATTCATTTCCATTCTTGCAAGTACTTCTACAAGGGGCATCTCTATTTTGTAAAAAACATCCATTAAATCTTCTTCTATTAACTTTTTGTTGAGCACGTTGTAAAGTTTATAGGTCATATCTGCATCTTCGGCCGAATATTTTGTAGCGTCTTCTATCGAAACCTCTTCGAAATTTTTTCCCTTCGTTATGTCTTCGTAAGATATTCCCGAATAATTTAAATATTTCATCCCGAGTTCTTCGAGAGAAAATTTTCTTTCGTTTGGATCTAAAAGATAGGCCGCTATCATTGTGTCGAAATAAGGTTTGAATTTTGAAGAATGATTCATCATTATTTCAAGATCGTACTTGAGATTTTGGCCTATTATTTTGACATCTTTATTTTCGAGAAAAGATTTTAAAATCTCAAGACCATTTTCTACATTTTTCCCGTATTTGTGTTTTACCGGTACGTAATAACTTTGATCTCCATCGCACAGAGAAAAACCTACGAGTTTTGCCTCGAACGGATCGAGTGAGGTTGTCTCTGTGTCGAAGGCCACAAAACGCTTTTTAATGAGATTTGATATCAATTCTTCGAGTCTTTCTTTGGAATTGACAGTTGTATATTTCACGTTTGATGTGTGATCGTACAGATCAAATTCCGATTTTAAAGAATTGAGTTCTAATTCGTTCAAAATCGATAGGAGTTTTGATTTATCAGGGCCTTTGTATGGAGATATTTCTAAATTTAAAGGTACATCGTAAGAAAGATTTACGAGTTCCTTGGAAAGTTTCATCATTTCCTTTCCATCAACGAGTAGTTTTGAATATCTCTTAGGAATTTCTTCAAGATGATCGTAAAGTGTCTGAATATTTCCATATTTTTTTAAAAGTTCGGTCGCGCTTTTTTCACCTATTCCTTTAACCCCGGGAATGTTGTCGGATGCGTCTCCAACAAGCGCAAGATAATCCCCGATCTGGGATGGTTTAAGACCGTACTTTTCGATAACCATTTTTTCATCGTATTCAACGAGATCTGAAATGCCGAGAGATGCAAACCTTAGAACCTTTACATTTCCTCCGACAAGTTGAAGGAGATCTTTGTCTCCTGTTACAATGTAGACATTGTCGAATTTTGAAAAATACTTTTTTACAAGTGTTGCTATAACATCATCGGCCTCGTATCCGGTGCCCTTTAAAATCGGCATGCCAAGGGCCTCAACGAGTTTTTCAACATAGGTAATCTGGGCAATCATCTCGTCTGGAGCGGGCGCTCGGTTGGCCTTATAAGATTCAAAAAGGGTCTTTCTGAAATTTTGCTCTTTTGAATCCATGACAAATACGATGGAGTCTTCCTCTCTTACCCTTTCTCTGATGAATTTCAAAAGCATCTTGGCAACACCTAAAACGGCCCCCGTTGGCTTTCCATCAGAAGTGGAAAGTGGAGGAAGAGCATAATACGCTCTGTACACAAGGGCAGTTCCGTCAAAGATGTAAAGATTCATTGAGAGCCTCCGGTCAATGCTTCTTTCCTTTTTAGATAGCCAAAAAGCAATCCTCCGGATATTATGAATATCACTGGCACAACCTGATCTATTCTTAAAGAATAAAACCACAGACTATCAAGTCTCAAAGATTCGACGAATATCCTTAAAGTTGGATAAAGTATAAGATAAAGTGCAAAGGTCTGACCGTATTTTGTTCTGTATTTTTTAGTGAATTTGTAGAGTATGTAAAATATCAAAAAGTCCCCGATCGCCTCGTACAAAAATGTTGGCGTAAAGAACGCGTACTGGCCATATCCCGGCATTCTATAAGCGGGGGGGACGTACATCTTCCATGGTAAATTCGTCGGAACGCCATAGGCTTCGTGGTTGAAGAAATTACCCCACCTTCCCATTCCTTGGGCAAATGGCAAGACCATCGCCACAGCGTCCATTGCCTGAAGGTATGTGAAGGAAGCCTTCCTGTTGAGCCTGAGGTAGAGCCATCCTCCGAAGAACATCCCGATTAAGGCTCCAAAGATTGCCATTCCGCCCGTCCAGGGCTCCAATATTTGATTTATATGGTATTTAAAATATTCATTCCATGTAAAGGCCACGTAGAAAAGCCTTCCGCCTATTACCGCAAATGGTATTGTAACGACCATCGCGATTATAAATTCGTCTTCTTTGACGCCTTCATGCAACAACTGACTTCTGGCTATTAAGTATGCCACAATAACAGAAGAGCCTATTATGACACCGTACCATTTAACGTGCAGAAAAGACGTATTTATAAGATAAGGATCAAGGATAAGGTGTCCAGAAAATGTATCCTTTAGAAAAAAGTAAAGGGCAACGATGACGGCAATCAGTATAGACCAAAAGAGTACCTTCTTCAATTTTTTTCCTCCCATCTTTTAAATCCTTTCCACAGATTTTGGAGTTTTTCTTTTATTCTCGATTCGAGTCCTCTATCTGTTGGATTGTAGAAAACGCGTCCCTTTAGCCTTTCTGGCATGTAATTTTCGACAATAAAAGCACCCTCGACATCGTGTGGATAAACGTAATCTTTCGAGTATCCCATCTCCTTCATCAAAGCAGTCGGGGCATTTCTTATCTTTAATGGCACCTCTTCAAAAGGATTGTCTCGGGCCTCGCGCGCGGCCTTTATGTAGGCAACATAGACCGCGTTACTTTTCGGTGCCACGGCACAATAAATAACAGCCTCGGCAAGCGCGGTCGTACATTCAGGCATTCCTATAAAGTGAGAGGCCTGGTACGCATCCACCGCGATGCTCAGCGCTTTAGGATCTGCAAGGCCTATGTCCTCAGACGCAAATCTTACAATCCTTCTTGCTATGTAGAGCGGATCTTCTCCGGCTTCTAACATTTTAGCAAGGTAATAAACGGCCGCATCCGGATCGCTTCCGCGCATGCTTTTATGCAACGCTGAGATAAAGTCGTAATGTTCATCTGCATGCTTTCTGTACCTCGGAATAGATCTTTGAAGTATGGATTCTATTTGAGATGAAGAGATAGAATCTATCTTTCTGTTCTTTGCCCACACAAGCGCCTCCTGGACCATGTTAAGGGCCATTCTCGCGTCTCCTCCGCTTAACTGGGCTATCATCTCAATCGATTCGGAATCAAAGCCGATCTCTTCAGTTTTTATGGCCCTTTTTATTATTTCGATTATATTTTCTTTTGAAAAGGGCTTGAAAACAAAGACACGGCATCTCGAAAGCAAAGCTGGATTTATTTCAAAACTCGGGTTTTCCGTTGTCGCGCCTATTAGTATGACAGATCCCGATTCGACGGACTGCAAAAGCGTATCCTGCTGTGATTTGTTGAACCTGTGAATTTCATCGACAAATAGTATAGTTGGATTCCCCGTTCTTTTAAACAACTCGCTCGCTTCTTCTATAACCGGTTTTAGGTCTCCAACACCCTGATTTGCGGCACTGAGATGTTTAAATGGTTTCTTTGTGTAGTGCTTTATTATTTCGGCAAGAGAAGTCTTGCCACTCCCGGGAGGCCCGTAAAGGATAGCGCTATAAAGTTTATCGTTGAGAATCGCCTCTCTCAACGGTGTACCATCAGAGAGGATATGTTCCTGACCTATGAATTCTTCAAGAGTTTTAGGTCTTACTTTTATTGCAAGAGGCTCATCTTCCCACAAACTTCCCTGCAAATTACTTCCCTCTTTCAAAGTAAGAAACAGTCTCAGAGATTCCTCTTTCAAAATCGTACATGGGTTCCCACTTGAGAATCTCTTTTGCCCTTGAATTGTCTAAAATACTTTTTCTCAAATCTCCAGGCCTCGGTGGACCATATATGGGATCGAGTTTGTAACCTATCCTTTCCCTGAGAACCCTAAAGACATCGTTGACGCTCTTTCCAGTTCCTGTTCCTATATTTAAAACCTCTCCATCACCGGCGCTCAGAGATTTTAAATTGGCATCAACAACATCTTTTACGTATACGTAATCTCTTATGTATTCACCATCGCCATTTATTTTGACCGGCTCATTTTTAAGCATCTTCTTTGCGAATATCGCTATGACGCCTGCTTCTCCATCTGGATTCTGCCTTGGTCCGTAAACATTTCCATATCTTAAAGATGTGAATCTCAATCCAAATTCTTTTGAATAAAATTTCAAATACCTCTCAGAGGCGAGTTTGGCTATTCCATAAGGAGAGATGGGATCTGGACAAACACTTTCAGGCGTTGGATAGATCTTTGGATTTTCTCCGTACATCACTCCTCCAGAAGAAGAAAAGACAAATTTTCTTATCTTGTACTTGACGGATAGATCGAGTAAGTTTATGATTCCTATGATGTTGACCTGCGCATCGTAGAGTGGCTCTCTTACAGATTTCGAAACTGATATCTGGGCAGCCGTGTGGATGACGTATTCCGGGCGTTCATTCTCAAAAACCTTCTCCAAAGATTGACCGTCCCGAATGTCGCATTGATAAAATTTCACGTTTTTGGAGATATTATCCATTGAGCCGCTTGAAAGATCGTCGACAACTACAACAGAATATCCCATCTTTATTAATTCATCAACGATATTTGATCCTATAAAACCTGCTCCACCTGTGACCAAAACTTTTTCAGACATGATTTTACCTCCGCGATTTTCTCAAAAAAATTATATCACGATTTCGCTATGAAGCGTTTGTTAGTGTGTAAACTAATTTGGTTTCATTTGAATATTAAATTTATATTGAACTATCTTTACCGAGTCGTAGCAATGAATGTCCATAATGACAAGCAGCACGTGGCTTATGGCACATAGAAATGAAATTGTCAATTTTCAATTTTATTTCTGCACCCTTCCCGCAAAATCCCCTTGAAATGTTCCCGAATCTGTGATAGAATATTTTCGTGTTTGCTCTGGGAGATCGTCTAACGGTAGGACTGCGGACTCTGGATCCGCCGGTGGAGGTTCGAATCCTCCTCTCCCAACCAAAAGCCGGGTAACCGGCTATTTTTTTTCGGATAGTTTTATGATAAACTTTTTTCAAGGAGGCGATGACGTGAAAGAACTTAAAGCTGACGAGGTAGAAATAAACTTTTCCGGTTTTAAACTTCCAAAATCCACCAAAGAAGTTGAGATAGAAGCAAAATTCGATCACCAAATAAGAGCCTACGAGTCTTTGAAAAATGCGATAAATTTGGACAACAAAAATTATAACATCTTCGTTTCAGGACCGACTGGTAGCGGACGTCATACTTTTATCCGTGAATTCTTAAACCAGATCGTTTCTCAAATGCCCGTTCCGAAGGACTGGGTTTATGTCTACAATTTTGCCAATCCTTTCGCACCGATAGCGCTTTCCTTCAATCCTGGCGAGGCCCAGAGATTCAAAAGTTCGATGTCGAAGATGAAAAAGGAAATCTTAGAAGCGCTAAAGAGGGCATTTGATAGCAATGATTATTCGAAAAAGAAAAGCGAGATAGAAAGCAGGTATGCTTCCAAAAGAAAAGAACTCTGGGACAATCTGAATAAAAAATCTTTGGAACTTGGATTTTCTGTTCAAGTCGGACCAACCGGAATTATGACTATACCGATTGCCAACGGTAAGCCTTTGAGCCAGGAAGAGTTCGAAAATTTGACCGCGGATCAGAAAAAGTTCTACGAAGAGAACGTCATAAAATTGAAAAAACTGATAGACGGAACTCTTCACAAATCAAGACTTTTAGACAATGAATTCAAGGACAAAATCGACAAACTTGACGAAGAGATAGCCAAGTTTGCGATCGACCCGATTTTTGAAGAAATAGGCGAGCAATTCGCTGGCAATGAAAATGCAATTGAATTTTTAAAATCCGTAAAAAATGATATCCTTGACAATCTCGATCTTCTAAGAAGCGATCAGGACAAAGAAAAATTCATGTCGAGGTACGACGTGAATATAGTTATAGACAATTCCCAGACTAAAGGTGCACCGATTGTAGAAGAGTTGAACCCCACTTACGCGAATTTGTTTGGAAAGGTTGAATATTACGCCACGATGGGAACGCTCCAGACTGACTTCAAACTCATAAGGCCTGGAGCCTTTCACAGGGCCAATGGTGGGTTCATGATACTGAATGCCGAGGATCTCTTTAGATCCGAATTGTCATGGGACGCTACGAAAAGGCTCATAAACAGCGGAATGCTTAAAATAGAAAATATTCAGGAATACCTTGGATACGGAATAACTGTAACCTTAAATCCACAGCCTATTCCGGCCAACGTGAAAATAATAATGGTCGGTGAGCCGTGGATATACGATTTGCTTTACATGTACGATGCCGATTTCAGAAAGTTTTTCAAAATAAAAGCGCCATTCGACTGGGAACTCGATCTTTCAAAAAACGGTGTTGATTATTATCTCCAACTTTTAAAGTCTGTCATCGAGAACAGACATTTGCTTCATGTCGATGAGAGCGGAATAAAAGAGATAATAAAGTACGGAATGAGACTTGTCGAGAAAAAGACGAAGGTTTCGACTCAGGCGAACAAGATAATTTCTTTGCTTGTCGAAAGCGATCAGATGGCAAGAAATCTCAATAAACAGATGATAGATGCCGAAAGCGTCATCCGGACCCTTGAATCTATGAGAAGAAGACTCTCTCTCGAGGCCGATAAGATGTTGGAGTATTTCAAAAATAACGAGATAATGATAGATACATCGGGAGAAAAGATCGGCCAGATAAACGGCCTTACCGTGATAGAGGGAGGAGATTATCCATTCGGAATGCCTGTAAGAATAACGGCTAAGACTCACCTGAGCGATACGGGAGTTATAGATATACAAAGAGAATCGAACATGTCCGGAAAGATCTTCACGAAGGCTGTGCTTATAATTTCAAATTATTTAAGTGCAAAATATACGACAAAACATCCGCTTTCCTTTGCCGCGACTGTGAGTTTTGAGCAGACTTATTCTACAATAGAAGGCGACAGCGCATCCGTTGCCGAAACTCTTGCGATTATTTCGGCAATTTCAAAAGTTCCAATAAAGCAATCCTTGGCCGTAACTGGGTCTATAAACCAAAATGGTGAGGTTCAGCCCGTCGGCGGCGTTCCTTACAAAATAGAAGGATTTTTCAAGGTTTGCAAGGAAAAAGGCCTTACCGGAGATCAGGGAGTCATAATTCCGGCTCAAAACATCAATGACCTTGTACTCGATTCTGAAGTCGTCGAAGCAATTAAGGAAGGAAAATTCCATATATGGACGGTCACGAATGTCGATGAGGCCATAGAAGTGGCGATGGGTAAGAAAGCCGGAAAATTGGATAGGAAAATGAATTACGAAAAAGACAGCGTTAATTACCTTGTCGTCAGAGAGATAGAGAGAATTTCAAAGATGGAAGAGAAAAAATCTCAAAAGAGGAAGAAGACGGGCAAAGCAAAGTCGCGAAAAATGATGGATCGCGGGCCTGATATCGACGATGGAGAAGACGAAGAGTGAAGATAGTACTTTCGACTTCCAATCCGAATAAAGTAAAAGAGATCTCCTCTATTGTTAGGGATATCGAATGGATACCGAGAGATTTAAAAGTAGAGGAAGATGGTAAGACATTTGAAGAAAATGCCGTAAAGAAAGCAAAGACGGCTTATGAACTTTACGGTCCGGCCGTGGCAGATGATTCCGGACTTGAAATATATGCGCTTGACAATTTTCCGGGTGTATATTCGGCGAGATTCATGGAGGGAGCAGATTATTTCACAAAAAATTCGAAGATTTTAGAGATGATGAAGGACATACCGGGTGAAAAAAGAGGAGCAAGGTTTGTCTGCGTTGCCGTTTATTACGACGGCACCCCACATATCTTCAAGGGTGTCGTTGAGGGAAGAATAGCCTTTTCGATCCGCGGTGATGGAGGGTTCGGATATGATCCCATCTTCATTCCCGAAGGCTTTGACAAAACATTCGGTGAAATGTCTTCTTCCCAGAAAGATTTAATAAGTCATAGATCAAGAGCCTTCAGAAAATTGTCCGCATTTCTTCATGAGAAGGAGAAAATATGAATAGAGAAATTTTTTTTCGGGCCGCCAGCGAATACGGTACGCCACTTTATCTGTACGATCTTGGTGAAATAGAAAGAAGAATAAAGAGGGCGAAGGATACCTTGAAATCTCTCGATTTCAAGATTTTCTTTGCAATGAAGGCAAATTCAAATCCTTACCTTTTGAAGTTCATTCATGCTTACGGTATCGGTGCCGATGCCGTCTCAGTCAATGAGTACAAAATGGCTCTCTTTGCAGGGTTTAACACCGGAGAAATTATTGTCAACGGAAATGGTAAAAGTTTGGAGGATCTCGAATTTTACATCGCTCAAAATCCTTTGTGCATAAATGTCGATTCAAAAGAAGAAATTGCCAAATTTGGAAATAAAAACGCAAAAATCGCCTTAAGGATAAATCCTGATGTAAATCCTCAGACTCATCCTCATATTTCAACCGGATTGAAAGAAAACAAATTCGGAATGGATTTTGAAACGGCAAAGGAAGTAATCAAAACTTTACCGTCCAATTTAAAGATGGTAGGCCTTCACTGTCACATAGGATCGCAGATAACGAAGATAGATCCATTTATTGAAGCCTTTTCATCTATAGAGAAATTTGTAAGATCTCAGGGAATAAAACTCGAATTTTTGAATGTGGGCGGAGGATGGGGTATAGATTACAAAAAAGACGGCACCGAGATGGATCTTGATGGATATAGAAAAATAGTTGTGCCATTTCTCTCAACTTTAGATATGCCCATCTACTTTGAACTTGGAAGGTTTATAACCGCATCGGCGGGCTACCTTGTCTCAAAAGTTACAGAAGTAAAGAGAAATTCTTACAAAAATTTTGTGATACTCGATGCCTCTATGGCCGATCTCATAAGGCCTGCGCTTTACGATGCGTATCATGAGATAGAGATTTTGAATGACGGAGAAGAAATGATCGCCGATATAGGAGGAAGGATCTGCGAAAGCGGCGATATATTTGCAAGATCGAGAAAAATAAAGATTCCAAATCCCGGGGATCTCGCAGTCATACATGATGCTGGATCTTACGGATATTCGATGGCATCGAACTATAACCTTTCTTTAAAACCTGCCGAAGTTGCCTTCGACGGAGAAAAACTTATTCTTATAAGAAAGAGAGAAAAGTTTGAGGATATTTTGAATTTATGTCTGGAGGACGAAGATGAAAACATTTGAGGAAGTTTTTGAGGCGGTGAAAGAGAGAAAAAAACGCGTCGTGCTTGTAGGCTCCGAAGACAAAGAATCGATAATTGCCCTCAACGAGGCGAGATCGGAAGA
>PNIW01000121.1 GCA_002878315.1 Mesoaciditoga sp. | reverse complement strand
TAGCGCATTTATTTTCTATTCCAAATCCGGGTCCTGAAAAGTCCATCATGAACTTTGTAAATTCAGGTCTTCTGTTTTCTTCGTTCAGATGCGGGCAGAATATCCCGTCGACAAGATTAAGGCCTTCGACGACTATGTAATTCCATTGATCTGAATTTGAAAATCTTTCTGAATCGCTGAATCCGTATTTAAACCAGCATATGGCGCCGGCACTCAATCCTGAAAGCACAAGACCTTTTTTGTATCTTTCAGACAGTAATCTGTCAACTCCTTTTTCTTTCCAGACATTCATCATCATTTTCGTGTTTCCACCGCCAACATATACGAGATCGGCAGAAAATATTTTGTCTTCAATTTCGTCTTGACTTACCGCTTTGGTTGTCAAAAAGAGTACGTCTGTTTCGCATCCGAGACGCTTTCTGTACACTTCTTCAAAGGTCTGACAATATTCAGACGGTTCTCCACTTGCCGTTGGTATGAACAAGGCATTCGGCCTATCCTTTCCCGTTAAATCGACAATTCTTTTGTCTATCTCCAAAGTTTCGAATTGAGAAATTTCCCCGCCGCCAATTGCGACAATATGTCTCATGTTCTCATCTCTTTAAGAGTATATCATCAAGAATGAATGATAAATGCAAAATTCAGGTGATCTAAACTATGGCCTTTAAAAAAATGTAAATTACAATGGAAATCAATGCCGTTAAAAAGGGAGTTATGATCCATCCCGTTATCATACGCGATATACCTTTAAAATTCATAGTTTTCAAACCCTTGACAAAACCTACGCCTATGGTCGATCCTATGCTTGATTGAACGCTCGATGTCGGTATGCCAAGTAATGAATACACAAAAAGCGTTGTTGATTCCGCAAATACAGCGATTGAAGCATCAAATGGTTCCATCGATGTGATGTTTTTACCGACAGAATAGATGACTTTTTTGCTCGACATAAGAGAACCGAATGCCATAACGCTTCCTCCTATAAGGAGAGCCTGGGGTGTGTTAAGCATACCCTTTCCAACGAAAGGACCTACGACATTTGCAACGTTATTCGCGCCAAGAGAATAGGATGCGTATATGCCAAAAAGCAGAGTCATTATCTGCAAAATCGTTTGCCTTTTTCTTAAAGATCTGATTTTGTTGAACTGAATTGAAAGTAGTTTGTGAGAGATAAAGGATATCACAATTGCCCCAAATGGTGCCATTGCCCAGAATATCGCGACTTTTAAGACGATGTTCCAGTTCACATAACCGTTTATCATTCCAAGGCCTACCAGAGATCCGACTATGCCTTGAGTTATAGATGTAGGTATGGAAAAATGAGTCATCAAGATGATTAAAATGGCTGTCCCAATCGATGCACTTAATGAAATATCCAAAGATACCTTTGTTATTGAGTTAACGGTCGAGAGTCCTGCGCTGCCGTGTACAATCGATCCGGCAAGGACAAAAATACCCGCCACTACAGTTGCGATTCTGTAATTCATTACACCAGATACAACGGAGGGGCCAAACAGCGTGGCAATATTATTTCTGCCCAAAGACCATCCTACAAGGGCAGAGGCTAAAATGATAACGAAAATCACGATTCATCTCCTGCTCGTTTTAAAAGTAAGTATACAACAAAAGATCTAAAATGCAAAAATTACATACATGAAAGTACGAATTAAAAGGTGTTTTCTTGTTCTTGAACTATGACACAGTCAGAAGGAGAATCGAAAATCTTCCCATTTCTATAGGTTACAGGACATGTCACGAATTCGTGCTGAGTTTGAGAATAATATTTTTTACTTTTGATAAAGGCGTATTTGGAGATGGAAATTGAGAAATCACGATCCCGTTTCCGGAAAACGAAATGTTGTTTGGAGATATCGAAAGCTTTTCGAGTATTGAAAGTGCCTGATTTAACGGCAAGCCTTCAAGATCTGGCATTTTGTAGGAAAGCAGGCCGTACGTTGTATTTTTATCACCTTTGTTTAGATCCAAAATATATGTGCCTATTGAATGAATCAAGGGGGCCGCAACATCTTCTCCATAATACAATCCCTTGGATGGCTGGTCAACCATCACGTATATCGAGTATTCTGGATCATTTGCCGGGAAAAAGCCATAAAAGAGTGAGAACCAAGGGCCCTTGATCGAGACTTTCCCATTTTCTGGCTTTTCGGCTGTTCCCGTTTTTCCGCCCACAGAAACTCCGCTTATCTGTGCAGGTATTCCAGTTCCCTTTTCAACGACTCCCACCATGAATTTTCTTACTATCTTTGTGATGCGAGATTCAAATATCTTTCTTACAAAAGGATGGTAACGGTAAACAATACTACCAGATGGAGAGATTATCTCATTCACAACGTGAGGCCTTATCCAGTATCCGCCATTCGCAACGGCATTCAGAGCAGTTATCATTTGAATGCCCGTTACGGCTATACTCTGGCCTATTGCCATTTCTTGGCCACCTATTCCATACCATTTGGACGGAGGTGGTAATATTCCACTTGTTTCATTGGGAAGATCTATTCCCGTTTTACGGCCAAATCCAAATTTCGAGAACCAGTCATAATAAGCCTTAGGACCAATTTTATTGATTAACCTTGTGGCTATTTTCATCTCGGCAACATCTGAGGAGTAGACAAGGGCATCCTTTAAACTCACGGGCCACGGATGAGGTTCAGCATCCCTTATAACAAGAGGAATTTTAGGATCTGGAATGTAATAAGGCCCATTGAATTTCGTGTTTGGATTAACAACGCCTTCTTGAAGAGCTTCGCAAAAGATCAAAGGTTTCATTGTCGAGGCGGGTTGAAATAAATTCATGATCGGCGCATCATATTGCCATGTGCTTGCCATTGCAAGAATATCGTTATTCTGCGGATCTGTAACTATTACCTCTCCTCCGCGTGCATCATTTTCTTTTACATCGTTATCTATCATCTGCTGGGCAAAGGCTTGAATAGATGGATTTATGGTCGTTATTATTGTATCTCCGTTTACCGGTTCAAGAATGCTTTTTATCTTTGACACAACATTATAAGGACCGAGAGAATCGTAAAAAAGCGCGCCATCTTTTTTGGGAGAAATGTATCTGATATATTCCTGACTTATGGCTTTAGCGATGATACTGAGAGAAGACGCAACTCTTGTTTCAACATAGACACGTTGTATATTCAAAAATTTAGATATTCCATCCGGAAGGTTTTTAATCTTTTGGGCTTTAACATTCCCTACCTCTATTCCCCCTTTCTGATCAGATATTATCTTTGATATCACGGGAGAATCGGGATCAAGTCCAAAATATTTAACTGCCTCAATAACGCGATCCGGATATTTCCATCCATATATTTCCGATAAAGTCTTAGCATAACCCACATCTATATAAACATTGTATTCTAAAGCATTTTGCATTATGGGTTGACCATCGGATCCGAGTATTTCTCCATAACTTGCGGGTATAGCAACTTCTATTTTTGGAATTCTTACTCTTTTGAAATCCGATGCGATTACAAAACTTCGAATTACATAGATTGAAATAATCACCAAAAAAATAGACATCGCTAAATGTATTCGCTTATTCACATCGATTTTGACATGGAAACAGCATACAAAAGTTCAATAAAAATCATTCACAGATATTTTTTATTTTGTTAAAATATAGACGATGGATCTCAACACCTTAAAGAAAATTGTTCTGGAAACTATAAAATCAGTCGATCCGTACAAGATGACAAAAGAAAAATGTACAATGACTCCCGGAAAAAGGAATTTCCTTGTGGCATTTGGAAAGGCCTCTTTGGGAATGGCAAAGGCTATCTCAGAGGTTTTTGAAATAAGTGCCGGCGTTGTTTCTACAAACCAAAATGCCTTCCCCGATAACGGTAGAATCGAATATTTTCAAGGCGGCCATCCTTTTCCGAATGCTGAGAGCGTTAAAGCCGCAAAAAGGGCGATAGAAATAATACGATCCGCGAATGAAGAGGATCTCGTGATTTTTGCGATATCTGGTGGAGGATCGGCGTTGTTTGAATATCCAAAGATAGACCTTGAAATTTTAAATGAGATCACAAAGCAACTCATGAGATCGGGTGCCGATATTTACGAATTGAATACCGTTAGAAAAGCGCTTTCGTACGTTAAAGGCGGAAAATTGGCAGGATTTACAAAAGCGAGAATTGTATCTCTTGTGATTTCAGACGTCGTCGGAGACGACCTTTCAACGATAGCTTCAGGCCCTACTTATCCACAACGTATAAATGAGGAAGAAGCGATCGCCATCATGAAAAAGTACAAAGTTAAAGTCCCTTCATTTAAAAAAGATGATATTTTGCCAAGGCAAAACGTAAAGCATGTGATAGTCGCCTCGAACAAAGATGCGTGTGAAAACGCGAAAAAATTGTTAAAAGATGCCGGATACGATTCTATTTATTTAGGATCCGCAATTCAAGGAGAAGCAAGAGAAGTTGCCAAAGCGCTTGGCGGAATTTATACGGAGATAGAAAAAGGAAATTCTGACTTAAAAAAGCCATTAGCAGTTCTAAGTGGCGGAGAGACAACGGTTAACGTGAAAGGAAATGGTCTTGGAGGGCGCAATCAGGAAATGGCTCTTGCGATGGTTGAGATTATAAAGTACAAAAAGATAACCTTTGCATCTTTCGGTACAGACGGAATAGATGGAAATTCTCCCGCAGATGGCGCCATTGTAGATGGCAAAACCTTTGAAATGGCAAAATCTCTTGGCTTTGATCCGAAAGATTTTCTTTCAAGAAATGACGCTTTTAATTTTTTTGATAAAACTGGTCTTTCGATTATAACTGGCCCTACCGGTACAAATGTGATGGACATCCAAATCGCGGTTGTCGAATAAATCATGTTGTGAAATCTTCTATCAAAGATCTGTCTTTTTGAAAAGCATAACATGAATTTCTAATTGGACATTTAACACAATTTGGTTTTTCGTTGTTGAAACAATAATTCGTTCCTATAAACATAAGGCCATCATCAAAATCACCTATACCATATTCACTCTTTAGCAAAAAAGCATTTGGTAGTTTTTGTATTTCAAAAGAATTGCTTATCCTTTCTCTAATTTTCATATGATGTATTACTATTTCGTTGTAATTGTTCATAAGATCGTCTGTTTTCAATTTTGTCGATTTTTTTCCACGAATGTTCGTAACTCTTATGTAATTTTTTCCTGATTTTCCTTTATTCTTTTGTATTACACCCCAATCTATGTAATCCCTTAAATCAGCAACTGACAACAAAAAACCTGTCCTAAATAAAACTCGACCGGCATTGCTATCAAAAGGAGTTTCGTAAGACCATTCACTCCATCCATCATCTTTTCGATAATTCAATTGAAAAGTGTGAATGTACCATTTTGAAAACAGGTGAGAGGCTTTGTCTCCTAAAGCACTGCCGAGGCCATATCTTTCATTGCTTTTCAACTGTTGAGCCATTATTTCGGCGGATTCAAAGCTTTCAAGATAATCGATAAGAGGTTGAACTGAAATTTTAGATTTTATTGAGAGATCTTTTTCCAAAAGGTATGGAACGCTTAAAGGAACTCCCCATCTGTGTACGCTGTAATCAAGAATCTCGTTTATTGATATGAGCCCTCTTTGAGATTGAGCGAAAAAAAGATTGTATCTTTCGGGATTTGAATTATTTGTTTTCGCCCAATCTTTCGAGCGTATTTTTTCATAGATTTATGAGGCAGTAAGATGTTATCGATAGAAATGTTTAATTCTTTGAAGAAATCGAGTGATCGATGAAATATTCTTACTTCGTTTTTGTACAAATTATTTGTGACATCCTTCAAAAGTTCTCTTACGCCTATCACATCAGGACCCTGATCAAGAACGGCATTTAAAAGCAAATAACGTGCAACGATTTCTCTCTTGTCCATGGTCCATCAAGTTCGTTAAGCTTATCAATTCTATCATCAATGAAAAAATGATGAAATGGCTTAACTTCTTTAATAGGAGGAAATGTTTTGTTGCTTTTTCCAATTTTAGCGATTTCGAAAACTAACTTTACAACATTATCCATAAAAACCTCGAATTTTTTAATTTCTCTCTGTATCAAATAAAGTTAAAGCATCACCAATTTTTTTATCTTTTATTCTGTAATTCCCACTTTCAAGTCTTTCCTTGCAAAATCTGTAATAATCTTCAACGATCTCAAAACCGATGTATTTTCTTTCCATCATCTTTGAAGCAATGATTACCTGACCCGACCCTGAAAATGGATCAAGTACAATATCGCCTCTTTCACTTGAATACTGAAGTATTTTTTTTACCAACTCAAGCGGTAATTTTGTCGGGGTTTTTATGTCCCCGTTCCAATATTCTCTGTCTATTATCCATACATCTTCTTTGTCTTTGTAATGCAAAGAATGATTATCCTGATCTTTTTCATTTTTACCAAATCGCGCGTAAGGGAAAAATTTCCTTTTTTTATCATTCTTACATACATAAAGGCAATGATAATGAGAAGTTACATACTTTCTTGTCGTTACGACTCCAAACTGGTACTTCCATATGATATGATTTACCGTAACAAATCCTGTATCATCGATGGCATTGAGTATATCTTTTAGATTGTTCCAGCCAGAAAAAACATACATGCTCCCGGACTCTTTTAAGATCCTGTAAATCTCTTTCATCCAATTTATTGAAAATTCGTAATAACTTTCTTTTGGAATCTCATTATACCCTTCTAAAACTCTTGATTTTGTTCTATGATAATTGCCTTTTTTTGCTTTAAAATCTATTGCAAACGGTGGATCGGTTATAACAAGATCTATCGAGTTATCATCGATATATTTCATACCCTCCAAACAATCCATATTGTAGATGTTATCTAATTCTATTTTCACTTTGCTCACCTTAACGAATATTTTACACTTTTTCTGAAGTGTAAGCCTCATCGAAGAAAAGATTTACTTTGTTTATAAGGTCTGGTATCTCTTCGATGTTTTTGTACTTTATCATGATGCTAAAAACATTTGTCGATCCGTTTTTGCCAGAAAGATAAACGTTGAGATCTGGTTTTATTTTATTCACGTACGATAAGATCTTTTCAGCCTGAACGTCTGAATTCAACGTAACACTCAAAGGATAGAGGTAAAAGCCATCTTTGTCTTTTAAATCGAAAAATATCTGATTGCCGTAGACGTACGAAGCAGATCTTACCTTCCAGTATGCGTTATCAAATGCAAGGTTTATTTCATCCATTTTTTTGTTCAATTCATGCTGTGAAATTTGAAAAGCACTAAAAAACATTTGTTGATCCAGATTTCGTGTTAAGGTAAATATCCACATCATCGAGAACTTTTTTAACATCGTCTATGATTTTGTCTGAAGGCACATCCGCGTATGTTGTTATACTTAAAGGATAGATATAATATGGCTCATCGCCTGTTTTGTATTCTGTGAGAACGCTGTTTCCCATAAGGGCAGAATTTGGTATCGATATAAAATTCTTATCTTTTGTTATGACCTTCGAGAAGAAAGTCTTTATGTCCACTACCTTTCCGATGGTCTGGTTTCCCCATATCCACGAGTTTATACCTATTATATCGCCATATTTTATCGTACGTGAAGATGTGGCAAAAACGCCTGACAAAAAATTCGAGGCAACAGTCTGAACTGCAAAACCAAGTATAACGCCGCCTATAGTACTTCCGGCCAGAACGCCGGTTACGCTTATCTGGAAAATGGAGAGCACTATCGCTATTATCACAATGTACATAGCTATTCTTACCAGCATGGCCACAACACCATAAGATTCTTTCCTGGACTCCATTTTTCGTTCTATGTACTTTATAATCGTACTTGTGACCATAAATCCTATGATAACAACTATGATCGATCTGACGCTTTCATTTATCAGTGGTTCATACACCTTGTATTTAGGAAAAAACTCTGTAAGTACTTTATCCGTAAGAAAGCCAAAAAGTATCACAAGTACAATGCCGGTGATAATTTCCGCGATTATCTTGAACAATTCTGTTTTGGTACGTTTAAATGCCAATATCTTCACTCCCGCTTTTCAAAAGGTTTTAGAGGTGGCCTTTGATCTATTTCTTTGATTATCTCTTCTATTGCCTTATCAAGTTGAGGATCACGCCCATTTGCAATATCTTGCGGCAGAATATCAACCTCTATGTCTGGATCCGTTCCATAATTTTCAACGCCCCATCCCACATCTGTAAACCAAAAGGACATCTCCGGCTGTGTCGTTATCGTTCCGTCAACAAGCCAGTTTCTCGGCCATATTCCTATGACCCCACCCCATGTTCTTCTTCCTATAAGTTTCCCTATTTTCATAAGTTTGAAAGCATGGCTGAATATGTCTCCATCCGATCCTGAATATTCATTTGTAACGGCCACCACAGGTCCATAAGGTGAATCTGTCGGATATGGCTGCGCGCCCATCCATCTCGTTAAATCGTACCCAATCCTTTTTCTTGCAAGTTTTTCTAAAAGCAGTTGAGAGACCTCTCCTCCGCTGTTGAACCTCACATCCACAATCAAACCTTCTTTATCAAGTTCGGCAAGAAAGGATCTGTGAAATTCTGCGTAACCGATCGCCATCATATCGGGAATATGAATATATCCGACGCGATTGTTCGTCTTTTCGTAAATGTATCTTCTGTTTTTCTCGACCCATTCTCTGTACCTTAAAGGAGTATCGTCAGCGATAGCCTTTATCCAGACATTTCTTATTTCTTCTCCTCTTTTAAGCGTTAGTTGCACTTCCTGGTTTGCCATGTTAACAAGTGCCATTTCAGGAGAAAACTCTCCTGACAATTTTTGACCATTTATGGCAATCAAAAGGTCCCCTATCTTTACGTCCACTCCGGGCCTCTTAAGGGGCGGCCCGTATTCGGTCCATGGATCGCCGTCTACTATTCGAGAAATTTTGTAAGCATTAAAGCCAGAATCATAAATCACATCGGCACCAAGAAATCCCATTTTATATTCGGGCCTTGGTCTGTAATCTCCGCCAAGTTCGTAAGCGTGAGATGTCCCAAGTTCTCCTTGCATTTCCCAGATCAGGTCTGAAAATTCACTCCGCGATGATATCTTCTCGACAAGAGGGTAATATTTATCCAAAATTCTTTTCCAGTCAAGGCCAGACATGTCTTCACGCCAGAAATAATCTCTTTGAAGCCTCCATGCCTCTTTGAGCATTTGTTGCCATTCGAGAACGGGATCTACGGAGATTTTGATTCGCGTTAAATCTATCCATCCGCCCTTCCTTCCAGTTTTTTCTTCTTTGGGAACTTCCGCGGATGTTGATAAAACCCTTATCTTGTTCTTTATTCTTACGATTATTGAAGAACCATCTTCGGAAATTTTGAAATTCGATACATGATCAAGAAAAGTCTTTTCTTCTATATCCCCAAGATCGAAGTATTTCAACGTCGCATTGGCCGGCAATTCCAAACTGAAGATATCGTCGGTTATGGCTCCTTCAACAGGTAGGGACGTGTAAAAGATTTTGTCTTTTGTCGCGCCGATATTTGTGTATATACCTTCTTCTACGGGAAATGGCAATATTCTATCTTTTATTCCATCAAAGTCTATGACGACATCTTTTACCTCTTCTGCATCCTTCTCCTCTTTGAACCCTTTTGGTATCGGAATAAATGGAGATGGAAGATCCTTTCTTAAGGTTATAAGGTATGGCCTCATTCCCTTCGGAAAGCCAAGAGCGAAATTCATTTTATCGTAGACGGGATTGAAGACACGTAAAGAAATTATATAAAGGTACCTTCCAAGCGGATCGAAGACTGGCATCATGTCTCTAAGAACCGGTTTTGTGATTTCGTAGATTTCACTGGATTTGACATCGTATACTTTTATAATCGATTGTGTTCTATTTATGTTGCAAGCATATGCCACCCATCTTCCATCGGAAGACCAGTTAAATCCGTGTATCAAAGAGTAGGCATTTCTATCTATGATTTTGGATTCCGAACTTTCAAGATCGATCCAGATAAGTTCATTTTTGTGGTTGGACAAGACAATTTCATTCGATTTCGGCGAAACTTTTATCTCGACAGGCCTACCAGTTTCTACCTTTATTCTTCTTGGATTTTGAGGATCGTCCAAATTGATGACCTCTACATGATCCTCATTCCCTTCATCGCTTGCGAAGACGATGCTTTTTCCATTTGGGAGATACCTGCTTAATCTGTACCTTATACCTTCTCTACCGTGGTAGATCACAGGGCCTTCCCAGTTTGCAAAGGAAACAGATTTCCCCCTTGAGTTTACCGCTAAATATTTTCCATCTGAAGAGGGAGCGTAATCTTCCAAATATTTCGAGGCATCAACGAATTTCCTGTTTGTTTGAGTTCTCGGTCCTTCATATTCAATATGTATCTGTGAAACTTCATCTTTTTTAACATATAAAATGTAAAGATTCCCACCGCTATGGTAAACTATGTTCTTACCGTCAGTTGAGGCATTTCTAACGTAAAAGTCCGCATGATTTGTATGTTTTCTAAGATCACTTCCATCTGGTAGACAAGAATATATATTCCCCATTCCCTCATGATCGCAGATGAAATAGATTCTATCTCCTATCCACATGGGATTTGCAAAATTCCCCTTCAAATCTATTAATTTGATGAAGTTTTTGCCGTCTTCACTTATCAGTATTTCTCCGGCCCGGCCGCCTTTGTACCTTTTCCATGTCGCGGGATCTGCCGTATTTCTTCCGATAACTATTCCTTTTCCAAAACTTATATTTCTTGCGTATCCATATGGAAGTTTTTCAAGATGTTTCCCATCGATGTCTACTGCCCATAGTTCGGTTATCCTTTTAAAAGGTTGGGCGTAATTGGTCGCAAAGATTATTCTTTCATCGTGCCATCCAGCGATCGCGCATGTGCTACTTCCGAGATATGTGATCCTTTTCCCTTTTCCTCCGGATGACGGCATAACATACACTTCGGGATTTCCTTCTTCTCGGCCTGTAAAGGCTATCCATTTTCCGTCAGGTGAAAAGTAAGGCGTTGTAACCTCACCAAGATTGGACGTAAGACGTTTTGGATCTTCTCCATTCACATTCGTAAGCCATAGATCGTCTTCAGAAACGAAGATTATTTTGTCTTCATGTATATTCGGAAATCTGTAATAACCTTGCATGTTATCCCTCCTCATATAAAGATTTTACCATTATTTTTTAGGTGACAAACATTTAAGTTATTGTGATATAATTCACTTGAATTTCAAAAGGAGGTATCTCACCATGAACAAAAGCAAAACTGTAATGGCAATACTTATAAAAAACAGGAAAGAAACAACAGATCAGGTTCAAAAGATCTTAACGGGATGGGGATGCATAATAAAAACGCGTCTTGGAATTCACGATGGGGTACTCGACAACTGTTCAGATGAAGGTTTGCTTATCTTAGAACTCGTTGGAACTGACGAGCAAAATGCGGAACTGAACAGAAAACTAAATCTTATAAAAGGAGTAAAATCCCAGTATATGAAATTAGAACTGGATTGAAAAAGGCGGTTTATACCGCCTTTTAAATTCTACCGAGTATCATTATGGATGTTATCAATCCGTATATAGCAACTCCTTCGGCAAGGCCTACGTATATCAGTGTCCTTCCTAACATCTCAGGCTTCTCGCTTATAGCGCCTATTCCGGTCGCTCCGGCAATACCGACGCCTATACCTGCGCCAATAGATGCAAGACCGGTTGATAAACCTGCGCCTAAAAGTCCAAGGCCCGCACCACTACTTACCGTTGTAGATGTTGCAGCTGCTGTTGTAGCGGCGAATGCCCGCCCATCCGGAATCATGGAAAGCAAGGCTATAAGGCTTAGAGTTATTACCGATCCCATATTTACGCCGAGAATTCCCTTTCCGACCTTAACAGGAGATAAAATTTTCTTCGTGACTCTTTTGCTCGTTAGAATTATTCCTAACACGATAGTTGTTACTATAACTACGGTCATCAATGCGACGGATATTGACATTGAAGCATCCTCCTTTCAAATATATCAAACTCTTTTTTCTTCAGAAAATGTGAATGGATGGAACTCTCTTCCACCGGCCTCAAAGAATTTAGTAAAGAACTCGTAATAGGTTAACCTCAGACTCTGAATGAAAACGACAAGCCCTTCAAGTCCTACAAGTATCAACTGGCCCATCAAAAAGATAAGGATAGCCCATACGTCACCACCCCTTGCCGGCAGGACCATAAGCGTCATTATCCAAAAGGCTTCAAACAAAGCTTCATGCGTCAGCGCAAAGGCCGCCAACCTGACGTAAGATATCGCGTTGCTCAAAAAAGATATCAGAGTATCAAACATTCCAAAGCCAGTTTCAACCCAGAAACCTTCTCCAAGATTGATCTTTTCTCCGGAGACAATCTGTCCCAATGGCTTTTTGAGCAACATGGCAATGAGGCTAACTATTATTAGTACAATGATCAAATTCATGTAAGGTACTTTGCCTTCGAAGAGGTAAAAGGACACGGCAATCACGGCCGGCAAGTAAAAAACGAGCCCTGCAATTCCTTCCGGAGAGAAGAAAGCCTTTTCCCAATTTCTTTGCCTAAAACCATTTATTATGTTAAGAATCATTCCGAAACTTATCATTCCGATTCCGTAATATATACCGACTATCATCAACTGGTTTATCTGAATTATAGGCCTTAGCCAGATGGCTGGTAACCACTCAAATCCGAAAACCGATCCGTACATGAATCCGAAAAAGATGGACGCCGAAGCGGCGCTCATCATTACAGTGCCAAACTGCTTTGAGCCCTTTTTGTAAATAAAATATCCGAATAGAAAAAGAATCGCACCGTGGCCGACATCTCCAAGCATGAACCCAAACATGAAGGTAAAAAAGGCCGCGACAAAAGGAGTCGGATCTATCTCGCCGTAAGATGGTATCCCGAACATCTTAGTCACGAATTCGAAGCCTTTTAACCATCCGCCCCTGTTTTCAACTTTTACGGGAACTTCGATTTTCTTTTGTTTGGATATTTTCTCGGCAGATTCATTTATCATCAAAACATCTTCTTCGGTCTCTTCGAAAAATTTCTTTGCCTCTTTAGATGGCATCCAGCCGTTAAGAAGGTAAAGTGACCCTGTAGAACTTGAAAAAGAATGAAGATCATACACTCTTTTGTGACCAAGAATTATTGGATAATATTTGTCTATGAATTCTTTATTTGAGTAAAGCACCTTTTTTATCGCAAAATCATTCTCATTTATGGATATCTTCGTTATTTCTACGAGAGATTCGATCCTTGATTTAACCTCTTTAGGCGTACCGGTGTAATCTACCGGAAGGGCATCCTCTTCAAAATAAGCGGATTGGAGAATTTTTCTTGCCGCCTCTTCAAAGTCTGGAGATGTGAAGACAAAAAGCCATGAATTGTCCCTGTCTCTATTCACTTCGAGAATAAGAATAGGATCTTTCAAAGAAGACTCTATCAGATTATCATAATTTCTTATTGGCACTCTTCCGAAGATCAATTTTATTCTGTTTATCTGTGAAAGATCTCCAAGATCTATTTTTAAATTTGCCAGTATATTGACGTGAAAGAGCACATTTTCGTAATCTTTCAATTGTTTTGTGAGTTCATTCTTCCTGTTGAAAAAATTTCTTATGCCTTCATTCATTAATTTAAACTTTTTCTCGATCGAGTCAATATCTATTGGTTCGTACAGATTTATTTCTTTTTCATCGAAAGGAGGTTTGTATTCGCTCATTTTCAAAAAGTTCATCATTTCCGTGTAGACCTGTCTATAGGGGTTTTCAGATTGAACCTTTGAAAGCGAAGAAGTTATCTCATTATCTAAAATTTCTTCCACGTAATGTGGCTCAAATGATGCCGCTTCTATGATCTTAAGGTTGTTGCCTTCTACTCTTTCACGTGGAACGACGAAGGTTACATTATCCATTCTTGATACTGCCATGTTATCACCTTAAAGTTTTATTACCAATCTTTCTTTTATCTCGTCTGGCTTTATACCGTATCTTACCCCTTCTGTGATGGTGGCTACATCCATTATTTCAAATTCTTTTAATAAAACATAATGGAAATAGGTTGCTATCGAAAAATTTCCGAGTTTTGTTATCGATCCTTTTGCCTTTAATCTTAAATATCTTCTTCCAAGAAGAGTTATTCTACTTAAGGCATTTTCTTCTGTCAGTTCTTTGTAAACGTCAGAGTAAGGCCCTTCTTTTATCACATCCACAAGTTCTTTTAATCCCTTCGAATCGCACATCGCATGCAAATGATCCGGTCTCAACCTGAAATGGAAAGGCAAAAGTGAGTTATACGCCTCTTCCGGTTTCAGATCGTAAAAGGCCTTAATACGTACAAGCCATTCGATATCTGTTATATCCGCCCTTTCTCCTTCAATTTCCTTTACGATGGCCTGATCCGACGTTCCAAGATTTTTAGAGGCACTTATTGTCTTCGCAAGTAACCAACTATCTAAGGCATCCTCGACTATCCCGATTAAATTTATCGGCAAGGTTTGTTTATAACTTGCAAAGGCATTCCTTACAACTTCTTGGTAGGGAGTTCCTGAGAGAACATCTAAAATCTCGTCCTGATTTTTTGCACCGAGTATCTTCACAGGATCAATCGTCGATCTTTCTCCGAGATCAAAAAATCTTCTCTTCATTTCATTGATGTTGTACTCTTCTTTGTTCAAAACGCTTCTTATGGCGATCTTCAAATTCTCTACTTCGTATCTGTAAAAAAGTAAATGCATAAAATTCCTGTCGAACGTTACAAAGAATGAAAAGATCTTTTTGATGTCTTTTAGAAGATCCTCTTCAAGAAGATTTTCGAGATCTCTTCTATGGATTTGATCGGCATTTAGGGTTCCGAGAGTATCTCCATACATCTTTGTACTCTGGAGGTACCTCACTATATCCGGAACGTTCTTCTGATTCAAAAGGTTTTTGTAATCATCCTCAGTCAAAAGGTTTCCGGAAAGCGCATATAATTTTGCTGATACTCCGCCATACCTGACAAATCCAATCATTACACCCTCCTGGGAATAAAATACATAAATAATTATATCACCTATTTGCTTTGTTTGGCAAGGTAAAATTAAATTTCTTTGATTTTGGCCATAAATTCCTGTGGATTTTTGATCGCGAATCTGTAGATTGGGCCATTTCCTCCGCCCTTTATGCCTAAAGTCTTTGCCAAATCCATTACCCTGATCCTGTCATAGTTGGGAAGAGAAAATGAGACGTTATTTGTTCCCGCTATTTTGACAGCGTAAGGTATATCTTGCCTTATTCTTATCAAAAATGAAGCGACAGACTCATCTAATTCCAAGATTTCGAATGGCTGAATCTCTTTTGATATGTAATTTGCAAGTTTCTCTGAGACTTTTTTGAGCGTTGAGTTTTTCTCCCTTAGATCATCAAAGGATTTTTGTATTCTCGATCTTAGATCCATCCATGATGCATCGAAGATTTTAGCGCTTTCGTAGAGAACCTCCGATTTCATTTGATAATCTCTCAAAGCCCTTTTTCCGGCCACAAACCATATTCTTGTCAACCCGCCCTTTACTCTTTCCGAATGGGTTATCTTTATTATTCCGATCTCTGACGTCGATCCTACGTGAAAACCTCCACACGCGTTAAGATCGAAATCTTCTATCTTTATAAGCCTAACATTCCCACTTTTGATCGCTTTTTCTGAAAGATCCTTTCTCAATTCGTATTTCGATACTTCTTCTGGAGTTAGAATGATCTCTTCAACCTTCAAATTCGAAAATACGATCTCATTGGACGCGTTTTCTGTTTCTTCTATATTGAAAGTGCCGTTCAAATCGATTGTTGTATCTTCCTCTCCCATATGAAATCCTACCGTCTTTGCCCCATAATCCTTTTCTATTACGGCCGAAATTATGTGCTGGGCCGTGTGCTGGCGCGCTATTTCCCTTCTTCTTTCAACATCTATCTTTATCTCAACGGTTGATCCGGCACTCAAGGGTCTGTCGATTTCAATGAGATCTGACACGTACAAAACTCTTGCCTCATCTATAAATCCGCGATCTCCTATCTGGCCTCCGGCCCCATCTTCGTAAAAAGGATTTTCTTCAAGTTCAATAAAATGTCGGCCGTCCTTTTGAAAATAGTTTTTTACCCTTGTCGATTTTATTTCCAGTCTTGTGAAATGCATAAAACCTCCTTACGCAAAGTCCATCGATACATCTTTGAAATGGTTGACCTTTCCCTCTTCCGAGACAGAGATTACATCTATTCTGTACTTCGATCTTCCGAAATCTCCAAAATATTTCAAAAAAGCATCTGCCGCGCGAAAGATATTTTCCATCTTCCTTCTGTTTACCCTCAAGTACGCCTCTTTCCCGTATTTAACCTCGACGAAGACCAAAAAATCTTTATCGATGGCGACTATATCGATCTCTCCGAGAGCGATCCTGAAATTTCTATGTACAATTCTGTATTTAATCGACTTTAGATATTCGGCGGCTAAATCTTCTCCAATCTTTCCCTTACTTTGCATATATGGAAGGGACGGAGACAAAGTCACCTTTCAATCTCGGAACGAGTTCGAGGATCTTCGATGGATCTTCCGTGATAGGTTCGTCCTTTCTTAGTTTCATTGGATCCTCTATCGGCGTGAAAAGCGGGTTGTACCCTTTTACATCTACCTCATCGAGTAATTTCATGTACTCGAGTATTTCTTTCATATCCTTTTTCATCTTTTCAATCTCTTCGTCTCTCAACTTTAACTTTGAAAGTCTTTCAAGATGCTCGACAAGTTCATCTGTTATTTCCATTTCAAACCTCCCTTTTAAACGCCTTTTTTGGCGATTCTTTTTTGATCGTACATTCTTTTGTCTGCTATATCTATAAGTTCATAAAGTTCTTTCGATTCTAAAGGATAAACCGCCCAGCCGATGCTGAAGTAAATAGTCATCTTATCATCTACTGAAGACAATTTTTCCCTTATTCTTGCCGTTATCGAATCCAATTCTTTAGGATCATCGAAAATAACATGTAATATAAATTCATCTCCGCCAAGCCTTGCAACAACATCTCCGCCTCTTAAAATTACGCTAAGAGAAAGCCCTATTCTTTTGAGCAGTTCATCTCCGGCTATATGTCCGAAGGTATCGTTGTACTCCTTGAAATTGTCTATATCCATAAGACCTATTCCGAGATTCTTTTTCTCCCGATCTGCCCTTTTGATCGCGTTTTGAAATGATTGCTCGAAGAAACTTCTGTTGGGAAGTCCCGTAAGCGGATCGTGAAGACCCATCCATTCTATTTTCTCTTTCGATCTGTACTGATCTATTGCCATCTCTATACTCGATACGGTCTGATCTACAAGAGTTATGAGATCTTCAGAAAAGTAATCGGGATCGCGGCTTCCTATTGTCAGAACTGCCACAGGATTCTTTATTCCCTTTTCGAATATCGGCCAACTGCCGACTGATCTTATGCTCAACTCTGGATGGATCTCCCAAAACTTCACGAATTGCGGCTCATTCTGAGGATTCATTATTACAACCCTGCCCTCTCTAAAACATTTTGATGTTGAAAATTGGCCTTGGGGAAATCTTTGCGGATCGGTAGAGATGAGTCTTGAATTAAGAAATATATCGGCTCCTTCTCCGGCGGCCGCGACAGTCTTCATCCATTCTGAATTCGGATCTGGAACGGTTATATGAATTGTATGGGAATTTTCAGTGTAGGCATTTATTATCCTTACAACGGAGTTGTAAATCATTTCGGGAGGAGGATTTTTTATCAATAACCTTTGGATTTTTACAAGAGCCCTTTCGTAATTTCTGAGTTTTTTCAACTCCTGTTCTTTTTTGTTATGTTCTATGAGGAATCTTATCTCAATAGAAAGATCTGTTAGAAGATCTTCTATCTTTTCCGGAAATTTTTTGCCTTTTTCATTGTACATCGAAATATTCCATATAGTTCCATCACGCGTTTTGAACGAAACATTTGCACTCCCACCAAGATTGTACGCATCTGCCCTTTCCTTCCAAGGATTGAAGATTGTGACATCAAAATCATTTAAAACGTAAGGTTTCCCTGTCATAAGGGCAATTCCTGCTGGACCTCTTCCTTCTGGAGTTGAAGGATCAAGCGAGATCTTTATGTCTTTTAAATATCCAGTCGCTTTCCCAGCGGAGGCTATGATATTCATCCATTTGTCTTGCGGTTTCGCATTTCCTATCCATACAAGGTCGAGATCTATGTCGAGTACAACTATGGTCGCTATCTCACGAAGCATATTCTCCAAAGAGATATTATCCTCGTATTCATTTATCATCTTGCTTATGTCTGTTATGGCTTTGTAAAATCTCTCGCGATCTTCAAGAACTCTCTTTTGGAGTTCCTGAAAGGCATTTATGTGATCAAACATCTCTTTCTCCAAACGCTTCCTTACGGCACATTTAAGCATCAACTTTTCAGACGGATCTATTTCGAGTGCTTCTATTCCATCTCCAATATCATCAAAATACATATCATAGACCTCTATCAGATCGTCCGAAGAGAGGCCTATTGCGTAGTGCACTTCACTTAGATGTTTAAAGTTTTCTTCCCATCCCTTTGAAGGTGCAATTATGCTTTTGTAACCTATAGATATGCCTTTTCTCATCTTATCGTGCGGATACTTTTCAAGGATATGAGAAAATCTTTTATTCGTCTTTAGCCATTCAATGAATTTATCGGAAAAGACATCTGCCCTCTTTTCAAGAACAGATGAGTATTTTCCGATAATTTCATTTTCTTCCTTGGACAGTTCGATGAATTTCGGGATCAAGATAACACCTCTTTTATATATTTTACTCCCATCCCGAATTTATTAGATCATCTACAATATTTGTAGGTTGGAACGCCTTTGATTCCGGTCTTTACGACAAAGATACTACCGGCGTAGGGTTGATTCTTAACATCTCCCTTTCTTGCCGTCGTTATATACAGTTCATCAAGATCCACTCCTCCGAATACACATGACGAGACTTTTTCTACGGGAAGTTTAACCGATGCGATCTTTTTCCCCCTGTACGGATCCCATCTTGAGACCTGCCATCCACCCCAATGGGCTATCCAGAGCATTCCTTCCGAGTCTGAAGTCATCCCATCCGGAACGCCTTCCTCAATTACAATAACAGTCCTTCTGTTAGATACATTTCCTGTTTTTGGATCGTAATCGAATGCGTCAACGCGTTTAGTTGGCGAATCTATGTAATACATCGTTTTGTTGTCCGGACTCCAAGCTATACCATTTGAGATCGTCACATTTTCGAGGACTTTCCGAATCGTCATATCTTTCTCAAGACAGTAAAGAGCGCCGGTTGGATCAGTTTCATTTAAAGACATAGTACCTGCAAAAAATCTTCCCATGCAATCGCACTTTCCATCGTTAAATCTGTTGTATGGTTTATCATTTTCTGGATTGCAAATGAATGTCAGACGACCATCTTCGACATTCAAGAAATAAAAGCCATTTTTCATGGCAAGAAGGAGTTCTCCAGATCTCGTTGGAACGGCTGCCCCAACGTATTGATCAACTTTTATCTCTTTATCTACGCTTCTCTGAGGATCGAAGATATGAACCTTTTTGCCCTCTATGTCTACCCAGTAAAGTAATTTTTTATCTTCATCCCAAGAAGGACCTTCAGTCAAAATGGAGTCTGTCTTCAGGATCAATTCCGCTTTGTAATTCACGACATCCTCCTTATTGACCTTGAAGTTCATTTTTTCTTAAATCAAGCGCTTTTTGATAGATTTCTTTCTCCTCTTCAGTTTGTGGAACGAAATTTATGTTGTGCGGCTGCTTCTTTCCTTCCTCATCGACGGAAATAAAGGTGACGAATCCTTCGGCCATGACATCTTCCGGCTTTAGAGCGTTGTATATCTTTCCGTAAACCATTATGCTCGTACGGCCCGTATAGGCAAGAGACGTTTTAATGTTGACTATACTTCCACTTTTTATCGGCTTGACGAATTTGAGGCCGTGTATTTTAAGACATACAAGATTTTCTGGATGCCTGTAGGCAAGGTTTGCCTCTATGTACGTCGCCTCAACAAACCATTCAGCAACCTTACCGGCGAATAATGTCCCATGATGATTCAAATCTTCACTTTTTACAAGATGTGAAATGTTATTCATAATGCCTCCTTTTTGAAATTATACCAGATTAACTCTAAAGAAATGACAAAAGGGTGGCTTAATGCCACCCTTTAATTTTTGATTTATCACTTTGAAAGTACGTAGAAATAAGGTCCCATCTCGGCAATCTCTGCGTTGTAATACCATCCTTTAACCCACGATCTCGCAACCCAGTAACCTTCTGGCTGATCTGTCCATATGTAGAGCGCATTGTCATGATCGAGTTGCGTTAATTTTTGGGCGATCTTTGCCCTTTGTGAAGGTTCAATCGTGTTTATAAGTTGGCTTACAAGCGGGTCTATATTTTTCTGGGCGAAATTTATGTAATTCTGTCCGAAATTCGCACTGTATGCACCAGTGGAAGCGTAAAATGCATCTGCAAAATCGTAAGGATCTGGATAATCCGCGAACCATATCGCTATAAACATCGGAAGTTTCTGAGAAATCTCATCTGCAAGATAATTCGACCACAACTCTCCCACAACGTTTATCTGAAATTTCGGATTTAACCTTCTCGCGGCATCGCTCAAAGCCTGAAGGGCAAGTTGATGGGTTGTATCTCCTGTATCATAGACGGCCGTGAATTTAAAACCTTTTTGCCACAATTCGCCGTTGTAAGCCTTCTTGAAATACTCGGCAGCCTTTTCAAGATTTTGTTCATAGGTCGGCAAAGATGGATCGTATCCTAACAATCCCTTTATTATAGCACTGTTAGGCTGAAGTGCCATGCCATTTAAAGCCTGCTGAATAAACAATTTGTACGGGAAGAGATATTCAAATGCCTTTCTGACATCCAAATTGGAGAAGAAATCAGGCGGAATTCCGTTGCCATCAAGTTTACCAGAGCCTATATACGGATTACCCTGAGAGGCTATGTTCCACTGGAAGGCTATGCCGTAAACTCCGAGCGTTGGAAGACCAGTAACGACGTTGACCCCACTTACACCCTGAACTTCAGAAAGATTTTGCAAAGGAACGCTTATTGCATCTGCTTGCCCCGCCTGAAGATCGAGCAAACTGGTCGTGAATTCATTTATGTACTTCACAACTGCATATTTGATCTTTGCAGGACCACGCCAGTATTCGTCAAATCTTCTCAATGTAACCTCTCGCCCCGGCGTTATGTATTGAACCATGTATGGTCCTGTGCCATTTTCTATATTTCCGAGTGGATCGTTACTCTGTTCTGGATTATGATAATACCACCAATCACTGGCCTTACCGTCCCACGCGTTATGATCGGCCGCCCATTTCTTATCAAGAATTGAAGACCAGTTCGACACAGGTCCTGCAAGTATGTAAAGGAATGGAGCGTATGGCTGCGGAAGATGTATTATGACATCAT
>PNIW01000060.1 GCA_002878315.1 Mesoaciditoga sp. | reverse complement strand
GCGTGCACACGCGGGCCGAAACTTGAGAGCGTCAAAAAGTATGCAAATGGTATAGTTGTAACTGGCGCCGAACTTGAAGACACATGGGGCCAGCAGGGAATAAAGATGAACAATGGATTTTATTCTCCTCTTTCCTCTTTGTCGAGGACCCAGATCGAAGAGATTGCAAAGATCTTGGGTATCAAGATAAACAAAATAGGAGAAAATGCAAAAAGAGAAGGATGCATCTTAAAACATCTTTTAAAAATGATGTCATCTTTTGAATTTCATGGTAAATCCGTTTACGATGCAAATGTAGCGCTAATGAAAATCTTAAATAATATCGATTTAAATTTTGAAATTGCAAATGTGAAGATCGTAGGCCCTCTTTCTAAGAATTTAGCCCTTATAAATCTGTCTCCTCTTCCACAGGAAGATGTTATGAATTCAGTGAAATCGGAGATCTCAAAGATACCGCAGATATCAAATGTTGATATCGTCGATAGGCCTATCAAATTGAAGATAATTGCAAATCCCGGTATCTACAACGATCCGAAGGCAAGATACTGGATAGAAAAAGGCAGATTGCAGCCCGATTTTGCAACGCCTATAACAGTTGAATGGAGGATCTCTTCAAATAACAGATTAAATACATTTCAGGTTGTCGATTACGAATTTTTAAATGCGGTGATCAAAACGAGATCGTCACCTTCAATCTGAATTATGGCGACGATCTCATCGTCTTCAATTCTTATCCTTCCATTTCTCTGAAAGGTAGCCCGAGATTCTTTAGACTCAAGTAAAGATTTTAAATTATCGAGACCTATCTCTCTTTCTATACTCCTTTGTAACGCGTGCGATCTTATGTAAAGGTACTTGTTGAGCAAAGATATTTGAATTCTAAACTCTTCTGTCCTTTACCTCACCCCTAAAATTCTGTCGATCTTGTTTCTGTCAAAACCTATAACGATCTGATTCCCAATTTCTATAACCGGCACACCATACTGATGTGTCTTCCTTACCATAAGTTCTGCCTCTCTTTGATCCTTTGAAACATCCACGTCTTCGAATGAAATTCCAAGAGATTTAAAATAATTCTTTGCCGCTTTACAATGTGGACACGTTGGCGTAGAATATATTTTTACCTTTAAAGCCACTCAAAATCATCTCCTTATCGCAACTTTTATATAAATTGAATTATAAAGAGTTTTCCAATACCTATATACAGTATATTTTATCACGACCTTTTATGTCAAGGTTTATTGTGTGAAAGAAATGTAAATTCAATTTGATCTTCATGTGCCATTCTATTTGTAGACGGCTTCAAGCAGCGCTTTGGTAGACTTTCCCTTTCCCATTGTAAATATGTGGATACCCGGCACACCGTAATTTAAAAGTTTATCGACAAGTTTTGACATGTACCGTGTGCCCGTTTTAAACTCTTCCTGAGGCGTTTTTGCCTCTTGCATTGCAGAGGCGAATTCTTTGGGGATGGTAACGAAGAAGGTACTCGGAATCTTTACCATCGATTTAAATTGAACGATAGGCTTAATCCCGGGAATTATAGGCACATTTATGCCAATTTCTCTTGCCTTTTCAACGAAATTCTTGTAAATTTCAAAATCAAAAAACATCTGGGTTATAACGTAATCGGCGCCGGCATCGATCTTTTTTTTGAGATATTTCAAGTCTTCTTCAAGATTCAATGCCTCATAATGTTTTTCCGGATATCCGGCAACTCCTATACAAAAGTTGGTGGACTTTGGATTTTCAACCGGATAAAGATATATTCCCTTATTCATCTTAGAAATTTGAGCAACGAGTTCATCAGCATGGTTATATCCATCCTTTTCAGAGGCCATCTCTTTTCTATTTTCTAATTCTCCCCTTATCACAAAGAGATTTTCTATTTCGAGGTATTTCAAATCTATAAGCATATCCTCTATTTCAAATTTATTCATTCCAAGACAAAGCACGTGTGGAACGACATCAACGTTGTATCTGTTCTTTATCGCCGCGCTCACTCCGACCGTTCCTGGTCTTTTTATCTTTGGCACTTTTATTATTCTGTCTCCAAATTCGAGGTAATCTATCTCGGGAGCGTGACGCGTTACATTTATAAATGAAGGAGAAAATTCCATTATCTCATCTATGGCTGAAAAGATTTCGTCTATGTCTTTTCCCCTGTCCGGAGGAATCACTTCTATCGACAAGATCCTCTGCTTTTTTACCAGATCAATGACCTTCATCGTTTCCTCATTTAACAAAAAGTACGTAAGCCAACGCGCCTACGACGGCTATTATCTCAACGGCTTGGAAGAAATATATACTTCCCAAGGTAGATTCAAGAGATGAAACTTTTGATTTTAAAGCCGCATTTTCATTTTCGAGATTTTTGATTTGAGAATTTAAAGAAGAACTCACATTCATGCTGTTGATCTCCTGCTGAAGATTCGAAACAGTCGCAGAAAGAGACGTGTAGTTGGCTGAAAGCGCATTGAGATTACTTTCGACATTCGACACTCTATCTACTATCTTTGATAAAATGCCAGATGATGGGACATTTTGAACGGCAGGAAGCGAAGAAAGGATATTTTGAATGACGGCAACCTGAGAATATATCTGGTTGACCTCCGATGAAAGCACGCTCAGAGTGCTTGCTTGATTCGTTATATAGGCTTGAATATTAGGGTATTTGCTCACGGTGTTTTCTATCTGCTGGATCTTCATCAAAAGTTCTGGTGAAACGGATGTTCCCTGAACAGTTGGTTGAGAAATCTGGGCGGCAGGCTGAATTCTTCCCTGAAGGTAATTCAAGAGATTAGAAAGAATTCTTGCAAGATCGGCGCGCGTAACAACAAGAGAACCGTTAAAATCATTATTTGAATCAAGCGACATAATGTTGTCCTGAACCATTTCCACAACATAAGGATATAGATCGGAAGAGGGAGAGACATCATTTATCACCATGCTGCCCATCATGATAAGAGGCAGAAGTAAAACAAGCGAAAAAATCAAAAATCTTTTCATATCATCCTCCTATGAAAAAGTAAGATTTTGGATTCATGAATCTCGTGTCTATTTTTCCGGTACTTATTTGATTTCCAAAAAGATCGTAGACTTTGTAGGTATGAATTCCTCTCGACATTTTAACGGCAAAGGGGGTATAGCCTTCACTTCCATTATCCAGTACAACTTTGACGGGATCTGGAAATGAAATGAATTTGACATCCACAAACGAAGGATCTGTAAAGTAGAGATTGTAAAACCCATCGCCCTGAACGTTCAAAACTCTGCTTAAACTTCCATCCTGCCATGAAATATCGATCTGATAAGTCCCGGGAAGCAATCTAAAATCAAAAATCGGCGTTTTGCCTATGAATTTACCATTCAAATTCACGCTGGCAGGAGGTGTGCTGCCGACAAAGATCGTTCCCATAGGTTGTAAATATTCATAAATATTCGTAATACTTCCGCCATTAACTTTAACATAGATTGTCTTCGGAGGAAATTCGGGATTGTAAAATTCAACGGGATAAATTCCGACGGAAGCGTTAAGCGTTGCGGGAAGAGTAGACCAGATCGATCCAATGTGAACAAGCGTATTCTGCGAAGGTGTAGCGTTAACGGTTATCATGCCGGCATTTACCATGTCCCCGTAAACGTTGACGACCTGTTGATCCACATTTACCCGTCCAAACCATATTTTTGAATTATCCCCTATCATCTTAACATTGTAGATACCGTAAGGCATCTGCTTCGAAAATTGAGTCTGTCCGAGAAGTTTTCCGTTGATCTCGACGGCGGCACCAGGAGGATTTGAAGAGAAAACCACAAGAGAAGTCATAGGTTTCAAAAAGATCGTGTAAGTTCCACTCGAAAAGATCGAAAGAGTCCCGCTTTTGCTTTGAAAGTATACCTGACTCGCTGTATAGGTATAAGTTCCAGATGGCACTTTGAGTGATTTTGGGGTATTGAATTTAATTCCGCCTAAATTCACAAAAACGCCTGATGGAGATGAATCTATAGTTACATCAACGATTTTTTTCATTTTAAAAAACAAAGTTTGGGGCGTGGAATTTTGAGAGATGCTAACATATGTCGATATTTCCGAAAAGTTTGTAGCCTTCAAAGTCAATGAATAAGTTCCCGGATTAAGTACAGTCGAGAACGGAGTTATTCCCGCATACTGCCCATCCATAAAAATTTGGGCATGCGATGGATCGGTGTTCACATTTATCTTTCCTGACGGGATTAATTCAACACTCGTTTTCGTGACCTGAAAGGGGACGGCGGAAACGGTGAGTGTTTTAGATAAATATCCATTTTTTTCAATCAAAATTCTGTGAAGACCTGGACTTACGGTGACAGTTGCCGGACTTATGAATAGATCTTTATCAATGAATACATTCGCTCCCGAAGGATGCGTAAAGATCGAAATGTAAGAAAGTGGCTGGAGATTTACCACAACAACGGTTGAGCCCGAAGAAGGATCGTAGACAAAATTGAATGGAAGATAGCCTACATTCTGGACACTTATATTCGATATCGCATTCAAATTCACGACGATAGTTCCATTTAAACTCGTCTGGCCCACGAGGGTTCCATTCACATAAACCATAGATTGTGGAGGAACGGTCAAAATGGTAACCTGAATTCCGAAAGCCAAAGACGCAAATGTCAAAATCAAGATTAATGGAAAAAGACTCTTTTTCATCAATTCACCTCAAAGAAGTTATAAATCTCTTTCCCCGGTCTTTCATTGTAATAAGGCCTTGTGCAATTCGGACACCCAGATGTTTTAAAGGCAGAAAATGGAATATTCGAAATATCGTACCCAAAAGAAATTATCTTTCCACTTTCAAATTCGAAAAGAGAGAGATTCGAAAGATCGTTTTTCAAAAGATATGCTGCGATTTGAATACGCCTGTAAGAATCTAAATCCGGCCTTTTTAAATTTTCAAGTTTTGTGCCCTTCATAGGAGTAAAGGCAAATAATCCAACGTTTACTTTAATATCATGCATTTTTTGAAGAAATTCAACTGCTTCCCTTTCGCTTTCTCCAAGACCAACTATAAGATGTGTTGTAACTTTAGAGGGATATTTTTTTGCAACCTCTTCGATCAATTCCAGATGTTTTTTTAAACTTCCACCGCGGTAAAGTTCAAAAAACTTTTCATTCACGACATCAGTCGCCATTCCAAGAATCTCTATCCCGCGATCAAACCATTCTTCTGCTTCTGTGAATCGAGAAATTCTAACGCTTGCAGAAATAGGTATGTTAAAACCTCTTACCTTGTCTATGAATTCAAAAGCCTCCTCTTTAACCTTAGGCGAAGAGACAACCTGAAGACATATTCTTTTTATCTCATTAGATCTTTCTATGGCAGAGATTATTTCTCCCATCTCAAAGTGAAGCCATGAAATTCTCGATAGGAATTCCTCGGAGGATTTACTTTCTCTTGCCTGGGTACAGTAGGCACAGTTGAAAAGGCACCTTTCGCCAAACATCGTGTAAATCGTTTCCATCTTCAAAAGAGGCCCTGAATTTATAAGCCCGAGCACACGGGCGCTTCCATAAGAAAGGCGCATTCAGACCTCCAGATTTGGAACCGCTTCCAGATCTAAACTCGCAAATCTTCCCTCTTTGTACTCGTGCCAACCAGCGGCTGCTATCATGGAAGCGTTATCTGTACAGTATTTCAAAGGAGGAAAATGAAAGGAAAGATTATTTTTCAAAGAAGCCTCTTCAGTCTTTCTTCTGACTGCTGAATTGGCTGCAACCCCTCCTGCCACAATGACATCTTTAACTTTGTACTCAAGTGCTGCTTCAACAACCTTGTCAACGAGAATAGAAGCAACGGTCTCTTGAAATGAAGAGGCCACATCTTCCAATTTGAAATCTTTGTTGTCCCTTAGAAAATAAAGTACATGAGTCTTCAATCCGCTGAAACTGAAATCGTACTTTCCTTCAGTCTTCGGCCTTGTAAAGTTGTAGGAAGGCCTTCCTCCCTTAGATGCCCTGTCGATTTGCGGTCCTCCGGGATATGGAAGTCCCAACATTCTTGCAACCTTGTCAAAGGCCTCTCCCGCAGCGTCATCTATGGATTTTCCTATTATTTCAAAATCATTCAAAGATCTCATGTAAACTATCTCGGTATGAGCACCGGAGATCATCAAAACCATGCAAGGAAAATCTATATTTCTATCAAAAAGAAAGACAGCATTGAGATGACCTATCATGTGATTCACGCCTATAAGAGGGACCTTCAAAGCGTAAGAAAGGCCCTTTGCGTAAGATAATCCAACAAGCAAAGGTCCGACCAGACCTGGACCGTAAGTTACAGCCACAGCGGAGATCTTCTTAGGATCTATTTTAGATTCGTCAAAGACCATTTTCGTAAGGATAGAGATCTTTTCGAGGTGATACCTCGATGCGATCTCCGGCACAACGCCTCCGTAAAGGGCATGTATATTTATCTGTGAGGCTGTCTTTTCCGAAATGATTTTTTCTCCATTTTCAACTATCGCAACAGATGTTTCATCGCACGAACTTTCGATTCCAAGAATAAAGGCCATTAGGCAGTTTCCCTCATTTCGATGAGAGGTTCTTTCCCCTCTCTTATAGATTCGGCCGTAACAATAACTTTTTTGACATTTTGAAGTCGTGGAATGTTAAACATTACCTCCATCATCACTTCATCTATAACGCTTTTAAGTCCTCTTGCGCCAGTTCCGCGCTTTCTTGCTATTGTTGCAATTTCTTTGAGAGCGTCATTTTCAAATTCAAGATCAACGCCATCCAATTCCATGAGCTTTTTGTACTGTTTCACAACGGCATTCTTGGGATCTACGAGAATCCTTACAAGTTGCTCTTCGTTAAGTTGATCGAGAGTGGATATTATCGGGAACCTTCCAACGAATTCAGGCATCATTCCGTATTTGACAAGATCATCGGGTGTTACCTGTTTGAGAAGCGAATTTATATCCTCATCACGCTTTGACTTTATATTCGCGGAAAAACCAACGGTCGTTTGCTGAACTCTTGATCTTATTATCTCTTCAAGCCCGTCGAAGGCCCCTCCGATTATGAAAAGTATATTTGTTGTGTCTACCTTTATGAATTCCTGGTATGGATGTTTTCTTCCTCCCTGGGGTGGTACATTTGCAATTGTGCCTTCGACTATTTTTAAAAGAGCCTGCTGGACTCCCTCGCCAGAAACATCACGCGTTATGGAAACATTGGCAGATTTTCTCGCTATCTTATCGATCTCGTCTATGTAGATTATCCCATGCTGCGCCTTTTCTATATCGAAATCGGCAACCTGCAAAAGTCTTAAGATGACATTTTCGACATCTTCCCCAACGTATCCGGCCTCCGTAAGCGGCGTTGCATCGGTTATCGCAAAAGGAACATCCAGAACTTTGGCGAGTACGCGGGCAATGAGCGTTTTTCCTGATCCGGTTGGCCCTATGAGCATTATGTTCGATTTTTCTATCTCGACGTCATCAAACTTTTTGTTCATGAAAACGCGTTTATAATGGTTGTAGACGGCAACACTTATCGCTTTCTTCGCGCGTTCCTGACCTATAACGTATTTATCGAGTTCATCCTTTATTTCAACCGGACTCGGAAGTTTCTTGTTTGTGTTTTTCTGCGTCTCAGATTGGTGATCATGAAGAATATCATGAAACAACTCGATACATTCATCGCAGATGTAAACATCGTTGGGCCCCGCTATAAGCCTATTTACTTCCGAGGCCCCTCTACCACAAAAAGAACAAAATTTCTCATTCTTCACTTTGAATCTCCTTCTATGCCTCTTTTAGACGCTATTATTTTGTCCACCAAACCATATTCGAGAGCCTCTTTGGCATTCATAAAGAAATCTCTATCCGTATCCTTTTCTATCTTCTCAAGAGGCTGACCCGTATGTTTTGCAAGAATGTTGTTTAATTCGTCTCTTATCCTCATTATTTCTTTTGCACGTATCTCTATATCTTTGGCCTGACCTTCGGCACCCCCAAGTGGCTGGTGAATCATGACTGTCGCATGTGGAAGGGCATATCTCTTTCCCTTTGTTCCAGCGGCAAGGATAACCGCTGCCATTGAAGCGGCAGATCCTATCGCTGTCGTTACAACATCGCATTTTAAAAATTGCATCGTATCGTAAATTGCAAGACCTGCTGTGACAGATCCGCCGGGAGAATTTATGTACATGTATATGTCTTTATCAGGATCCTCTGCTTCGAGAAATAGCAACTGGGCTACCACAAGGCTCGATGTCATATCATCGATGGCGCCTTCGAGAAAAACTATCCTATCTTTTAAAAGTCTCGAGTATATATCGTATGCTCGTTCTGTTCTCCCCGTTGTTTCTATGACTATAGGAATCGTTTGATCGCCTATTTTCAATTTGATCCCTCACTTTCCTTTTCATTCTCTTCTTCGATTTCTTCTGTATCTTCGGAAATTTCATCCACATCCGATTCCTTGACAATGGCATTCTTCAGTAATTCTTTTGCAACTTTGTGGGATATAAGATCGCGCTTTATAGATTGGTAAAGATCCGAATCCTTCTTTAACATAACCTTTAGCCTTTCATCACTTATCTTTGATTTTTCGTATGTCTCTCTCGCTTCTTCGAAGATCTCTTCATCCGATACGTCGAGAGACCTTTCCTTCGCGATTAGTTTTATGGCCCCTTCTAATTTCATGTAATTTATTACATCGTTTCTTATTGAATCCTTGAAGGCCTTTTCATCTCCTTTGAATTTCTCTTTTAATTCTTTATCATACGTTTTATCCTCTTTCTTTTTTTCTATGACGTAATCTATGAAGTAATCTATAGTTGAATCGAGAACATCTAACTTCGTCTTTTTGACTAACTCGTTGAGCACTTCATCTGTCTTTAAAGAGTCGGTAAAACCATCTACGACCTTATCTATTTGAGATCTTAGACCATTTTTAAGATCCTCAAGCGTTTCATATTTATCATCGACCATCTTTGCGAAGTTATCATCAAGGTCTGGCAATTTGACAGAATACACTTTCAAGATTTTGACGTGCAATTTTGTCGTATTTCCAGTATTTTCAGCGACAGTGGAAAAATCGAATTCATCTCCGGCCTTTTTACCCACAAGGTAAGAAAAGATATTCCCTTCCTCCGGTTTTGCAACTTTGAGTTCAAGTTCCTTTTTTTCTGGATCCTTGCCGGTTAGATCTTGATACTCTATCTCTACCTGATCTCCTATCTCTATATTTCCATCTTTTGGAATGAGAATTGATTTTTCTTTTCTTAAGTCTTCGAGTGAATCATTGAGCATTTTGTCTTTGTCATCGTGTAATTTTGGAATCGTGATCTCGACATTATCCATGGATTCGATCTCGACCTTTGGAAATAAATGAATCTCAAAGGTTACCTCCGCATTGCCTCCAAGTTCAACAGACTTTAATCGTGGAGGAAGTATTACATCCTCGCCTTGAGGCGTTTTGAGGTATTCTTCTATGATCTCTTCGTATGCCTCGTCGGCAACATGTTCTTTTATCATCTCATTTATCTTATCAATTCCTATTATGGAATTGATAAGGTTTCTCGGTGCCATGCCAGGTCTAAAACCTTTGATTTTTATATCTTTTGAAATCTCTTCGTAGACCTCATCTCTTGCCTTATCTATAACTTCATGCGGCATAGAAATCTTCAAAATTTTGACGTTCTTATTTTCTTCCACAACTTCTAACATAAAATTCTCTCCTTTTCACAATATGTAAGAACTTAAATCTTCATCTGTGGCGATATGACCAACTTTGCTTATGACGTAATCTTTATCAATCTTAACGGGACTTTCAACCTTTGGAGCGTTAAACGAGATATCCTCCATCACCTTTTCCATAACAGTGTAAAGTCTTCTGGCCCCGATATTTTCCTGTCTCGTGTTAACTTCGTAGGCTATTCTCGCTATCTCAGATATTCCATCGGGCGTGAAAATAACCTCGACATTTTCTGTTTCCAAAAGCGCTTTGTATTGATGAATTAATGAATTCTTTGGCTCGACAAGTATCCTTTCGAAGTCATTTTGCGTAAGCGCCTCGAGTTCGACCCTTATAGGAAACCTTCCCTGAATTTCAGGGATAAGATCCGAAGGTTTTGACATGTGAAATGCGCCTGCCGCTATGAAAAGTATGTAATCGGTTTTGACCGGACCATATTTGGTGGAAATCGTGGTTCCTTCAACTATCGGAAGAAGATCCCTTTGAACGCCTTCTCTTGATACATCCGGTCCAGATCTCGAATTGGATCCAACTATTTTGTCAAACTCGTCTAAGAAGACTATTCCCTTGTACTGAGCTCTTTCAAGCGCTTCTTGGATCATACGATCCTTGTCTATCAACTTTTCCGATTCAATCGGAAGCAAAATCCTTCTTGCATCCTTTATTTTAACACGTTTCTTTTTCATCTTCTTTGGTATCATTCCTCCGAACATGTCCTGAAGATCTATTCCAAGATCCTCCGGGCTCATGCCACCTATCATTGGCATTATCGGCGTTGTATCTTCAACCTCTATTTCTATTTCCAAATCTTCGATCTCCCCACTTCTCAGTTTTTGTCTCATCTCTTCGCGTTTCGAAAGAGCAGCTCTGTGAACTTCGGGAGATACCTGTGGCTGCGCGCTCTGAAAAAAGGACATTATTCCACCCATTACCGGCCTCTTTACACTTTCCGGAACCAAAGTATCCAAGATCCTTTCTTCTACAGCCTGTTTCGCTCCTTCCTCAACGGTTACGGCCATTTCGGATTTAACTCTGTTTATACTTTCTTCGACAAGATCTCTTATTATCGAGTCGACGGATTTACCAACGTAACCCACCTCGGTATACCTCGTAACCTCAACCTTTATAAACGGTGCTCCGGAAAGCTGGGCAAGTCTCCTCGCAATTTCTGTTTTTCCAACGCCAGTCGGCCCGGCCATAAGGATATTCTTTGGGAGAACGTCCCTTTGCATGTCTTCGGGAAGTTTCATCCTTCTTATTCTATTTCTCAAAGCGATCGATACCGCTTTTTTTGCCTCTTTTTGGCCTATTATGTATTTGTCAAGTTCCTCGACTATTTCCTTTGGAGTTAACTCATCTATGTTCATTGAACTCCTCCTTACAGTTCCTCAACTGTTATATTCGAATTTGTGTAAATACATATTTCACTCGCTATTTCCATCGACTTAATGGCAATATCGTGAGCGCTCATATCTGTATTCCTGTAAAGCGCGCGGGCGGCGGCGAGAGCATAATTTCCTCCAGATCCTATTGCCATTATGGGCTCATCTGGCTGGATTACCTCTCCGCTGCCGGAAAGCAAAAATATGCTTTGTGAGTCGGCAACCATCAAAAGCGCCTCAAGCCTTCTTAGTGCTCTATCCATTCTCCAATCCTTGGCAAGTTCTATGGCTGCCTTCGAAAGCACGCCATTAGATTCTCTCAATTTAACTTCAAATCTTTCAAAAAGTGTAAAAGCATCTGCAACGGCACCAGCAAAACCTGCTATTATCTTTCCATCCCCAAGTCTTCGAACTTTTTTAGCCGTTGCCTTCATTATCGTATCACCGGTTGTAACCTGGCCGTCTCCGGCCATGACAGTTTTTCCATTTCTTCTGACGACTATAACGGTCGTTGCGTGAAATTCCAATTCAATTACCTCCTCATTGCTGAATACAACAATTCAATCACAACATCTTCCATCTCGAGACCAAACGCACGGGCCGATGCCGGAAGATCGCTTGTTGGAGTCATGCCGGGTATTGCATTTACTTCGAGAAAATAAAATTCACCATTCAAAATTATACCATCTATTCTTGCAAATCCCCTGCAGTTAATTTCTTTATAAACCTTCAGCGCCGCTTTTTCGATTTCACTTCTTTCCCAAAAGTTCAACGGAGCTGGCGTTATCAATTTAGAACCATCAGGAGAATATTTTGATTCGTAATCGTAGAACTTCCCCTTCGGAATTATCTCTAAAATCGGTAAAACAGTTGGAATCCCATCTATATCGAGGATTGATACGGTTATTTCTCTTCCGTCTATGTAATCTTCGTAAAATCCGTCTTCAGAAGATCTTCCTATTTCAGTCTCTGAAAAGATGATCCTCACGCCTATACTCGAGCCTCCAAACCTTGGTTTGAAAACACATGGAAATGAAGATGGATCGCTGGACCATTTTGGCGTTTTGATCTTCAATTTTTGGAAGTATTCTTTTGTCTTGATCTTATCAATAGTTATCTCGCAACTTTTCGAATCAGATCCTGTGTATGGCACATTTCTCTCTTCAAAGAATCTCTGTACGCTTCCATCCTCTCCTGGAGATCCATGAAGCATTATAAAACACATCGAATTTATCGCATCGAGTTCTTTAAAATCTCCGTTCCATATCATTATCTCGGAATTCATTCCAAGATTTTTAAGTGCTTTTAGCACATTTTTTCCACTTGATATGGAGACATCTCTTTCTGGAGATGTCCCTCCGCAGAGCACTACAACTTTTGAAATTTTTCCCTTAATTGTTTCTCGACTATTGGTGGAACCCATTCTTTTAATTCTCCTCCAAATTGTGCTATTTCCTTTACCATTGAAGAGGAAAGGAAAAGATACTTTATGTCAGTCATAAAGTAAATCATTTCAAGAGAAGGGCACATTTCTCTGTTTGCGAGGGCCATTTCAAACTCATATTCAAAATCTCCGACTGCCCTTAATCCTCTTATGGCTATTTTAACGTTGTTTTGTTTAACATACTGGACAAGCAGTCCATCGTGAATGTCTACATTTATATTCATACCGCTTAGCGATTCTTTTATCATGTAAAGTCTTTCTTCGACGGAAAAGAGAGGCTTTTTTCTCAAGTTGTTCATAAGTACGACTGTGAAATCGTCAAAAACCTTTGATGCTCTTTTTATTATGTCTATGTGTCCGTAAGTTATCGGATCGAAAGATCCCGGATAGATAGCCTTCACTTTGTGCACCTCACCTGAAATATTTTCCTGTCTTTGATTCTTATGCAGGTTAGATATCCTCCATAGACACATCCCGTGTCAATACCTATCTTATCATTTTTTATAAGTGGTTTTTGCATGGGAGTATGACCAAATACGACTGTATAGTCTTTTATTGGATTTTCTGAATATATGAATTCGTCTCTTATCCATAAAAGATCCTCATCTTTTTGATCTTCAAGTTTCACGTAAGGTTTTACTCCCGCATGAACAAAGATGTATCTGCCTTCTACATGAAAGAACTTTGTTTTTTGGAGGAATTCAATGTGTGATTGGGGTATTTTTTCTATGTCACCATAACTTTCAATTGTTTTTCTTGCCCCGTTGTATTCCCATAATTCCCAATCTTTTGGATCTCTCGTTTTGTAAAATTCTGTCATCATCCATTCGTGATTTCCTTTTATGAAGATCGAATTTTTGTATATTGACGAAAACCTTATAAGGAATTCAACAACGCCTTTCGAGTTTGGTCCTCTGTCTATATAGTCTCCGAGGAAGATTATCGTGTCTTCGGTGGAAGGATTTACTTTTTCAATGAGCCTTTCGAGTGAATTTAAACATCCATGTATGTCTCCTATCGCGTATATCAATTTTATCACCCTGCCTTTCTGTATAATAATAATATATTTTTAAGATCTTTCTTATTAGTATGCGTTGTTGAAATTGTTGAAAACTCATCCAAAGCCTTATTATTACTGAATAATTTGATTGTTGAAAACTTTGTTGAAAACTTGTTGAAAAGCATTTTGGGGATAAATTGTTGAAAAGTACAAATCACTCCAACAATTAAAAAAGAGTTCGATCCCGCATGGTTATCGAAAAAAATGCCATTTAAATCTCTAAAAAGTTTTCAACAACGATTTTTTCCATATTTTGCCGAAAGATTTTGAGTTTTCAACAATAAAAGATCTAAATTGTTGAAAACTTTTGTTGAAATTGTTGAAAACTCATCTAAGGCCTTATAATTGCTGAATATTTTCATTGTTGAAAAGTTATCATGGCATGCTATAAAGAGATTTTAAAAGATAAACTATAATATATTTGAATAATTGTCTTTAAACGTGTATAATTAACTGTAATCGTCTTAAATGAACCTTTGAATAGAAGTTCAAGTGCGATAACATAATTAGCAGAGAGAGTATAAGAGTGCTAATTTGGAAGGAGGTCTTCTTGAAAATGAGTACAAAGATGAAAGTTAAACCACTCGGAGAAAGGCTCTTGATCAAGCCAATAAAGGAAGAGCCAAAATCTGCGGGAGGGATTGTGCTTCCTGAAAATGCAAAGGAAAAACCACAAAGGGCCGAAGTCATCGAGATCGGAACCAGCGATGATATCAGCGTAAAAGTGGGAGATATTGTCATTTTTGCAAAGTATTCCGGAAACGAGATTAAAATCGATGACGAGGACTACATACTTATCGACTGGAATGACGTTCTCGCAAAGATTGAAAAATGAAGGAGGTAATTGAATAATGCCAAAGTTACTCAAATTCGATCAAGACGCAAGGCAATCTATACTTACAGGTGTTCAGAAACTTGCGAGTGCCGTTAAAATAACTCTTGGTCCTAAAGGAAGAAATGTCGTTGTTGAAAAAAGTTTTGGTTCTCCAACAGTTTCAAGTGATGGAGTCTCTATTGCCAAAGAGATAGATCTTGAAGATAAATTCGAAAATTTGGGTGCCCAACTTGTAAAAGAAGTCGCAACGAAGACCAATGATGCCGCCGGTGACGGAACTACAACGGCAACTGTCTTGGCCGAGGCAATGATAAAAGAAGGTATAAAGAATATAACCGCCGGCACCAACCCGATGATAATGAGAATTGGTATGCAGGAAGCGACTGAAAAAGCAGTCGAAGAGATAAAGAAATTGAGCAAAAAATTGAACGGTAGAACTGATATCGCCCATGTTGCCGCGATAAGCGCCAACAACGAAGAGATTGGAGAACTCATAGCCGAGGCAATGGACAAGGTCGGCCAGGACGGAGTCATAACCGTTGAAGATTCGAAAACGATGGAAACACATGTTGAATTCACCGAAGGTATGCAATTCGATCGTGGATATATTTCTCCGTACTTTGTAACAGATGCGGAAAAAATGGAAGCCAACCTTTCCGATGTATTTATTTTAATAACAGATAAAAAGATAAGCGCTGTAAAACCGATGATACCGATTCTTGAAAAAGTTGCTCAGACAGGCAAGCCGCTGCTGATAATAGCAGAAGATGTTGAAGGTGAGGCCCTTACAACACTCGTTCTTAACAAATTGAAAGGCACACTCAACGTTGTGGCTGTAAAGGCTCCGGGTTTCGGAGACAGAAGAAAGGCCATGTTGCAGGATATAGCCATATTGACTGGCGGTACGGTTATAAGCGAAGAAATAGGTCTTGACTTTGACAATGTGACTCTCGATATGCTTGGCCGTGCAAAGAGCGTAAAAGTAAGAAAAGATGACACTCTCATCGTTGATGGGGCAGGAAAAGAAAAGGATATAAAGGATAGAATAGCCCAGATAAAGGCACAGATTGAAAGTACAACGAGCGAATACGAAAAAGAAACATTGCAGGAAAGAATGGCAAAATTGTCTGGCGGAGTTGCCGTCATAAAGGTTGGTGCCGCCACCGAAACAGAACTTAAAGAGAAAAAACAAAGAATCGAGGACGCTTTAAGCGCTACGAAGTCTGCCGTTGAAGAAGGAATTGTTGCAGGCGGTGGAGTAACGCTTTTGAGAGTTTCTGAAGAACTTAAAAAATTCGAAGAGAAACTCGAGGGTGAAAAGAAGATCGGTGCCATGATAGTCAGAAAAGCATTGAGCGAGCCCATAAAGATAATCTGCCAGAATGCGGGCGTTGATGGGGCCGTCGTTATAAATCAGGTACTTTCTAATTCGAGTAAATCTTACGGATACGATGCGCTCAAAGGGAAATATGTTGATATGTTCGAGGCAGGCATAATAGACCCGGCAAAGGTTACAAGAAGCGCCCTTCAGAATGCATCTTCAATCTCTTCCATGTTGCTTACAACTGAAGTTGCCATAGTTGAAAAGCCGGAAGAGAAAAAAGAAATGCCTCCTATGCCTCCTGAATATTGATCTGCCAAAAAGCGGGCATGCGCCCGCTTTTTTGTTCAATTAAAATGATTGGAAGGTTTAGTATGATAAAATACGGACTTTCTGGACTTGGTGGAATAGCGAGAATTCATCTTATGGCCATAAAAAACATGAAACTTGCAGGATCGGATGTGGAAGTCGGACTCGAGGGCCTGTATACAACCTCTCCATCTTACTGGAAAGAAGATCTCGGATTTAAGAATATCACGGATCGTTTCGAATCTATGCTTGAACATGTAGACGTTGTTGATATCTGCACTCCAAATTTCCTTCATAAAGATCAAATAATCAAATCTTTGATGGCAGGGAAACATGTCTATTGCGAAAAACCATTGGCAATGAATTCAAGGGAAACGGAAGAGATTATAAAAACCCTTTCGTTATACCAAATGAAAAATCAGATTGCTTTCATGCTCAGATTCATGCCCGCCGTGGCCATGGCGCATTCGATCATAAAACAGGAAATGATCGGAAAGGTCTATGCATTTCGTGGCGAATTCTTTCATTCGAGTTATCTTGACAGATCAAAGCCTATGTCATGGAGGCTTGAAAAAAGCAAAAGCGGTGGCGGAGCGCTTGTTGATCTTGGATCCCATATAATAGATCTAACACTTTTTTTGCTTGGAGACGTTGAAGAGATTCATTCATCTTTCAGGACAATAGTTGAAAAAAGAAAGAGCGGATCTGAAGAAAGAACAGTTGATGTCGATGATTGGGCCCTTCTATACGTCAAATTAAAGTCCGGATCTGCTGGAACGCTGGAAGCGTCACGCCTTGCAGCCGGAAAGGAAGGCATGAGATTTGAAATATACGCATCAAGAGGATCCATTTTTATAGACACAAATGATCCTTACAAAGCAAGGGTTTTCGACGAATATTCGAGAATGATTTATCCTTCGAAGGAAAGCCTTCTAAGAGATGATTTTTACAGATTTGTAGATCAAAATTACCCTTCTCCCAAACTTTCCTCCGGCTTTATGGTAGACGCCCATATGACTTCTCTAATAGCCTTTTTCAAATCTTTAAACGAGAATATAGAAGTGCCGACCTTTGAAGATGGACATAAGGTCCAGATTATAATGGATAAAGTTTATTCATCTTGTAAGTCTGTCAAAGGCTGATTTCAAAGATAATTTTATCGCCTCGACCTGTTTTTTATCCCACGTCTGTGGAGAGGATCTCAGAAATGTCGTTTTGTCATCTCTGTTATCGAAATTGGCAACGGGAAGATAAAACTTCTTTTTACCCTTCGAGACCGTGACGGTGCCGGACTTTTCAGAATTTTCTTCGAGCCATATCATATCGTCTGTGCCGTATTCTTTGATCATGACCTCTTCCGGAACACCATGGTGGAGAATGGAACCGGGATCATCTGGATTAGATCTTTGCAAATTTTTTCTTCTCGATTCTTCTGGGCTTACCCAGACATAGAGTATGGCCGCTCTTTCAAGTATCTCTTCACTTAGGTAAGAAAGAGAGTGTTGATATCCAAATGGAAAATCAAGGGGTAATTTTGAACCTGCAGATCCTCCTCTTGAAAATTCGATTATTACTGTTCCATTTTTGCCGTAGTTTGAATATTTATCATTCAAAAGTTTTTTTGATTCTTTTTCTATGGTGTTTTCTATACTTTTAAGAACTTTATCCGTTAGATTTGAAAGCCTTGGAGAGATTCCGGCCATTTTGCCGCTATCTTCTATTCTTTGAATTACGAAACTGGCAGATTGTGGTAAATCTCTTTTTTGCGTCAGATCGGCATAGTCCTCATTTATCAGATTTGTAAGGGTAAGCCAATCTCTCGGATCTTTGAATGGTTTAAGATCTGATTCATAAAATATCCTTTTTTCTCCCATTTTTTCAAGTTCTTGATCTATTCGTCTCATCAAAAAAACGTAAGGGAAGTCATCTATGTCTAAAGTCTTTCCGATGTGAAACAATTCTTCCTTTTCTTTTTCGGTCATAACTGACATTAGCCTTCTTATTTCTGATTTTCCCGACGCCGGCAGTCCAAGTAAAAGAATAACATCGATCATAATCTCACCCTTTCTCAGATAAAATTTTAACTTTAAAAGCCGAATAATCATTCGCATTTAAGATGTTTAACTATCGGTGACGAGTGAGTAAATTGATAATTGCAAATTGTCAATTCTCGATTTTTACCTATCTGCCACACGCCACCAGCCACGTGTTTGTGCATTCTGCCACAACGGTTCGATATAATTGTACACTATTTGCCATTTCATGTTAAGATCGATCTTTTTTTCATTCAAGAGCCATTTCCCAGTTGATTGATCGAAATGTAAATTGATTTCTTTTTCAAAGATGGAGTTATTTGTAGTCAAATTCCAAAACAACGGATATTTTGGATGTAACCTTTAAAGGGTAAACTATATGTGATCATACTCAAGGAGGGATTTTATGTTGGCCGATATCATTGAAAAGTTTTCTAAAATTCGCCCCACGGAGAATGCTGAAAATATTTTGAGGGAGAGGTATTTCTGGAAAGATCAGAATGGTACTTTTATAGAAAAAGACTGGTCGGACGTTTCTCACAGAGTTGCCCGGGTGATCGCATCTGCAGAGTATCTTTATTATAAAGATCTGGATAAAATAAAATTCTGGGAAGATCAATTTTACTCCATTTTAAATGCAAGACTTTTCATTCCAAATAGTCCGACGCTTTTCAATGCCGGAAGCGGTATTGAAAATGAGTTGATAAGAAAACCTCTTGAAGAAATGACTCTTGAGGATTACGAAAAGATATATAAATCGAGGAATCATCTTCATATGTTAAGTGCCTGTTTCGTTGTTCCGGTTGAAGACAGCATAGAAGGCATCTTCGATGCCGTCAAAAACTATGCTTTGATAACGAAGGTAGGCGGAGGGGTTGGATCTAACTTTTCTTCTCTAAGACCGAAGGGATCATTTGTTGCTGGAACGTCAGGTAGGGCATCAGGACCGGTCAGCTTTATGCACGTTTTCAACTCGGCTATAGCCGTCGTTGAGCAAGGATACAAAAGAAGAGGAGCCTTGATGGGTATACTTGATATAGATCATCCAGACATCGAAGAATTCATAGAGGCAAAAAGAGACAACACCGGCGAGTCTGTTCTTAAATTTTTCAACATTTCCGTTGGAATAAAGGACAAGGAAAAGATTTTGAGTTCTTACGAAGAAGATGGGGAGATAGAACTCTTTCATCCAAAATCCGGGGTGGTCAGAAAGGTAAGAATACGGGAATTGCTCAGGAAAATAGCCGAAAACGCATGGAAAAGCGGTGATCCGGGCCTTGCCATATTGAGCGAGATGAACAGATACAATCCGCTTTATCCTTACAGGATCATAGAATCGACCAATCCGTGCGGAGAGATAGGCCTTCCTCCTTATGAGGCGTGTAATCTGGGATCAATAGATATTGCAAAATTCTACGTGGAAGGTTCATTTGACAAATCGTCATTTGATCAGATCGCAAAGATAGCCATAAGGTTTTTGGATGACGTCATAGATGTCAATGTTTTCCCACTTGCAGAGATAGAAAGGGCCGTCAAAGAATCGAGAAGACTTGGCCTTGGCATAATGGGATTTGCCGATCTACTTTACATGATGAACATACCCTACGATTCGGAAGAGGCCTTTAAATTTGCCTCCAATCTAATGGCAGAACTTGCCCTTGAATCTCATAGGGCATCTTACGAACTTGGAAAGGAAAAGGGTAATTTTCCGCTTTACGAAAAAAGCAAATACGCTCAGGAAGGTGGATTTATACCATTTGCAATGGGAAGTTCTGATCTTGATGGTGAATTGAAAAAAGAATTCGTGGAACTCTCAAATGTTGCCGTCATGACGGTTGCTCCGACCGGATCCATATCGAATATAGCCGATACCTCTTCAGGCCTTGAACCGAATTTCTTGCTTGCATATACCCGGTACATGAACAAAAGCGATGGAACAAAAGAGCCTCTTGTCTACGTCAACAAGATTCTCGTCGAGAGACTCGGAAAGTTGCTTGACGAAAATATGAAAAAAGAAATAATTGAGAACGGGACTTTGAAAAATATACAAAGCATTCCCGAAAAAATAAAGAGAGTTTTTGTTGTAAGCCACGATATCTCTTCGGAAGCGCATTTGAAAATGCAAGAGGCCTTTCAAAACTACGTCGACAATAACATATCAAAGACGATAAATATGCCAAATTCGGCAACGGTTGAAGATATACTTGACATTTACATAAGGGCTCTTAAATCAAATGTGCGTGGCATAACCATATACAGGGATGGATCGCTTCAAATGCAGGTTTTGAACGCAAACAAAAATGTCAAGACAAAGGATGCGCCAAAGGTTAACTTCTTCGTTCTCGATGAACATCACAAATTAAGAGCGAGGCCAAGAAAGAAGACTCTCAGATCCGTTACAAGAAAGTACAAAGGCGACACCGGAACAACTTACATAACCGTGAGTTTTGATGATAGCGGTGAGGCGATAGAAGTATTCGTGTCGAATGGAGGAGAGACTGCAGAGATAATCGGAAGACTTTCATCCATAGCGTTGAGAGCGGGAGTTTCAATGGAAGAAATTTTAGAACAACTTAAAAAGGTCAAAGGAGATTACGCAAAGGGCGTTGCTGAAGAGATAAAAAGGGCGATAGATGATTTTGCCGAACTTTGGGGCACAAGCGTTCAGGAAGAAAAATCAGAGATAATCCATCTTGATGGTACCCGTAAAAGTGAGGAAGAAATAGAAAAGTTCGTGGTCGCAAATAACCTGAAATGGTTTAACGACTATTACATAGACGAGGATGGGAACACTTACTGTCCGGTTTGCCTTTCAAAGAATTCTCTTGTCAATCAGGAAGGTTGTGTTACCTGTATGAATTGCAACTGGTCAAAGTGTGTCGTCGGATAAAAGATTTGAAAGTTCTATGAATTTATCTATAGGGATCTCCTCCGCTCGTTGAGTAGGGGAGATTCCTGCTTTTTCAATGAATAACTCAATACCCTTGAGATTGTTCTTTATCATCTTTCTTCTTTGAGAGAAACTCATTCTCACTATTTCTTCGAATCTTTCCATATTCTTTATCTTTTTTTGAAATTCATCCGTTCTTGTGATCTTTATTACGGAAGAGTCTACTTTTGGCTTTGGATAGAAAGAAGACCGATCGACATCGAAAAGATATTCGACCTTCGATCTTACCTGGACGAAAATACTTAAGGATCCATATTCTTCCGTTGAAGGGCTGGCAAATAGTCTTTTTGCATACTCTTTTTGGACCATCAATATTGAAACCGGTATATCAAGATCGAAAAGTTTTTTTATAATAGGTGTTGAAATATTGTATGGAATGTTCGAAACGCACTTATCGGCCTTTATGATACCGGAGAATTTTAAAAAATCCTCGAAAACAAACTCAATATCCATCCCCTTAAACTTTTCTTCGAGAAATGCGAATAAGTCTCTGTCTATTTCAAAAGATATAACATGTGCGCCTTTTTCAAGAAGAAATTGAGTAAGAATTCCCTTTCCAGATCCTATCTCTAAGATAGTTTCACCGGGATGTATATTTGATCTATCGGCTATTTTTTTTGCAATACTTTGTGAAACAAGAAAGTTCTGGCCGAAATTCTTTTTGTATATCATAAACATTACCCCAATTAATAAACTAAAATATATTCACCTTTTTCGTTCAGGCTTAAATTGAAATTTGACTTTCTATTTTGCATTACTTTAGCATATTTAAGGTTCTTCCATATCTATTTTACAACTATATTCTCAAACTATGCATGTGTAAAATACAGTTATGGGGAAGAACTTGAAAACTATGCT
>PNIW01000103.1 GCA_002878315.1 Mesoaciditoga sp. | reverse complement strand
TTCCGATCTTTAAAAGGCGTCCTTTTTTTATATATCGAAAAGGAGGTAAATGATGGGTATTCGTGGGAAAGACCTTTTTGATGTTGACGATCTTGAAGCCAGTGATGTCAAGGAGATATTCGAAAGGGCTCAATTTTTTAAAAGGCATGGCCTTCAAAAATGGACATCTTTAAAGGGGAAAAGCATTTGCACTCTCTTTTTTGAATCCTCGACAAGAACGAGGATTTCTTTTGAACTGGCGGCAAAAAGGCTTGGTGCCGATATCATCAATTTTACCGCTTCTACGAGTTCTTTGAACAAAGGAGAGTCTTTCAAGGACACGGTTAAAACTCTTGATGCCATGGGGATAGATCTCTACGTTATAAGGCATTCAGAGCCAGGCAGTCCGGTTATGATGAAAAAGTACACGAATTCGCCGGTTATCAATGCCGGTGATGGTGTTCATGCTCATCCAACTCAGGCCTTACTCGATGCATACACAATTTGGGAGAAATTTGGAAATTTCAACATTAAGATAGTCATAATAGGAGATATCCTTCACAGCAGGGTCGCAAGATCAGATGCGAAGTTACTTAAAATGCTCGGCGCCGATGTGACACTTGCCGGTCCCGAAAGTTTTGTCCCTTCTTACTTTGAAAATTACGGTGTGCGGATTTCACATAACATTGAAAAAAGCATTTCAGAATCTGACATTGTTATGGGATTGAGAGTCCAACTTGAGCGTCAGAGTGGCGGATTCTTTCCCACTCTTGATGAGTACAACGAATTTTACGGAATAAATTCCAAAAGAATGAAAATGGCCAAAAATCCTATTTTCATGCATCCGGGCCCGATGAACAGAGGGGTAGAGGTGATGGAAGAGGTTTCGGATTCAGATTCATCTGCCGTTGAAGAACAGGTTACAAACGGTGTTTTTGTAAGGATGGCCTTGCTCGATCTTATTTTGGGAGGTGTGACGAATTGATCTTTGAAAGCACAAAAATCTTCGATGGAGAAAGATTTTACAGCGGAAAGATCTCTTTTGAAAAGACCTTTATTCAAAAGGAGGATGAATGTGTAGACCTCGGCGATGTATGGATTCTTCCGGGACTTGTTGATACTCATGCGCATTTCAGAGATCCCGGTCAAACAAAGAGAGAGGATCTTTTCTCCGGTGCCATGGCCGCGTTTCACGGAGGCATAACTACTGCCTTCGCAATGCCAAATACAACTCCTGCGATAGACAGTGAAGCGATGGTAATCTATCTGAAAGAAAGGGCGAAAAAGACGAACTTAGACTTAAAGATAGTCGGTTCGATAACAAAAAATAGAGATGGAAAAGAACTTTCGGAAATGCTGAAGATGGCAAGGGCAGGTGTGGTAGGATTTTCAGATGATGGTAATTTTTTGGAGGATTCCGGTCTCGCAAGGCATGCGATGGAATATGCACATGAACTCGGGCTTCCGGTGATTTCTCATTGCCAGGACAAATACCTTGGAAAAGGACATATGAGAGAAGGATGGTTTTCCGCTCTTTACGGCATAAGCGGTATTCCCGATGTGGCCGAATCTATAGCAGTTGCGCGTGAAATAGAACTTTCATACCTGACAAAAGCCCACATCCATATCGCACATGTATCAACGGCAAGATCTATCAATTTGATAAGGCAGGCAAAAAAAGATGGAATAAATGTGACTTGTGATGTTTGTATACATCATCTTGTTTTCAAAGATGAAGATCTTCGCGATTACGATACATTAAAAAAAATAAATCCTCCATTTCCAACGGCCCACGATCAGAGAGTTCTCTACGAAGGGATAGAAGACGACACGATAGATGCAATAATTACCGATCATGCCCCCTATTTGAATGAAGAAAAAGAGGTAGAATTCCAGTCTGCGCCATTTGGAATAATAGGTTTTGAAACTCTTCTAAACGAGATCATCATGGTCTCAAAAAACGGCCTCGAAATTGAAAAACTGTTGAAAAAAGTAAGTTCCGATCCTGCAAGAATATACGGCCTTGAGGCAGGAAGAATAAGGGAAGATCTTCCAGCCAACTTCGTCATCTTCGATCCGGAAGGTGAATGGCATGTATCAAAAGACACTCTCATGTCAAGATCGTCAAATACACCTTTTCTTGGCAAAAAATTGAAGGGAAAAGTTATATCGACATTCATAGAAGGAAAGCAGGTGTTCAAAGATGCTGAAAAGATCAGCGAATGGATCTTACATTTTGCTTGAACTACCCTACGGAGGTCAAGCACTTCCGGGCCAGTTTTTTACAATAACAACCTCTTTGGGGCCTTACATTCCAAGACCATTCAGCGTCTACGATTTAAAGGACGGAAGGATCTCCTTTCTTATAAAGAGTGGAGGAGAGATCGAAAAATTTCTCGACAGTGCTCCAGTTATAATAGACGGACCTTTTGGAAATCCTCTACCGGAACTTAAAGATCCACTTCTGATATCCGGTGGAGTGGGATATGCACCGATTCATTTCTATATTTCCAAGTATGGGTTAGGAGAACTTGTTGCTGGATTTTCAGACGAGGAACTTTTCGATTTTGTCGATATACCAGATCATTCAGTGTCTGTCTTTGATCCTGTTACGCCGGTAGACGTTGCCGAATTTTCAACTCTTCAAAATGTAATAGCGTGCGGTCCGGTAGAAATGTTAAAAATTGTAAAAAAGATCCTGGGCCAAAGGTCTCTTTATCTTATCATGGAAGAAAAGATGGCCTGTGCAAGGGGTATGTGTGAAGGATGCGCGATTATGACGTCATATGGAGTGAAATTCGTTTGCAAGGATGGCCCGACCTTTAAGGCATTGGAGGTAGATTTAGAATGGACCTATCTGTGATTGTGGAAGGGGTGAAATTCAAAAATCCTGTGGTAACGGCCTCGGGTCCCCTTGGATTCGGCGACGAATTCTTTAAATACGTTTATGCCGGAAAGATAGGTGGCTTTACCACAAAAACCGTTACTCCAAAGCCAATTCAAGGAAATATTCCCCCGAGGATCCTTTACCTTGAAAATGGACTTTTAAACTCCATAGGCCTTCAAAACCCTGGTATCGAAAAATTCAAAGAAATAGCTGCTTCTCTTCCGAGAGAGTGCGTGAGAATAATCTCGGCGGGAGGAGAAAAACCGGAAGATTTTTCAGAAGTTACACGCGTGGTTGATGAATTTGCCGATATGATAGAGATAAACCTTTCATGTCCAAATGTTGGTGGTAAAACGATAGCGTCCGATTTTGAAC
>PNIW01000010.1 GCA_002878315.1 Mesoaciditoga sp. | reverse complement strand
TTTTTTTTGATCCAAACTATTGACATCGAAAGATAAAAATGATATACTGTTTAACGCTGCTAATCAATTTGTTTAATTATATTGGATTTTTCTATAGATTAAAATTGGGTTCTTTGAGATGGATTAAAAATTTTTTCTTGATTGTTGTTGATTTTCGCCGTTTAATATTTTAAACAAAAAAACATCATTAAAGAGGTTTTACATGGAAATAGGGGCCAAGTTGAAAAGATTAAGACTTTCAAGAGGATTCACTCAAGAAGAACTTGCCGAGAGGGCAGACCTTACAAAGGGTTTTATCTCTTTGCTTGAAAGGGACAAAACTTCGCCTTCCATAGCAACTCTTGAACAGATCCTTAACGTTTTGGGAGTAAGTCTAAGACAATTCTTTGCAGAAGAAGTTCCATCAAAGGTTGTTTTCACAAAAAAAGACAGAGTGCCTCTTTACGATGAGCCTGAAGGAATAAAATCGATGCTTTTGATACCCGGCGTCGAGGACAAAAAAATAGATCCAAAAATAGTTGTAATCAAGCCTGAGGGAAAAACTCTTGCGGAAGACTACCATCAAGGAGAAGAATTCGGGTATGTTATAGAAGGTAGTGTTGAGTTATGGCTCGATGATGTGAGATTCAAATTGAAAAGCGGGGATTGTTTTTATTACAAAGCTGACAGAAAACATCAGTTAAGAAACGTTTCAAAGTCAAAAAAAACTATTTTGTTATGGATAACTATAGATTAAAGGAGGCGCGCCGCGTATGAAGGCTCTTGGAAGACATCTACTTATAGAACTTTACGGTTGTGAACCATCTGTTCTTGACGATGTAGCGGGTATCGAAGAACACATGAGAATGGCAGCAAGAAAGGCCAATTCTACAATTGTTAATTCCACTTTTCACCGATTCGACCCTTACGGAGTCAGTGGAGTAGTGGTAATTGCAGAATCTCATCTGTCAATTCACACGTGGCCAGAGTATGGTTATGCTGCCGTTGATATATTCACATGCGGAGATTCAGTCGATCCATGGAAGGCTTTTGAATATCTTAAAAGTGTGATGAAATCGCAAAGGGAATCCATTGTAGAACTTCAAAGGGGAGAATACGACAAAGTCGGAATCGAAGGATTGGAAGGTGTAAAAGTTGGCTAAAGAAAATTTGCCCTTCTTTTTTGAAGAAGTTGTGGCCGGCGGAAATGTGAGCACGAAATATCGTCTAAGTAAGATCGATTTTTCTAAACAGAGCCCCATCCAAAAGATAGATGTTTTCTCAACGCCAGATCTGGGGAAAGTTCTTGTTATGGATGGAATGGTCCAGCTTAACGAGAGGTGGGAATTCACGTATCATGAGATGATCGCCCACATTCCCCTCTTCTCACATCCAAATCCTGAAAGCGCTCTTGTCATTGGCGGTGGAGATGGCGGCACTGTAAGAGAGATATTAAAGCATAAATCAATTAAAAAGGTCGATCTCGTCGAGATAGATCCCGATGTTATAAAAACGTGCAAGGAATATTTTCCTTCAGTTGCGTCCAAAATAATGGATCCTGCCGTTTCGATATACAATGAAGATGGAAAGAATTTTGTCGCTAAGAAGAAAAACGAATACGATGTCATAATAGTTGATTCGACAGATCCCTACAAAGGAGCGGGCAATTCACTTTTTACAGGAGAATTTTATTCATCTTGTGGGGAAGCGCTTAAGGATGACGGGGTGATCTCGGTTCAAGCCGAAAATCCTGTCTACGATTCCAAAGAAATGGAAAGATGTTTTAGAGAGATAAAAAAAGCCTTTCCGATTGTTAAACCCTATGTGTCCTTTGTGCCTATGTATCCTTCCGGATTCTGGGTCTTCGTCTACGCGTCAAAAAATATCGATCCTTCTTTCAAAGGGGACGAATCCAGAATAAAAGGGCTTGATGGAACATTGATATATTACAACCGCAAAATTCACGACGCGGCCTTTGTGCTTCCCTCATTTCTTGAAAGACTTATGTCCTTGATATAGATTCAAAAAACTCATCGATCCGGCAGGTTATCCTGCCTTTTGTTTTTGTTTTGGGCTACGGCAAGATGCCTTCAAATCGACGCCATGAATTGTGAAAGGTGAGTTTCCGATCATTTATCAATTGAAATTGTCAATTTATTCTACATACCACGAGTCATGGCTATCCGCTTATTTGAATAAACAGGCAAGTGAAGTATATATTTTTCATGTTATAATTAAAAAGGGTGAAAAAATGGGAATTATCCGTTATATTTTTACCATGATCGCATTTTTGTTTTATATGGCATACGCCCCTTTCTTTGTCAAAGGAGTTAAAAAAAGAAGTGGGATAGAAAAAGAAGAATACATAAATCTTCACGTTGGAAGATGGGGAAGAAGGTCTTTTTCATTTCCAGGAAGTAAGGTTCATATCTTTGGAAAAGAAAACATACCTCCAAAGGGCCCATACATAATAGTTGCCAATCACAGAAGCATGTTAGACATAACCCTGATTCAAGGATACGTAAATCCACATACTGGATTCATAGCCAAAAAAGAATTAGGTAATTTTTTCACAGTTGGTAAATTCTTAAAAATACTCGGAGGAGAACTCATAGATAGGGAAAATCCTCGGGACGCCGTTTATGCCATAGAAAACATAATAAAAAGAATGCATGAAGAAGGTCAGATCATCGCCATTTTCCCCGAGGGGACAAGAAGCACGGACAGAAAGATACATGAGTTTAAAGTTGGATCGATGAAGATCATAACCAAGGCAAGGGTTCCAATTCTTCCTGTTGTGATATCTGGAACGGAAAGATCGATGCCAAAGGGTTCGATGTACATAAAAAGGGCCGATATATACCTTTCTATAATGCCCGTCATAAAATTCGAAGAGATCGAAAAAATGACTTCAAAAGAGATCGCGGATTTTTTAAAGGATAAAATGACGGTCGAGTTGCAAAGGATCGAAGGAGGTGAGTTAAATGAAAGAAGTAAAAGTCAAAGGGTTGGCATTTGACAAGCGTAACAACACGCCTGTCGTTATTCTCGAAATACTGAATTCTCCACTCGTTCTTCCAATATGGATAGGATCTTGCGAAGCATTCGCACTCTCCCTTGCCCTTCAAAAGGCTGAATTTCCAAGACCTTTGACTCACGATCTGATGCTAAATATAATAGAGAGTTTTGGTGCCATTCCCGAAGGATTATTCATAGATTCTTTAGAGGACAATACTTACAGGGCAAAATTAATATTGAAAATGAACGATCAAAAAAAAGAGATAGATTGCAGGCCTTCAGATGGAATTGTGCTTGCCACGAAGAAATCAATACCCATCTTCACGACTGAAAAGATTATAGCGGAGGGAGGCATAAGAATAGAGGATCAGGATCAGACAGAAGAAAGAGAATTCAAGGATTTTGTAGAACATCTCGATATAGACCAGATAAGAAAGTATTTTGAAAATGAAGAGAAAGGCGAAGGTGAAGGCCACGAAGGAAATTGATCTGATGATGGAACAGATCGTAAAAAGTTTTAATTTGTCTCCCCAACTCGAAGAGGCGGCACTCTACACTTTGAAATTACCGGGAAAACGCCTAAGACCCAAATTAGTTCTTGCAAGCGCTCAAGATTTCGATGTTGACGAAGAGATCGCAATGAAGGTTGCATGTGCAACCGAGATGATGCATGCGGGATCTTTAATTCACGATGATCTTCCGGCAATCGATAATGATTCGTACAGAAGAGGGATGCCGTCAAATCATGTAAAATTCGGAGAAGATGTCGCGATAATGGCGGGAGATCTGCTCTTTTCGATAGCGGGATATACCTGCACAGAATCTAAAAACAACAACGTGATAAAGGCTTTCACAAGAACTCTCATAGAACTTGTAAATGGTGAAACAATGGATATACTAATGGCAAAAAGTAAAGAAATGCCGTCGAAAGAAGAAATTCTTAAAATGTACAGAGGCAAGACGGGATCGCTTTTTGCCTTCGCTTTTTCCTTTGGATCTCTTATGGCCAGCCAAGATGCAACTCCTTACGCAGAGGCCGGTTATAGTTTTGGCATCTACTTTCAAATTCTCGATGACATAATGGATCTTACAGCGACTTTTGAGCAAATTGGAAAGACCCCACGAAAGGACATAGAAGAAAACAAGGCCACCTTGGTAAGGATTATAGGAGTTGAAGAATCTAAAAAATTTGCCGATAATCTTCATGGAGAGATTCTTTCGAAGATAGGAAATGGCCATCTTTACAAAACTGTAAAGGAGATCCTTGGGTGAAGATCTTTGAACTGTTTAAGAAGTTTTTTTCTTCAAAAAGAAGATTGATCATCGTTTCATCTGTTGCTGGAATAATCGTTATTTCGCTTGTAGTTGCTTTTTTTCTTTCTTCTTTGCCACAAAAGCATAAAAGTATTGAAAATGTCGAGATATCCTTTCAACAGGGAGCATTTGATCCCGGAAATTATCCTGTAATCTCTCCCGTCACAAATGACTCTACACAGTACACAAACCTTACTGCTATATCGAGTTTTGTTGGAATCCCTTATATGTTAAAGTGGAAGAGTGGGACTAATTCCATGACGCGATCGCCTGTCATAATCTCAATTCCAATTCCTTCCGAGTATTATCTTGGTCCTAATCAATCAAACCTTGAAGCGTTTGAAATCTTTCATGATGGAACAGTTCAGAGTTTATATGGTGGTCAGATAAGTGAGATAAACGGGAAGCCATATCTGACGGTTATGACATATTTCCCGGGCATAATAGCGTTAAGATTGAAAACATACAATGTATCTTACGGTCTTATACCTCTTAACAAAACTTCTAACCTTCAAAGTAACATTGTCATCGTGCCTGGAGAAAATGCCAATTTTTCAGGCATACTGCCAAATTTCTCCTTTAACTTTTGGGTTCAGGATTTTCCTAATTACAATATTTATCTATTTTCCTATCCTTTAACTACTTATCGGGACTCTTCTTTTACCTCTCAGATGACAGCCTATTTTGGTTCATCTGGATATGATAGTTACACCCAGTACGTTGGTAATTTGCTTTCTACTCTTCTTGGAACGCTTCAGGGAAAGACTTACATCTTCGCACAGGGTATCGGCGGATTGATATCCCGGTATGCCGTCGAATCAAATCCTTCTGCCGGAAATGTAAAAAAAGTTATACTCTTCGACACGCCAAATGACGGGACAAATCTTGCATCGGCTTACACGATAAGCAATCTTTACAATGCTGGCAATGAATTTGTAAGCCGCGAATTCGGATTACCCGTTAATTCCGTTAAATACATACTCAGCACGGCGATCTCTTACCTTTACAGTCTTAATTTTTTTGCCAAAGATCTTTCGCCCAATTCATCCTTTTTACAGAGATTGAACAAAATGTCCGTTCCACCCGGGATAAGTTTTATAACGATAGCCGGGACAAATCCGGGTATCTCGAACAGTAATTTTGGATCTCTTACCTCTACCTTTCCAGAACTCATAACCAATTTAGGAGATGGCATTGTATCTATAAAAAGCGCCACAGACTTTGGAAGTCAAAAATTCATATTTCCATATTCTTTTTCAGATATTTTTATCCACAGCGATGTCATAAAATTACTCACAAATCTCGTCTCGACAACAACCTCGTCGACTCTAACTTTCAAATCTGACAACTTCCCGCAAACCATCCAATCAACATCTACAAAGGTCTCGACTGTAAGCACGCGCGCTATGACTTACAAATACCTTTCGGAAGGAGATTACATTATCAAAAAGGCCACTCCAGGAATCTTTCTCAAAAAAATCTACTCTATCCCTGTGCCGGGATCTGGCAAATTGGAGGTAGCGCCTAACGGAACTTACATTGTCTCTTCAAATGATGCGTATTATCTTTCCTTGGGGGGAAATGCGAAGATATATTCCGGAAATGTAAGATTTTCAAATCTCTACAATGGTAATCTTTATCTTATCACGGGCAACTGGCAGATTTTGAAATTCGATGGCGTTCTGGCAACATTTCAAGGGACTTTGACTTCCATGAATTACAGAAATGTCTTTGTAACTGGCAAAAAGATCTACACCCTTACACAAAATGCGACCTCAACTGTCCTATCTGAAAATGATAGAGTACTTCTGACATTGCCCGGCATTGGCGGACGTATGTGGTACATGCCATCCATCAATTCTTTTGCGATAATATCCACATCGTATATATCCTTATATGATCTTAACACCATGACGGCCACCTTTTTTGAGTCAATGGAAGATCTGATGAGAAAGATTGGAATGAAATCAGATCAAACACTCTTCCCGTTTAATTCGGTTTTTGTTTCAGGCAAAACGATGTATTTGCTTTCTTCAAATTACATGTTGCTTGCAATTGATACAGTTAAAAAGGGCGTTCAGATAATAGGGAACGGAGACATTGGAAATGGTAAGATATTGCCTTACGGAAATTATTTTATAGTTACCGGGGATCATACCCTTAACTTTTACGATATGGTAAATCGTGTAAAAGTTCCCGTATATCAGATTGTAAATTCTCAAATAATAGATGCCGTCACGTATAATTCTTACCTTTACTTGATCACCGTGAAAGGAGGTGTCTATGAAATTGAGATTTATAAAAATTAGCATTATATTGGTTCTTGTGAGCTTTCCGATACTATCATTTGCTCAAAATTTGAATGTCTATTATTCTCAGGGAGTAATGTATTTTAACGTTGGAAATTACAAAATGGCAGAGGAGTATTTGAAAAAGGCTCTTACGCTTGATCCTTCTCTCGAGAATACTTCAAATATAAAAACTCTCATAGGGCTAAGCGCACTCTATTCCGGAGATATGGTAACCGCGAGAGCGTATCTTCCCGAAAATTTTCTCACAACGGCCAAAGGCACATCGATCGAAAACAACACAAATCTTATAAATCAAATATCGCAATGGGAAAGCAATCCATTGCTATCTTCTCAAACCGGTGTAAAGCCAAAATCTCTTTCTATACTTCAGATTTTTCTCATCTTTATTCTTCTCTTCGCGGGCACAACAGCGATGGCAATTTTGTACATAATCTTTAAGAGAAGGAAAAAGATCATGAAGGCCTCTTCTCTTAAGATAGAAGAAAATGAAGAAAACTTCGAAGATGGAATAAAGGATGTTTTAATAGGAAATGAGCAAAAGACTGTTTCTTACAATACAGATGTAATAAGTGACGAAGAAATAGAGGAACGGCTAAAAAAGGCTCTGAACACAGGTAAGGAAGAAAAGGAAGAAGAAAAGAAAACAGTTGTAGTTCAGGAGCCGGATAAGATAATCAAGCAGGTAAGTCAGGATCCTTCAGAAGAGGATTTGGCTGTGCTCACACAGGCAATTCAGGAGATTTTGTCCAAAGATTCTGAAAAATCTGACAAATAACCTTCCTGTTTTTCAAACATTATCTTGGCCCTACTTTCATCATCCTCGTGATCGTAGCCGCATATATGCAATACACCATGAATGCAAACTCTTAGTATCTCCTCATTAAAATGGACTTTGAATTCATCAGCATTCTCTTTAACGTAAGAAGGACATACGTATATTTCTCCCTTTAATTGCGGAAGGTCGTAATTGAAAGAAAGCACATCGGTAGGTCCATTAGAATTTCTGTAAGCGTTAAGCCTCGTTATTTCTTCTTCGTCGACAAAAGCAAGTATCACGATTCCATTTTCTTTCTCCCTTTTTAAAACCTCATCAAGAATGGATTTAACAAGGTTTGTATTTATATCGATCTTCTGTTCGTTAAAAATCTCAATTGGCAATCTTTATCACCTTTTCGACCTCTTCTCTTGAAGGATAGGAGATGCGAGTCTTCAACCTCATCGAAAGTATTTTTGAAAATTCTTGTGATATCTCGTCGAGGTCTCTCAGGGATAAACCGGAATCGTCAAGTTGCCTTTCGTTGTATACTCTATTTACAATCTCTTCGACAATATTTTGTATTTTGGAGGGATTTATTTCTTTCATTGATTTGAAAGTTGCCTCGCAGGAATCGGCGAGCATAACAATGCCAGCCTCTTTTGTCCGTGGCTTTGGACCTGGATATCTAAAATCATCCGGACTAACGTTAAGATTCTCTGATAGCGCTTTCTGGTAGAAGAAAGAGGCCATTCTTGTGCCATGATGTTCCCTTATTATGTCTTCAACGAGTAACGGGAGTCTGTATTCCTGTGCCATCTTTACCCCGTATTTGACGTGGGAGGTGATGACTAAATAGTTCATTATGGGTGACATCTTATCGTGCGGATTGACGCCTTTCTGATTTTCTGTAAAGAATTCGGGTCTTTTCATCTTCCCTATATCGTGAAAGTAAGCACCAATTCTTGCGAGTGTGTAATTGGCGTTAATTCTGCTTGCGGCCATTTCGCACATGTTGGCAAGTTCCACGCTGTGAAAATACGTTCCGGGCGCTTGCATTGAAAGTTCTTTCAAAAGCGGATGGCTCAGGCCACCAAGTTCAAGTAAACCGATGTTCGAATATATCCTTGATATATATTCAACGTAAGGCATAATTCCAAAGGCCAATATCATCGAAATGAAGGGATTAAAGAAAAGAATTACAATATCGTTACTGTTAAGAATATTCAAATTAAGATTCATGACCCAAAAAATGGCAATTCCTATTATGGCCGAATAAAAGGTCATTTTGGTCATGTCTGTTCTCTTATTGAAATTTCTCACAAGATATATGGCGCCTACAGAACTGATGACGTAAATCGCGAATACTTTGAAATCATAAGAAGAAATAGCAGTTGCAACAGTTGAGAGTGTAAAGGCAGAGGCAATCCCGCTTTCAGTTCCCATCAAGGCAGTTATAAGTATGACACCTAACCACACGGGTATTCCATATGGGCCAAAGAAGTAAGCACCAAGTGGAAAAAACAGGATTGTTATCAATGTTAAAGCCGCATAAGTCCAGAAATACTGGTCATGAATTTTAAAGAACTTTACATGATCACCTATCCATTTGAAGGTGAGAAAATTAACGCTCCCTATTATCATGTACTCGCTTATCCATTCCAACTTTGGACGTATGGAGAAATTTGCGAGAATTACCATTATCAAAGGTGCGACAATGTAATATAGATACATGTAAAACTTCTTACTTTGAATTTTCTTCAAAAGATTCATAGGCTTTTATTATCCTCTTTACTATCGGATTTCTTACGACATCTTCTTCTTCCAAATAAACGAAAGCGACTCCTTTAATGTCTTTCAATATCTTCTGAACTTCCAAAAGTCCTGAGTCAGATTTATTTTCAAGATCTATCTGGGTTATGTCTCCCGTTACAACAACCTTTGATCCAAATCCCATTCTTGTCAAAAACATCTTTAACTGCCCGTGAGTTGTGTTTTGCGCCTCATCGAGGATCATGAAAGCGTTGTTTAGAGTTCTTCCTCTCATATATGCCAAGGGGGCAACTTCGATGATGCCTTTCTCTCTGTAGTAATTGAACCTTTCAGGACTCATCATATCGAAAAGCGCGTCATAAAGAGGTCTTAGGTATGGATCAACCTTTTCTATCATATCTCCCGGCAAAAAGCCAAGTTTCTCTCCAGCCTCGACAGCGGGTCTTGTGAGAACTATTCTTTGTATCTGGCCACTTCTGAGTTGTTCGACGGCCATCGCGACGGCTAAATACGTCTTTCCCGTTCCGGCAGGGCCTATGGAAAATACTATGTCATTTTCTTTCATCGCGTCTATGTACTTTTGCTGACCCTTAGTCTTTGAGAAGACACCAACTCCTTCTATCTTCGAAGAGGTTCTTTCTTTCGTATTTAAAAGATCTCTTATGTCAACGCTTCCTTCCTTTAGAACTATTTTGACCATCTTTTCAAGGACGCCGTTAACATGTCTTACCTTTTCTTCTTCACCCTTTATCCACAATTCAGAATCCATCAAAGTCACACCTACATCAAAATATTTTTTTATAGCCTTAAGGTTGGAATCGTACTCTCCAAGAAAAGAGACTATATTGACGGATTCAGGTATCTTAAATCTTGAAATAGTTTCCAGCGATAAACACCTCCATTTTTTCACTACATTGATATTATATACCAAAGTAATTTCAAATTACCAATCTTTTGGAAGGCATCATTAATAGCGGGAGGTTTGTAGCAGTGGAATTGAGAATTAAAAATTGAAAATGGACAATTAAAACTTCTTATTCTTTATCAATCACTTCTTGCTGGTGCTATTGGCTATAAGCCATACGCCAATCCATGGGTATGATTAAGATTCGTTCTTACGTTATTTATAGATCTGAGAGCGTAACAAAAAGTGCAGTCAAAGCGGCTGTATTTAAGTAATGAGCATATATTCGCAATCAGATAAAAAAACTAAATTGATGTTTTGTTGTAACATGCCAGATCGATGTGTAGGGGAGCGCGTATGGGTAAGAGTTAGACAAATGTTGGTTTTGACAAAAGTTTGTTTTATAGACATGAAGAACAAGTTCATATAAAGTGTGTAATAATATGTGTAATAATATAGAAAATAGAAGAAAAAGACGAAGGGAGAATATATGTACCTGAGAATCTTTCTTAAAATCGTTCTTTACTGGATTTTAATTCCGTTTGGAATTGTAGGGATATTTACCTTATGGCCTTCAAATGGCCTGTGGTGGGGTATTTTTTTCATTATATTTGGAATATTCTGGACTGGGATTTCTTCTGCTTACCTTATACTTGATGGTCACGGCTCTCCTTTTAAAGAAATTGCGACTAAAAGATTTGTTAAATCCGGTCCTTACTCGATGAGCAGGCATCCAATATATTTTGGATATCTCCTTTACACTCTCGGAGTAGCGCTCATGTTTAACATTCATATCTTATGGGTTTGGTTGGCAGGTCTGGCAATTATTTTAATACTCGCGGTTTTAGAGAACAGATCGCTTTTTGAAAAATTTCCGCAGGCTAAAGAAATTCATCTTCCATTGATCCTTCCTTTGAAAAGATGGAAGGTTGATCCTGTCGTTGAACCCCCTTTCCTTTACACTTTTATGTTTTTGATCGGAAAATTCATAGTGCCTTTTTTTTACGATGTAAAAATGGAAGGAAAAGAAAAGATTCCGGATGGTCCTTACGTTGTCATCGCAAATCATTCCTCTTATCCGGATCCGCTTTTTGTGATAGACATACTCAATTCTTACGTCAGATTTCCCATCACAAGTGCGCATTACAAGAGATTCTCATGGTTTTACGAATTGGTAGGGATTTTCCCGATAAAAAGATACACAGTTGACGCACATGCAATAATGAAATTCACAAAGACGATGAGGAGTGGAGGAATAATAGGCATCTTTCCGGAAGGAGAAAGAAACTGGGACGGAAGACCTCTTGAAGTACAGGAAGGGGTTATAAAATTAATAAAGACTTCACCCAATCCTATTTTACCCGTCAGGATAGAGAATATTCATCTTTTATGGCCAAGATGGGCAAAAAAACTGAGCAAAGGGGTTGTGAAGGTCAAAATCGGGGATCCTGTAAGTCCTCAGGATTACAGTAAGGCATTTGATTTTATATTCTTAGATACATTTAAATCTAAAACTTACGCGAATTACAGCGGCATAGAAAGATACCTGTGGCAGTGTCCCAAATGTAAAACTACCGGGAGCATTAAAGGGTACAAAAAAGGCTTCGAATGCAAAAATTGTGGCTCAAAATGGATAAAACCTTCTGTCGAAGAGGTAAGAAAACTGCATGATTCAATTTCTTTATCAGGAAAAACTATTCTCAAAGATGATGCCATAATAAATGAAAAAAGATCGAAATTGATAATGGATAAAAACAAAATAGAAATTGGAGATGTCGCTTTTAATTTAAGTGATGTTCAAAGTTTTTTAACTGAATCAAGCAAGCACATCTACATCTTCACAAATCAACTTTTCATTGTAAAACCTTTAAAAACATCTCCTCTAATGTGGAAAGAATACTTTGATTTTTTTAAAATAAAGTGATATAATCTTAAAAAATTCCTCCAGTAAACGTCGAATAAGACTGAACTTTGTATAATTTCGGGAATTAGGCTCGAAAGTTTCTACCGGATGACCTTAATCGTCCGACTACAAAGATATAAATCACCTTAGGGTGATTTTAAATTAAATTTAAGGAGGAAGGAATATGAAAAAATATCTTTTCCTGCTTTTTATCACGCTAATTGGCCTCGTTGTCTTTGCCGCTCCTTTAAAAGTTGCCTTCATTTACGTCGGACCTGTTGGTGATGACGGATGGACTTATGCACAAAACCTTGGTAGATTGTACGTTCAAAATTACTTTGGAGACAAGATTCAAACGACCTACATAGAAAGTGTTCCCACCGCAAATGCCGTCAATGTTTTAAAACAATTAGCACTGAATGGTTATAACGTCATATACACCACAAGTTTTAGTTACATGGATCAAACCGCGGAAGTTGCAAAACTCTTTCCAAATGTTATATTTGAGAACTGCTCGGGTTATCTTACAGGACCAAATATGGCCGTTTACTTTGGAAGAATTGAAGAGGCGGAATATCTTACCGGTCTTATAGCAGGAGCGATGACAAAAACTGATAAGATAGGCTACGTTGCCGCTTTTCCTACTCCTGAGGTTATAAGAGGGATAAATGCCTTTACGCTCGGAGTCCAAAGCGTTAATTCGAAAGCCACCGTTCAGGTTGTCTGGGTTAATGACTGGTACAACCCTCCAAATGAAAAAGAAGCCGCTCTCTCTTTGATAAGTGCCGGCTGCGATGTTATAAAATCCGAAACTGATTCTCCGGCGCCACTTCAGGCAGCCGAGAGTAAAGGTGTGTATTGCATAGGATACAACACGGATCAAAGTTCTTACGCTCCCAAAACCTTTTTAACCGCTTCCGTTTTTAATTGGGGAATATATTATAAAAACGATATTCAGGCAATTCTGGATGGAAAATGGAAAACCCACAACTTCTGGGGAGGACTTGACAGTGGCGTTGTTGGCCTTGCTCCGATGAGCGATCTTGTCCCGCCACAGGTTCAAAATCTTGTAAAGGCTATGGAAATTGCAATAAAAACTCACGCTTTCAATCCTTTCTCGGGACCAATATACGATCAATCCGGGAAATTAATGGTTCCGGCAGGACAAAGTTTGTCAGATCAGGACTTGCTTTCGATGAACTGGTTTGTAAAGGGAGTTATAGGAAGTATTTCAAAATAAGGGGGAGTGAAGATGAAAGGTAAAATTCTTCTTGCTATTTTGCTTGCGGGAATATTTACTCTATCACTGGCGTCTCCACTGAAAATAGCGTTTATCTTTGTAGGGCCGATAAATGACAATGGATGGACACAGGCTCATTACGACGGAGGGGTTCTCGCAATTCAAAAGGCCTTTGGAAATCAGGTCCAGATAAAGTACATAGAAAATGTGCCTGAAGGTTCTCAGTCTCTCAGCGTTTTAAGGGCTCTTGCGTCGCAGGGTTATAAATTGATATACGCTACAAGTTTCGGGTATATGGATCAGGTCATCGAAGCCGCAAAGGAGTTCCCAAATACTATCTTTGAAATGTGTTCTGGATACGCGACTTCAACGAACCTTGGTGAATATTTCGGCGCGATGGAGCAGGCAAGGTATCTTTCTGGTTTAATAGCCGGTGCTATGACAAAGACCAACAAAATAGGATACGTTGCGGCGTATCCAACACCTGAGGTTGTAAGAGGAATAGACGCGTTTACGTTAGGCGTAAGATCCGTAAATCCTTACGCGACAGTTCATGTTGTATGGACGTACACATGGTACGATCCTCCAACTGAGAAAGAGGCCGCATTGAGTTTGATAAACGCTGGTTGTGATGTGCTTGCCCAGCACCAAGATTCGCCGGCAACGATACAGGCAGCCGAAGAGAAAGGTGTCTATGCGATAGGATATGATTCGCCAAATATGGGTCAATTTGGCCCTCATGCTTATTTAACGGCTCCCGTGTGGAACTGGGCTGCATTCTACGTTCCGAATGTCAAATCCGTTCTCGATGGCACATGGAAACCGACTTTCTATTATGGAAACATGGCAGACGGCCTTGTTGAACTTGCCCCGATGAGTAACCTCGTTCCACCTCAGGTTCAAAAACTCGTAAACGCTATGGAAAATGAGATAAAGTCCGGCAATTTCGATCCGTTCGAAGGCCCCATATACGATCAGTCAGGAAAATTGATGATACCAGCTGGCCAGCGTGCGACCTTGGATCAATTGTTATCGATCCAGTGGTTTGTCCAGGGCGTAATAGGCAGCATTAAAAAGTGAAAATATGTCTGAAAAAATTCTTGAACTCAAAAATATCTCCAAATCCTTCTCTAACCTGATCGCAAATGACAGCGTGGATTTTGACCTTAAAAAGGGAGAAATCCACGCCCTTCTCGGTGAGAACGGGGCCGGAAAGACCACGCTTATGAATATTCTCTATGGAATATACAAACCAGATGCCGGAGAAATATTTCTGGATGGAAAAAAGATAGTCATCTCTTCTCCGCGTGATGCCATAGAAAACGGAATAGGAATGATCCAGCAACATTTCAGTCTCGTTCCATCATTTAGCGTTGTTCAGAACGTCGCTTTGGGCCTTAAGGAAATGGGGATAATTCCGGATCTTTCGAAGATTAGAAAAAAGATCATTGAGTTATCTGACAGATACAAAATCAGTGTAGAGCCGGACGCAAAAATATGGCAACTTTCGGCTGGCGAACAACAAAGGGTTGAGATCATAAAGTTACTCTATGTTAAATCAAAAATAATGATACTCGATGAACCAACAGCCATATTAACCCCGCAGGAAGCGAAAGGGCTCTTTGAGACCATAAAAGAAATGACGGCAAATGAAGCATCGGTTATCTTCATAAGTCATAAGTTAAAGGAAGTTTTGGAGATATCCGACAGGGTAACGGTTTTAAGACACGGAAGGGTTATCGGAACTGTCGAGACGAAAGAAACTAATGAAAACGATCTTGCGAGAATGATGGTTGGTCGTGATGTCGTTCTAAAAACAGACAAGAAGCCATCGCATCCTTCAAAACCGATTCTTGAAATAGAAAATATACACGTTATGGGAGACAAAGGAATAGAAGCCGTCAGAGGAGTAAGTTTGGAAGTAAGAGGAGGAGAGATTTTAGGAATAGCCGGTGTAGAAGGAAATGGTCAAAGAGAATTGGGAGAGGCCATCTATGGGTTGAGAAATTACACCGGCAATATCTTTATAAATGGTTCTAAAGTCAGACCTGGAAATGTTCTTGAGAGGATAAAAAATCATGTTGCGTATATTCCTCAGGACAGAAAAGCAGACGCCCTGTGCGGTGGGTTACCTGTGTACAAAAATTTATTTATGAAGGCCTTTTCATCCCCGATCTTTTCCTTTAACCCTTACTTTTTTTATCCGGAGAAATTGAAAGAGCCTTCGGAAAAAGTTGTAAAAGAATTTTCGATAGCGACTTCTTCCGTTGATCAGGAAGTTAAGTTTCTCTCCGGTGGAAATATGCAAAAAGTAGTCCTTGCAAGGGAAATAAAAAGCCATCCGAAACTCATAATAGCAGTTCATCCAACGAGAGGGCTCGATGTCGGGGCAGAGGAATTCGTTTACAACGTGTTACTCGCCCAAAAAGAAAAGGGAACCGCGATACTTTTGATTGCTGGGGATCTTTATGAAATTTTTAATTTATCTGATCGCGTTGGTGTGCTTTACGAAGGCCAGATAATCGGATACAGCGAACCTGACGAATCACATATCGAAGAGATAGGACTTATGATGGCAGGTGTGAAAAAATGAAGATAAAATTTGAAAAGAAAAGTACCAAACCTTCCAAAATGTCCATATTCATATCTTCTCTGATTTCCGTTTTAATAGCGCTTATATTTCTCGGATTTATAATTCTTTCTCTCGGAGACGATCCATTCGAGGCCTATTGGCAACTCGTTTCATGGGCTATGGGAACGGTCCCGGGCCTTATTCAAAGTCTTGTTTCAATGATGCCATTGCTCTTTACTTCCCTTGGGGTTTTGATCGCTTTTAAAATGAAATTGTGGAATATAGGTGCAGAGGGACAATTTCAGATGGGAGCATTTGCCGCCACATGGGGCGCTTTGTATCTTTTTCCAAACATTCATAATCCATGGGTAATGATACCTTTGCTCATGATTCTTGGAGCCGCGTTCGGCGCCTTCTGGGGATTTTTGCCCGGCATCATGAGAGCATATCTTGGCGTAAATGAGATACTGAGTACTCTAATGCTCAATTACGTCGCGATATACTGGGTTAATTATCTTACCTACGGTCCGTGGAAGGGGGCAGGAAGTTATAATTTCCCCATAACTGCGAAATTTCCTCAATCGGCTATTCTTCCCCAGTATGGTTCCGGAGGACTTAACTTTGGAATAATAATATCAATAATTATGGCTTTTTTTGTACTTTACCTTGTCAAATACACAAAATTCGGCTTTCATCTTGAAATTGCCGGCGATAATTTGCGCGCCGGAGAATATGCGGGCATAAATGTTAAAAAACTTATAATTCTTGCGATGGTAATAGGAGGGGCAATTTCCGGAATCGGCGGAATGGCCGAAATGAGCGGGGTGCTTTTCAGGCTACAGCCTAATTTCTCGCCGGGATATGGTTACACGGCCGTCATCATAGCATGGCTTGCCCGTCTCGATCCAATCGCAACGATTGTGGTGTCCTTTTTCTTTGGCGCGTTGCTTGTCGGAAGCCAGCAACTCCAACTTTTCATGCAGATCCCATCCTCTTTGATAAATGCCTTTAACGGGATACTGCTCTTTTCTCTTCTTGCATCTGAAGTATTCATGAGATACAGGATAAGGGTGGTGAGATCATGAATGATATTGTGATATCTACTTTTTCAGGTGCCATAAGGGCGGGAACGCCTCTGCTTTTCGCGACTCTCGGAGAGATACTTGCCGAAAGATCCGGAGTTTTGAATCTCGGCCTTGAAGGGATGATGTTAATGGGCGCCTTTACGGGCTTTAGCATATCCTATATCACCGGAAATTTATGGCTTGCCGTCCTTGCGGCCGTTTTGATTGGTGGCCTTATGGCTTCTCTTCACGCCTTTATGTCAATAACTTTGAGGATAAATCAGGTTGTAAGCGGTCTTGCGCTTGTCTTTCTCGGGCAGGGCCTGAGTGGCTTTTGGGGCAATGCTTACGTTGGGATGCAGGCAAATAGTTTTCAAAATTTGAAAATACCTCTTCTCGGAGATATTCCTTACATAGGACCGGTAATCTTTGACAGGGATGTGCTCGTTTACATAGGTTATATATCTGTACCGGTTATATGGTGGTTCCTTTACAAAACAACTGCGGGAATGAATCTGAGAGCCGTCGGTGAGGCACCCGATGCGGCCGATGCAAGGGGCATAAATGTCATTCTCACAAGATACGTCTACACGATTATAGGCGGATTTTTCAGCGGCCTTGCCGGTGCCTACATTTCTCTTGCTTACACACCGATGTGGGTGCAGAACATGACGGCCGGGCGGGGATGGATAGCCGTTGCACTCGTTATATTCGCGATCTGGGATCCTGTCATAGCGCTCATAGGAGCCTATGCATTCGGCGGAATAAGTGTTTTGCAATTCAGCTTTCAAATACTTCAGGTTCCGATACCTGTCAACATAATGAACATGTTTCCTTACATCTTTACAGTGTTTGTAATGCTTTTCGCCTCAAGCAACAGAATAAAGAAACTCTTTGGCGCTCCAACGGCGCTTGGCATACCGTATTCAAGGGAGGAGAAAACTTAAATTTTCCCGTGCTTTTCTTTATAATTTTGAAAAAATTTCGAATAATCTTCTGTCTTTTCAGGTACAAATTTTTCGTATCTGAAAAGATCTTTTTTGTAATCTATGCCGAGCGCTTTTATGCCGATGAGGAATGCCCCAAAGGTCGAGGAATCCTCTTTGAAGACATAGATGTTTTTAAAAAGATTGGCGAGTATCTCCATGAATAATTTTGACGATGACATTCCACCGCTCAAATGGACTTCTTTTACCTTAATTCCGTTTTCTTCCATCGTTTCTTTGATCTCGTAAAGACTAAAGGCTATTCCTTCAAGCACAGCCCTGAAGAAATCTTCTTTTTTGTGATCTATTCTTATTCCAGAAAAACTTCCTCTCATTTCCGGATCCCAGTAAGGGGCTCTCTCGCCGGTTATATGCGGCAAAAAGACAAGATCGCCGGATCCGGTGGGGACTTTACGCGCTATTTGTTCAATTTTTTCGATCTTGCCGCCAAAGGTTTTGATAAACCAGTTCAATGCCACTCCAACGTTGTTAACTGCTCCTCCTATCACGAAGTTTTTCTCATCTAAGATGTAAGTAAACAGTCTCATCTTTGGATCGACAAAGGGAGAGAAAGATACAACTCTCAGTGCTCCGCTTGTTCCGACATTCAAAGCGGCAATTCCGGGATATACGGCGTCAGACCCAAGATTCGAAAGGGGTCCATCAGCGCCGCCTATCACAAATTTGGTTTGGGGGTCAATTCCGATCCTTTTGGCATACAGGTTGCCCTTTAAAATGTAATTAACGGGTACAACGAATGAAAGCTGATCATCTCTTATGCCCGCAAAGCCCAATACTTCTTCGTCCCATCTTTTGTTCCATATGTTAAAAAGTCCGGTTGAGGATGCCATGGACTGATCGACTATATAGGTTCCAAAAAATTTGTGAAATATGTACTCCTTTACCGATATGAATTTGAATGTTTTCTCGAAGATTTCTTTTTCTTTTTCCCTCATGTAAAGAATCTTTAAAAGCGGGGACATCGGATGAATCGGGGTTCCCGTTCTTTTGTATATCTCAATTCCAATTTGTGTGTTCTTCAAATTTGAGGAAATTTCCGATCCTCTGTTATCCATCCATATAATCGCATTTGATAATTTTTTCCCGTCTTTATCGATGGGTATGAGACTGTGCATTGCGCAACTGAAGGAGATGCATTCGGGATTTCCAGCAATCTCGATGATCTTCTTCAAATTTTTCAAAATCGCGCGAAAAATAAGATCTGGATCTTCCTCAGCCCACCCTCTTTGAGGCATCTTTATCTTGTACTGTGATTCGGCACCGGCGATCTTATGTCCTTTAAGATCGTAAGCGACTACCTTTGTTTTGGTGGTTCCAATGTCAATTCCTATTATGCATCTCATGAATGTGCGTTTATCCAGTTCACGATATCATTTATCACTTTATCGCTCACATGGCCTGCAACTAAATACTGATCCGGTGACGGAATTCCATTCCACTTCATGAAAAGATGATCGAGATCGTCAAACCATTCGAATGCGAAATTTTTATCGGAACCAAAGTTCTCTTTGAAAATATCGTAATCCTTCTCTGTTACCTGATAATCCTTTCTTCCCTGCATCACAAGGACCGGGATTTTCAAAGTCTTAAGAATATCAACCGGATTATAACGATTAACTTCGTAGTAATAACTGGCCGGCGCGGCGAGCAAAATTATTCCCGATGCTTTGCCTGACATCTGCGCAATGGTCGGAGAGAGATATCCTCCCTCGCTATGGCCAAGGATAAATACGTTTTTTACATAATTTTGAGATTTCAAAAATTCAATTCCATCTAAAGCATCTTTGAAATATTCATTCTCGAGATCTGTCTTGATCTTTCCACTTTCAAATTCTTTTGCGTAAACATAAGTACTTTTGTCAAATCTCAAAACGACTATCCCGTCTGATGAAAGACCGTATGCTATATCTTCAAATAGTCTGTTAGGTCCTATAGATTCATTCATATCTTCAGGGCCAGATCCGGGTATTAGAATAACGGCTGGAAATGAGCCCTTGCCATTTGGTATTGTAAGTTCGGCTGGCACCTTGTATTTATTTCCTATTTCTATCTTTTTTATTTCAAATTTAGAAGTATTCGCATAAGAAGGAGGCAGTGCCTGTTTCATCTGATCTGTAAAAAGATATTCTGCCATTTTGAAATCACCTGACGCAAAGTCCTGAATTAATCCTTTGACGATATCCAAATTGCCAGCGAAAAGGTCTGTAAATAAAGAAACAATTAAAGAAACAATCCCAAATGAAACTAAAAGTGCTTTTTTTCATTGAAATGCTCCTTTCTTTCGCAAATTGCCATTTCTTAATCCTTTGTGCCGCAGACTACATCACCTGCAAGGCCGGCACGGCAGTCACACACCTGTTCGGCTTTTTAAACATATCTGGTATAATATATCGAGATGACAATTTTTAAAAACGTTGATGAGAGAAAAATAAGAGATATTTCTAAAGAATTTGCCGCTATGATTTCTAAGGGCAGTGTTGTGCTCCTTCAGGGAGATCTGGGTGCCGGTAAGACCACCTTCGTAAGGTATCTTGTGGAAGCACTCGGAGGGAATCCTCGAATGGTTACGAGCCCAACCTTTACAATTGTCAATGAATACAATGCACATTTAAAAGTATATCACGTTGATCTCTTCAGACTCAACGAATGGGAAGTTGAAGAATTGCCAATTGAAGATTATCTTGATCCCGACGGCATAACTCTTATCGAATGGCCAGAAAAACTTGGAAATCATGTGCCAGAAGAATATTTCAGAATCGAATTTGAGTTTGTGGATGAAAATCACAGAAATATCAAGATATCCTCAAAGAATGATCCTTAACATCAGAGGTGGTTTTTTCCCAAAAAAACAGAAAAATAGAAAATATACAAAAACAAAGAGAAAAGGTTGCAATGCCTCCGGAAGAGTTGCCCTGTGTCCCGCTCAAAGGCGGAGATGTGGCATTTCCAACGGCATTGATTCCTTTTCATGTTGAGCGCGAATCTGCCATAAAGGCTCTCGATAAAGTGGTCGAAAACAGTGAAAGATATCTTATTCTTGTTTCTCAGAAAAATCAAAATGTTGAAATCCCCGATTCGGCAGATCTTTACGAGATCGGGACGTTTTCACGCCTTTTACAACTTGTAAAACTTCCAGACGGTAGCATAAGGGCGCTTGCGGAAGGAATTATCCGTGTTAAGATCACGGAATACACCCAAAAAGAACCCTTCCTTCTGTGTAAATACGAAGCGCTTGAGAAGAAAGTGAGGAAGTCCAAGGACCTTATCGCGGTAATGAGACTTTTGAAAAGCAAGGCGTTGAAGTACTTTGAAATGACAAAGAGATTACCCGAGGACGCCTTTTCCGAACTTTCATTGATAGACGATCCTGACAAACTCGTTGACACGATAATCTCCTTTACCGAATTGAGTCTTGAAAACAAGCAGAAATTTCTTGAGATAATAGATCCCAAAACAAGAATCATTGAATTTCTTAAATATCTGAATTCGGAGATAGAGCTTCTAAAGATAGAGGCAGAGATAGATGACAAAGTCAAGGAAAAAATAGACAGAGGTCAAAAAGAATTCTATCTCAGAGAGAAGATCGAAACGATAAAAAACGAACTTGGGGATGACACATCCGAAACAGACGAATTAAAGGAGAAATTGAAAAAGGGTCGTTATCCTCAGGAAGTAAAGAGAACCATAGAAAAAGAGATAGAAAGATTTGAAAAGATGTATCCATCTTCACCCGAGGCGACCGTTTCGAGAAATTACATAGACTGGCTTTTTGACATACCATGGTATTCAAAAACAAAGGAAGACGTGAATGTTGAGAGGGCCTCTAAAATTCTTGAGGCCGATCACTACGGGCTTGAAGACGTAAAAGATAGAATTTTAGATTACATAGCGGTCAAGCAATTGAATAAAAATGCCAAATCTCCGATACTCTGTCTTGTCGGGCCTCCGGGAGTAGGAAAGACTTCCTTAGGTATGTCTTTGGCAAGGGCCCTTAACAGAAAATTCGGTCAGATAACCCTTGGCGGCATGAGGGATGAAGCGGAAATAAGGGGCCATAGAAGAACTTATGTCGGCGCGCTTCCCGGCCGCATAATCCAGACGCTTGTCAAGGTTGGAGTGAATAATCCGGTCATATTGCTTGACGAAATAGACAAAATGGGAATCTCCTTTCAGGG
>PNIW01000024.1 GCA_002878315.1 Mesoaciditoga sp. | reverse complement strand
GGATCTAACGATCCAATGACCTTTCGCTACTACAATCCATCTGAAAAGATAGGCGACAAAACGATGGAAGAACATCTCAGATTTGCAGTCGCATACTGGCACACATTCGGCCATACCGGTGCCGACATGTTCGGATCGGCGGTCAACAAAAGACCGTGGTTTGAATATGCTGATCCTCTTGACGCATCTTTGGCGAAGGCAGACGCGGCATTTGAGTTCATGTCGAAATTGGGCGTGAAATACTTCTGCGCCCATGATAGGGATTTGTATCCCGAACAAGAGACATTGAGAAAGACGAATGAAGGACTGGACAAAGTGGTTGAACATATAAAAGGCCTTATGAAAGAGACAGGTATAAAGATGCTTTGGGGAACGGCGAATCTTTTTTCCCATCCAAGATACGTCCACGGTGCAGCCTCATCATGCAACGCGAATGCATTTGCCTTTGCCGGCGCTCAGGTAAAGAAGATGCTTGAAATAACGAAAGAATTGGGAGGACAAAATTACGTCTTCTGGGGAGGACGTGAAGGATATGACACGCTTTTGAACACGGATATGAGATTAGAGAGGGACAACATGGCGAGATTTTACAGGATGGCAATAGATTACGCGAAGGAAATAGGATTTAAAGGTCAATTTTTGATAGAGCCAAAGCCCAAAGAGCCGACAAAACACCAGTACGATTTCGATGTCGCAAATGCACTTGAGTTTTTGAGGGCGTATGACTTACAGGATCACTTCAAGTTCAACATAGAGGCAAACCACGCGACACTCGCAACGCACACATTCCAGCATGAGTTAAGAGTCGCGAGGATAAGCGGGAAGTTGGGAAGCATAGACGCTAACATGGGAGACATGCTACTGGGATGGGACACAGACCAGTTTCCCACGAATGTCTACGACACGACTCTTGCGATGTATGAGGTTCTAAAGAATGACGGGATAGCGCCCGGAGGACTGAACTTTGACGCGCATGTAAGGCGCGGATCTTTCGAAGAGCGTGATCTTTTCTACGCACACATTGCGGGAATGGACGCCTTTGCGCTCGGACTGAGAATAGCGAAACGTTTGTTAGACGATAAAGTCTTCGAGAAATTCATAGAAGAAAGGTATTCGAGTTATAATACAGGCATAGGAGCAAAGATAATCTCACAAAAAGTAACGCTTAAAGATCTTGAAGAGTATATACTCGACATGAAAGATGTGGGCAATGTGTCCTCGAGGCAGGAGATGCTCGAGAATATTCTGAACAGATATATGTTCAAAGAATAGTAAATCATAAAGAAAGCGAAAAATCGGAGGAAAGAAATTGGAAATAAAGACGATGAATTCAGAGAGCATGGGCCGATCAAACAGACTGGCCATTCTCGATTTGATTAGAAAGTATCCGGGCATAAGCAGAAGAGATCTTGTTGAAATGACGGGCCTTAACCCGAGCACGGTCACAAACATAGTCTTTGATCTTATGGAAAGCAATTTTGTCGAAGAAGGAGGGAAGAATGCCTCCAACAAGCCGGGGAAAAGAAGGGTTAATCTGCTTCCGGCAAAGAATGCCGCTAACGCCATATTGATAAAAATGGGAGTTGAAAATACCCAGATAGGAATCGGTTACCTCAACAACGATTTTGAAAAGATAGATGAATTTTCTACCCCCTCTTCCGCCGATGCTTTTTTGAAAGAAATCGGTAGAAGAATAGCAAAAATACTCAAAAACTCAGAAAAGATAAAGGGAATATCAATCTCCGTGCCCGGGATAGTAGACAAGCAAGATATCTCGATGAAAATACTTCCCCATCTTGGATGGAAGGACATAAAGGTAAAAGATGAGATGGAAAAGATACTCGGAAAGATAAATATTCCCATCTACATAGAAAATGAGGCAAAACTTTCTTTGATGGCCGAAATGTACTTCAACGATGCCATTCAAAAGATGGTAAATGGTGTGTACATATACATCTCTCAAGGAGTCGGAGGGGCATTGCTCATAAATGGAGAGATCTTTTTGGGCACATCCTTTACGGCGGGAGAGATCGGTCACATGAGTATAGACGCGGATGGTCCAAAGTGCCATTGTGGAAACAACGGATGCTGGGAAGAGTACATCTCGATAGACACCGTTGTTCAAAAATACAATTCTCAAAAGCAATTAAAAGGATCCAACTTCAAATCCCAGTTTGAAGATCTTATTGCAAAGAGCGAACGCGACAGATTTGCCGATGAAGTGTTAAATGAAATGATGCATTATCTTTCTGTTGGAATCGTGAACATAGTGAATATCTTAAACCCTCAATTCGTGATGATAGGAGGAATGGGAGAAAAAATTCCCAACAGGTATATCCAGATTGTAAGAAATGAAGTCAACAGGAAAGCGCTTGGCAGCGCGACAAAAGATCTTTTAATATTGACGTCCTCGATGGATATGATCCAGTCAGCGCTTATGGGTTGTACGCTTATGGCGATGGATGAATTCTCGAAGGGGGTCTTTTTGTGAATTATCTCGGCATAGACGTTGGAACGACAGGAATAAAGGGCCTTGTTGTAGAAGAAAATGGTCAAATTCTCGATAGATTTGATTTTCCCTTGACCGTGAACATCGTAAAACCGGGATGGTCTGAACAAAACCCATACGATTGGTGGAAGGGCGTAATTGAAATTTTGAAAAAGTCCGCAAAGTACAAAATAAATTCAATAGGCCTTTCGGGCCAGATGCATAGCCTTGTGACTTTAGACAAAGATGGAAAGATTGTCAGACCCGCGATACTGTGGAACGATCAAAGAACGACAAAAGAATGCCAGGAGGCAACGCAGATTCTTGGAGGAGAAAGGAACGTCATAGCCGAAGTTGGTAACCCTATCCTCGAAGGATTCACCCTTGGAAAGATATTGTGGATAAAGAAAAATGAACCCGAGAATTTCGAAAAAATAAGATACGTAATGATGCCAAAAGATTATATCGCATACATGCTAACTGGAGAGGTCGGCACCGAATGGTCTGATGCATCCGGAACGGCCTTTTACGATGTGAGAGCAAGAAAATGGAATTCGAAGGTTCTCAAAACACTTGGCATAGATGAAAAAATTTTGCCGTCCATTTCCAAATCTTACGATGTTCGCGGTCTTCTTGAAAGATCTCTTGAAAAAGAACTCGGATGGGAAAATGTAAAAGTTGTGGCCGGAGGAGCCGATAATGCGGTTTCGGCCCTTGGAATAGGGGTTTTCAAACCCGGAGATTGCATGGTAAGCGTAGGGAC
>PNIW01000035.1 GCA_002878315.1 Mesoaciditoga sp. | reverse complement strand
ATTCTTTTGATATCTTCGTACATTTAATCACCTCTATCAATATTTTACCGCACCAAATGTGAGACCTCTTATCAAATATCTCTGGAATATTATTCCAAAAACTATAACTGGCAACATTGTTATAAGGCCTGCGGCAGAAAGCGCACCCCATGCGATATTATAACCCGTTATGAACCTTCCCAAGTAGACCGGCAATGTCTGAGCTGCTGAGTTGCTCGTAAGGATAGTTGCAAGGAGAAATTCGCTCCATGTTTGGATAAAAGTCAAAACCATAACTGCCGCAAAACCGCTCAAACTCAAAGGTAATATGATATGTGTAAAGGTTTGTAAATTGGAAGCGCCGTCTATTTTGGCTGCTTCATCGAGTTCTTTTGGAATTTGATTTATGAATGTAATAAGAATCCATACACCGAGTGCTATTGCCGGAACAAGATATATGAGAATTAATCCAGTCCATGTGTTAAGCAAATTTACTTTTGCGTATATAACGTAAAGAGGTATCACTATCGTAACGGGAGGCAGCATTCTCATCGATATTATCCATCCGGCAAGACCCATGCCCCCAGTTTTAAACCTTGCTATCGAGTAAGCGGCAAGGAGCGCTATCACAGCCGCGATCACCGCAACGGCCGTTGACACGACTAAACTATTTCTTAAAAACGGCAAAATCCCCTCAATTGAAGAAACTGAATTCCCGCCAAAGAAATTTGAAAGCGTTGGATGGTAAGGCCAAAAATGCGGTGGCCATTGGTTCCACTCAGAAGATGGCTTAAAGGCTGTAATCGTTATCCAGTAGGCTGGAAATAAGAATACAACAAGTATCAGGATTGTAAAGATGTACCTTATGGTATTTATAATTCTTCTTTTTGTCTTTGGTCTCATCTTTTTATCCCCTTTCAAGTTTCTTTCGAAATGCCGAGTTGTTCTCCTAAATTTAAGAATTTTATGAGTATGTTGACAAGAATTGTGCTAACTATAAGCAAAATCACTGCAAGGGCAGAGGCATATCCTATATCCCATCCATAAGAGACACCGACTTTGTATATGTAAAAAGACCATGAAGATGTAGCGGTTCCAGGTCCTCCCCATGTAGTCATGTAAATCTTCCCGAATATCTTCAAAGCATCTATTATTCTTATTATCAAAGCCACATAAATCAGAGGTTTTAAAGTCGGAAATTCAACGTGCAAAAAGGCCTGCCATCCATTTGCACCATCGACCTTTGCCGCATCTATCAAATCCTGTGGAACTGATAGAAGGCCGGCATAAATTATCAAAAACACAAATGGCGTCCATTGCAAAACGTCCAAAAATATTATCACAAACTGGGCCGTTGAAGCTTGACCAAGCCATGCGATGGGTTGAATCCCCAAAAATGAAAGAAAATAATTCGCAGCGCCAAAGAGATAATTAAAGATCATCTGGGCCGCTATACCAAAAACGATTCCCGGAATCATCATAGGAATGAGAAAGAGAGTTCTAAAAACCTTTTCTCCCTTTAGACCTCTTATCAAATAAGCAAAAACGAGTCCCAAAACCATCTCAACCGGAACCGCTATGTATACGACCATGGCAGAAAAATCTATAGAAGATAAAGCCAACGGATCCTGAAATATAGCAAAATAATTGCTCAATCCAATAAACTGACCTGAATGTGGCATTGTCAAGTTCAAATTGGTGAAAGATTCGTATACCATGCTTACAAACGGGTAAATCGCCATCACAAGGTAGAAAATAATGACAGGTAATATGAACAAAATTGCGATTTTTCTACTTGATTTGCTCATTTAATCACCTCATTGGAAGGGGAGATGTTTCCATCTCCCCATCTAATTTTTATTGACCGCCGGCAAGTACTTTGTTCCACTGATCTGCAAGACTTTGCAGCGATTGAATGGTCATTGGAATTGCCCCGCTAAGCATTTTCGAGAAGTAAACGTCAGTTATGCTCTCGAGTTGAGGTTCCTGAGGTATTCTTGGTCTGAATGCTTCGGTCTGGTATATCGATGGAAGCGCGGACACCCATGGAATCGCAGCCTGAGCCTCTGGACTATCGAGAATGGATTCTCTCACTGGTGCTATCGCGAACTTCTTTAAAACAGCCATTCCAGATTCTTTGGTCGTGCAGAAGAGAATGAATTTGACGGCTGCTGCCTGCTTTTCCGGTGATATATACTTGTTGACTCCCAAAGCCCAGTTTCCGGCAACTGAAACACCTGGCATTGGCGCTATTCCTATTTTCTCACTTGCAGGCTGGAGAGCCGGTGAAGATGCGAATTGTAAGTATGGATTTGTCCACTGCGGGCACATTGCCACCATTCCTTGGGCAAAGTACTCTATTGTTTGCCCGTAATCTGAACCAAGCGGATCTGGCGCGTACGGCATTAAAGCCTTCATGTCTTCGAGAGCCATAAGGCCATATTGATTTGCAAAGGCTGGTTTTCCATCAGATGTGAAGTAGGTTCCATAATCGAAATTCACAGGTCCAAATTCTCTAATGCCATTTGTACTTGTTCTGTATGGCCCAAAGAAGAGTGGGAACATGTAGAACATAGTATGGGTTGTCGGGAACATAAGTGCTATGCCATATCTTGTTGGTGATTTTGGATTGTACGCCTGCGTGAAGAATCTTGCCACATCAACGGCCTCTGCCCATGTTGTCGGTACTCTTAAAGGCCTTCCAAACATCTGATAGAATTGTTGCTGGTAGGTTGGATTGCTGAAAAGATCCTCTCTGTAATAGAAGAGCATAGTGTTGTTGTAGTAAGGTAGCCCTATCAAATCTCCATTCCATGTACCAAGTTTGTAAGCAAGAGGAAGTAAATCATTCATGTCATATCCAGCAGGAATTATGTCGGGATGATCTTTGAAATACTGGGTAAGATCAAGACAACCACTGTGCATCGCACCAGCCGTCATAACGTCCCATGTAAACGCATCGTAAATGCCAGTTTTAGAGGTCAAATCAGCAAGTAGCCTTGGATAAAGCGTTTCCCAGGAAATTATGGTAACGTCTACTTTGATGTCAGGATTTTGTTGCATGAATTGCTGGGCGAGATATTGAATGGATGGACCATTGTCCGGAGAAACGACAACACTTATAGTCGTCACCGCTAACGCCGCGACTGCCATCACGGCGATCATCGAAACTACCAACAACAGAAAACGATACTTACCCATTTTTGCACCTCCCCTAAAAGATGGAAACATTTTAATTTTTGGTTTTATTTCAATTAACGTTTTATCACATTACATTTAAATATCCAATCCGATATCCTCTGCCAACCTCAAAATCGTATATCTTTTTCTGATCTCTTTGG
>PNIW01000058.1 GCA_002878315.1 Mesoaciditoga sp. | reverse complement strand
TCCCGCCGCCGCTCTTCTCGAGGTGCTTGATCCCGAGCAGAATTCGCGCTTTGTTGATAATTACGTAGAAATACCGTTCGATCTGTCAGGTGTTGTCTTTGTTACGACCGCAAATACAGTCGAATCCATACCTCCAGCCCTTTTAGACAGGATGGAGGTCATAGAGATACCCGGGTACACTTTCCAAGAGAAAGTAGAAATAGCGAAAAGATTTTTAATTCCCAAATTAATTCATGAGTATGGAATGGAAAAGATAAAATTCAAGATCACAGATGAGGCGATCGGGAAAGTAATAGAAGATTACACCCTTGAATCGGGAGTAAGAAACCTCGAAAGGACTTTGTCAAAACTTTTAAGAAAAATGGCAAGAAACGTTGTAAAAAACCATGAAAATGTCATCACGGTGAAATCTGTCGAAGAATTGTTGGGTGCGCCTATGCTTGTTAGATCACAGATTCCTTCGAAGCCGTCGATTGGAGAAACGATAGGTCTCGCGTGGACCCCGACCGGCGGAGAGGTGCTTGTTATAGAGGCAACGGCAACTGTGGGGAATTCACAGACTTTAATAACTGGTAATCTTGGAAATGTCATGAAAGAATCTGTTACAATCGCAATGACATTGTGTAAAAGTTTGTGCGATGATAAATATGAATTTTTCAAAAACCATGATTTTCATATTCACGCTCCGGAAGGGGCTATACCCAAGGATGGGCCGTCTGCTGGAATCGCTATACTTACTTCTCTATGTTCTGTTGTTATGAGAAAACCCGTTAGAAATGATCTCGCAATGACCGGAGAGATAACTCTAAACGGGAAGGTACTTGCCATAGGTGGCCTTCGAGAAAAGATACTCGCCGCGAAAAGATTCGGCATAAAGGAAGTAATAATTCCAAAGCTCAATGAACCTATGGTTAGAAAGATGAAGGAAGATGTAATATCCGGTATAAAAATTCATTACGTGGAAGACGTAAAAGAAGTATTGGAAGAGGTCTTTGATGTTCGTTGAGAAGGTCGAATTAAGCGTTGACGCCCATCACCCCTCAGATTTCCCCCGTCCTTTAAGTGGAGAGGTAATCTTTGTGGGCAGATCCAATGTCGGAAAGTCTTCGATGCTCAACGTCATTTTTGGTAAAAAGATTGCCAGAACAAGTTCAACGCCCGGCAAGACTAAATCTTTGATTTTCTTTAAAGTCAACGATAAATATTACTTCGTAGACTTTCCCGGCTACGGCTATGCAAAAGCCTCAAAGGCTGAAAGAGAAAAATTTCAGGTACTCGTTAACGCTTACTTTGAAAGACGAAGTCCATCCGGCATATTCATGCTTATAGATTCTATGATTCCAAATCAAAGATCGGATATAGAGGCTTTTGAGTTTTTTAAAAATTTTTCAGATACTTTTCTCATTCTTACAAAGATTGATAGATTATCAAAATCAAAGATAAATGAAAAAGTCTCTGAAGTTGAAGATACATTTAAAGACGCAAAGAATATAATTTTATTTTCATCTGTAAGTAGAACTGGTTTGACAGAGATAGAAAAGATATTGAGAGAAATCTTGAAAACGAGGTGACGTTTTTGAACAAGGATGAAGCACTTGAGTATTTGAGGATAGGTCATTTGCCAACGGTCTGGTGTCCTGGATGCGGAAATGGGATAGTTCTAAAAGCCATGTTAGAGGCAATAAAAAATCTTGGACTCCAAAAAAGCAATATCGCCGTTGTTTCAGGAATAGGATGTTCCTCGAGAGCCACAGGGTACATAGACTTTAACACCATGCATACTCTTCACGGAAGGGCAATCGCGTTTGCAACCGGTGTTAAACTTGCGAGGCCCGATTTGAAAGTTATCGTTATAACCGGAGACGGTGACGCCATGGCCATAGGAGGAAATCATTTCATTCATGCGTGCAGGAGAAATATGGACTTAACAATAATAGTTTACAACAACAACATATACGGAATGACAGGTGGCCAGTATTCTCCGACGACACCATATGGTGATAAGGCAACAACTGCCCCCTATGGAAACCTTGAAAAGCCATTTGACATCGTTGAGATGGCTAAAACCGCTGGTGCGACGTATATCGCGCGCGCCACGACCTATCATTACATGTTGATGGTGAAGTACATTCAGAAGGCGATAGCCCACGAAGGCACTTCGGTCATTGACGCCATAACTCAATGTCCGACGTATTATGGAAGGTACAACAAATCTTCCGACGCGCCGGAGATGATGCAATATTTCAAAGATAGTGCCATCAACGTTGAAAAGGCAAAGACACTTTCTCAGGAAGAATTGGCCGGAAAAATAGTCATAGGAGAATTTGTGGATGTTAAAAAGAGCGGATACGTATCCGAGTACGCCAAATTGCGTGAAAGATTGAAGGCGGGATCATGAATCAAAATCTTTATACTTCAAAGTCGACGGAGATTCCATTTAGCATAAGGATTTCCGGTATAGGCGGTCAGGGAAATGTGCTTTTAGGCACCATTCTTTCGGATGCACTTGCAAAGGAAGGAAAGTGGGTAGTGCAAACGCAGTCTTACGGAGCACAGGTAAGGGGAGGACTTACTAATTGCGATGTCTTATTTTTCGACGAGCCCATAGATTTTCCACAGTCGAGGACTTTCGATATTTTCTTTGCGATGCACGATATCGGGCTTAAAGCGCACTTAAAATATCTTAAAAACAACGGAGTTATATTCGTAGATTCATCGATGTGCTCGGATATATCGGTCTCCATTAAGGTAATAACTAAGAAAATCGTTTCCGTGCCCATAACTCAGAAAGCCGAAGAATTATTCGGAAGGCATGTTTTCGCAAATTCGATAAGTTTGGGACTTATCGCGGCAACTACGCGTATAGTCGGTCATGAGGCGCTTGAAGAAGCAATAAAAGAAAATGTTCCGAAAAAATACATCGATGAAAACCTTAAAGCGCTCGATGAAGGGTACAAATTGTCGACGAAGGTATTTCAAATAAGAAAAGATCTCAAGATACCGTATTCAAAGGGTACGAATATAAATTTTGAATGAAAAGAAGGACTTTGATAGATAGTTTTAAATACGCATTTAACGGAATGGCGCATGCTCTGAGCACCCAAAGAAATATGAAAATACATTTCGCAAGCGCTATTGTCGTTGTCTTCATATCTTTGGTTTTGAAATTGGAGGCAGACGAGTTTTTGTGGATCTTCCTTGCTATAACACTCGTCTTGCTTTCAGAGACATTCAACTCTTTTTTTGAGGAATTTCTTGATTTTGTAAATCCTCAATACAGTGAGAAAGTAAAGCACATGAAGGATATGGCAGCCGGCGGTGT
>PNIW01000041.1 GCA_002878315.1 Mesoaciditoga sp. | reverse complement strand
TTCAATCCCCACTTCCCGACTTTCCTGTATTCCATCTGAATCATCTCCTTTCATATCACAAAAGAAGCATTCTCACTCTGCCACAGTGAAGTTCCGGGAGGAACAAGATCGTCTACTCTCTTTTTGAACTCTTCAGGAATCTTTATTTCTGTTGCCTTAAGATAATCGTCTAAATGTTCCTCGCGCTTAGGTCCTATTATCGGTGCCGTTATGATCGGATTCGACATAACCCACGCGAGAGAAAGAGCGGCCATGGACGTATTCAACTTTTTTGCGTATTTTTCTATCTCCTCTATGATTTTAAAACGCTGTTCTGCGCTTTTAGCCTCGATTGCCATGTCCCTCCATTCTGGATGCTGGGCTGCCCTGCTGTCTTCTGGAGCGGGATTTCCTCTTTTGTATCTGCCTGCAAGCCATCCTCCAGCTAAAGGACTCCATGAAACAACTCCAAGTCCAAAATGTTCGCACATCGGAAGTATGCGATTTTCGATCTGCCTTTCTATAATACTGTAAGGCGGCTGTTCGGCCACAAATTTAACCAAATTTCTTTTATCGCTTATCCAAAGAGCCTCAACTATTTGCCATGCGGGGAATGTTGATGTGCCTACAAACCTCACATATCCTTTTTTTACGAGATAATCAAGCGCCTCAAGTGTTTCTTCGATTGGAGTGGATGGATCGGGCCTGTGAATCCAGTAAAGATCTATGTAATCAGTCTGAAGCCTTCTAAGACTATTTTCCACTTCGTGAAGGATATGTTTTTTCCCATTTCCTTCATCATTTGGGCCCGGTCCCATCTTTCCGTGAACCTTTGTTGCAAGTACCACAGAGGCCCTTCTACCCTTGAGAGCCTTTCCGACGATCTCTTCCGACACTCCATGATTGTAAACGTTGGCCGTATCTATGAAATTTCCTCCCGCTTCTATGAACTTATCTATTATTTTTATGGAAGTTTTTTCATCAGTTGGATTGCCAAAATTCATTGTTCCAAGGCACAATTCCGAAACTTTTAAACCGGTCTTACCAAGGTTTTTGTAATTCATAAAGCACCTCCTCAAAAGATCTCTCCATTTCCAAGTTTAAAGTCGACAAGTTTTAATTTCTCGACTACCGGTAAATCGTAAGGGCATCTTTCCTCGCATATTCCGCAATTGGTGCAATCTTTATATGTTTTATTGAGCTTTTTATAAGATTCTTTTGCCTCATTTTGATTTCCATACCAGAAAGCAAGTCTTTCCCTGAGCGCATAATCTGGCGCTTCGTGCGGTTTGTAATCTCTCATTTGCCTGTCATACCATCCTTCATACTTGAAGATGGTCGGAATATCTATGCCTTCCGGACATGGAAGACATTTATTGCATAGCCTGCACACGTAATTACCGAGTTCTGGAGCCCTGTAATATAAGTTATCGACTGATTTTTGTGTCATGGGTTTAAAAGATTGTGCTATCGATATGTCCTTTAAAAGCATCTCTTCGGAATTAGCGCCAACGACCATAATGTCTATGTCCTGGGAGAGAGAATATCTGAGCGCATCTTCAACGGAACGGTAAAGGTATCCATCCGCGAAGGCTTTCATACCCACAACTCCCATTCCCTTTGATCTTGCGTAAGGAAGAAGTATGTCAAATGTAGCAGGAAAGTTAAACCTGTCGTAATAATTAAATTGGGTCATGACGACGTCAAGATCCTGAGCTTTTAAGACTTTCAAGGCGTAGTCTGGCAAGCCATGAAAAGAAATTCCGATTGCCATTACAAGTCCCTTTTCCTTTGCCTCAAGGACATAATCAAGCGCCGACGGCCTTGACAGTAAAGCATCCACATCCTTTTGACTTGTAACGTGGTGTAAGAATAGAAGATCGAGATGATCAGTCTTAAGATTAGAAAGAGTTCTATCTATAAAAGATTTTGCCCCTTCATAATCTCTCGCATGGCATTTACTTGCGAGAACGACCTTATCCCTTCTTCCCTTCAGCGCATATGCCATTTTCTTTTCAGATTCTCCATCTCCGTATTCTGCAGCGGTTTCAATGTAATTCCCGCCGGCTTCAAGGTAGATATCCATCAATTTAGAGACAAGTTCTTTAGAGATTTCAAGCATATGAAATCCGCCAAGGCCCAAGATCGACACTTCGATGCCTGTTTTACCTAACTTCCTCTTTTGCATCTTGATCACCTCTTATCGATAAAGTTGAACTTCTAACGATTAGGGAAGGAGAAAAAAGATACGATCTTGTACTCTCTTCCCCCTCAATCATTTTTAAAAGCGCTCTTGCCGCGGCCCTGCCCATCTCTTCAATCGGCTGGTGGATTGATGAAAGCGGTGGGGTCACAACTTCACAAAGTTCTGTATCGTCAAAGCCTATTATTTTAAGATCTTCCGGTACTCTGATTCCCATTTCTTTTGCCGCCTTTAAAACCCCTATTGCGACAAGATCATTCATACAAAAGGCCCCACCAAATTTCTTTGATGGCAAAATCTTTTTTGCTTTTTCGTATCCCGATCTTTCGTCATATCCGGTCGGGATCACATAGGGCTGCATTCCCTTTCTAAGAGCTTTTTTGTATCCTTCCCTTCTCTGAATTGAGACATCAAGATCGTCAAACCCGCCAAAGTGAACTACACTTGGGCAACCGATTTCAATAAGATGATTTGTTGCAAGGTAAGCGCCGTAGACGTTATCTAACTTTATCGTGCTTATGTTCGGTAAATTGTACTCTTTATCGAAAACCACGACGGGAATATACTTCGAAATTTCGAAGACAAAATCGTCTTCAACGTGTGAATTTCCTATTATTATTCCCCTTGCTCCGTTGTCTCTAAGAAGAAGAGAGAGTCTCTTTTCCCTTTCTATATCCCGGAAAGAATTCATCAATATCAAAAGGGCATTATCTCTAAGTTCTGCCTCTATCCCCATTGTTATCTTCGAAAAGAAAGGATTGGATATATCGGGAACAACTAAGCCTACGGTGATAACACCTGTTTTTGTCATGCATTTGGCATGGTAATTTGGAATGTAATGAAATTGATTGGCAAGTTTGATTATCTCATTTCTTTTTTCTGCGCTTACCCTGCCTTTTCCGCTTAAAACCCTTGAAACGGTAGAAACAGAGACTTTTGAAAGTTTTGCTATATCGCGCATCGTGGTCATCTTATCCCTCTTTGAGCAAACGTTTGTTCTATTATAACACATCGAAGAGAAGTGATCAAAAAGAAAAATTCAAAACATTAAGGTGTAATAACAGATTAATGTCTTAAACATCAAAGTTTAATGATAACAAAGTTTTATATTTACCTTTGTTATATATAATCTTCGCAAAATACCCAAAAGCGGGAAAAATCTTTTCAGGGAGGTTGAAAGATGAAGAAAAGTTTGATTTTTGTGTCAATTGCATTGATTGGGATTTTGGCTGTTGCATTTGGACAGTCTGTTGTGAATCCCAACACATTTGTTTATGAAGAACCAGGTCCCTTTGTTTCACTCGATCCAGCATGGTGTTATGATACCGTCTCGGACGAGATTCTTATGCAGGTTTATGAGAATCTGATTCAGTACGATGGAACATCTACAGTTAATTTTCTTCCCATGTTATCCACCAACGTTCCGTCAGTTGCGGATGGGACGATACTCGACAATGGCA
>PNIW01000120.1 GCA_002878315.1 Mesoaciditoga sp. | reverse complement strand
TTCAATCCCCACTTCCCGACTTTCCTGTATTCCATCTGAATCATCTCCTTTCATAAGGTCGTTACATACTTTATCATGTATCCGACGATATACGCAATAATGGCCGCTGCTCCTCCTGTAAGAAGCATTTCAATGCCGCTTTTTATCCAGTTAACGTTTGTGACCACATTTCTTAAAGCCCCGACTAAAAAGAGAGTTACAATTGTCAAAAGCGTGGCTGTAGAGAATGTGTTCTGTGCGAAGAATGGTATAAAGGTCGCGAGTATATATGTAACAAGCGGCATAAATCCAAAGAAGACAAAGGAAAAAAATGTAACTAATGCGTCCTTAACCGGAGAATTATTCTCATCTTCGAGTATATTCAATTCTTCATGCATCATCGTCTCGACCCATAACTTTTTATTGGAACTCAGTATCTCTACAAGTTGGCGCGCTTTTTCATCATCAAGACCCTTGGCCTTGTATATTTCGATGAGTTCTTCCTTTTCCGATTGAGGATCTATTTCGACTTCCCATTCTTCACGCTCTCTTTCGCTTTGGTTATATTTTACCGTCGTTCTTTGTGACATGTAATCTCCTACGGCCATAGAGAACCCATCGCCGAAAAGATTGGCAAGGCCCATTATAAGAACTATTTGAGGACTTAAATGGGCTCCCATTGCTCCGGCTACAACGGCAAAGGTCGTTATTATCCCATCGCTTGCGCCATATACAAGAGGGGTCATGTATCTGCCCTGCGACGTTTTGTGCCATATTTCGTTGGATATACTTTCTTTCGAATGAGCCTCCTGGTGAAGGGATATATCCTTCCTTTTGAAAGCCTCTCTTGCTATCTTTTTTCTATCTTCCGGCTTCATTATTCCTCTCGATATTCATTACTATTATCAATTATACCACTTTAACTTTCATTCTCTGATTCGCTTCTTTCTTCCGCCATTTTCATAAGTTCTTCGAAAGTTTCTCCGTCTTGTGGATAATATGAAACCCCTATTTTAATATTGACCTCTCTTTTGAATTCTTTTATTTTCCCGAGTATCTCTGCTTCTTTGGCTTTCATATCGGTCTTTCTGAAATTTGCAAAATAAATCGCGAAACTGTCTTCCCCCCATCTGCAACTTATATCTGTTATTCTCGTGCTATTCTTTATCACTTTGGAAATATATTTCATGAGCACATCGCCCTCGAAATGCCCATATCTTTCATTGAATTCTCTGAAATCCTTTATGTCTATTAGAACAAAGGCAGACTGTCCCTGTTCTCTTTTCAGTATCTCTATCTCTCTAAAGACAAGGTTTGAAAACTCCTGACGTGTGAGAAGTTCGGTGAGAGGATCGTACCTTGCCGATTCATTTCTTTCCTCCCTCAATTCGTGCATAGACACAACGGAACCGATATGGTGCAAAAGCGAGATAAGAAGTTCTTTGAATATATCTGTCGTTGTGAATCTGTCGAGGTCTAAGACGAAGCCAAGAGTGTTAGAATGCGTCTTGATTTCTAAATTGAATTTAGTTCCGTTGTTTTGAAGATCGTACGACGTTATCGTTCCTATATTAAATATTTTCTGGCCGTACTTTACTCCGACGCCTTTTACGCATTTCGAAAGATCGAGTATCCTTCTTGCCACGATCTTTATGGCATCATTAAATGATTCTTCGCTGTCTATTCTTTCGAAGATCATTGGAAGTTCAGCATAGAGATCGTTGAATTTGATGAGATCAGCATTTGTCTGGCTGATTTCATCTATGACAGAGGCATAACCCTTAGACAATTTGTTCCACTCATTCACAAGATCGTTGTAATTTTTTACGAACTTTTGGTCTTCCTTTCCTTCGTACTTGCTAAAGATTTTTATTTCGCCTAAAAAGTTCAGAAATTCTTCAATCGGCCTATCTTTCTTCTTAAGATAAAGGTACAAAAGCCCCGTCAGCGAAAAGAGCACAAAGATTAATACGTAAGAAGGCAAACTTGCAATCAAGGCTCTGTAGATCAGAGAAGAGATTCTAACCTGATTTACAAGCGTGTAATTTCCATAGGTTGCGTCTTTTATGAAAAGATAAGGCCATTCGATTATAAAATTTGAATTCTTTGCGAGGATAGATATAAAGGTCTTCCATTCGCCATCTGATAAATTAACTCCAAAACCTGACTGGTCAACTATGTAAATATTTCTGTCCGGTATGGAAATGCGCGGATCGATCTCAACCGCGATGATGCCGGACGGAGTTTTTGAAGCGATGGTTATTGCAGGACTTCCGTCTAAATTGATAAGCGGAGAGATGTACGATCCACTCATTACCGAAAATTCGTAAAGAGCCTTGGTGTAATCATTAAATCCGTAAGACCTGACAACATTTCCTTCGTTGTCTATTTCGATAACTCCCTTTATGCCGGGGGGAAGTGTAACGTTGTCTGGAAGTTTCATTATTGAAATCAAATGTATTATGCCTTCTATTCTTTGAGAAAACACAGTGGAGACATCCGTGAGTTCTTCATTCAATTCATTTCTTACGTTTACGAATTGAAAGTAAAGGTCGATAGATGCAAATACAACAGATGCTACAGCGAGAAAGATCACAAATCTTTTAAAAGTCATCTTTACCTCCACGACCCCAAAAGGGTAAGGCTTTCACCGGATATTCTGTAAAAATAGATTTTAGAAGAGACCGATTTATTCGAAAAGGTGAATTCCCCGTTTGATCCAAAAAAGGCATGTGAATCAAGAAACTTTTCCGCATCGTCTGCTCTCACGCCATTTTCTGCCAGTAAGAACGTTACGATCACGGCATTATAGGCAAGGAGCATCGGAGAATCGGGAAACATCTTTATTTTGTAAAGCAATTCTTTGAATGATTTGGAAAGATTCGCAAGATCTGCAAAGCATGTCACTATCATTCCATTAGATAAATTCGAATTAAGGAGCGTCTGATCCAGCGTCCAGTCACTCCCTATAACCGGTATCATTCCGTATCTTGACCTTATTTGGGGCATAATCTCGATAACCCTGTTCGAAGACATGACAAGGACGACGCAATCGGCCGTCGCGTTCAAACTTTGATTAGCATCTGTTATTACCGAATTGATGCCATAATTGTGAAGATCACTTGCAATCCTGGATGAGAGGTAATTTTCGTAGATCGGATTTTGATCGCCTTTTATTATGAGGATATTTTTGTAATTTTTCGCGTGAATGTAATCCGCTATGGCCGAGGCCTGAATCGTATCCGTTGGAGAGATAGTGTAGAAATCCTTTATCTCATTTATAACAACAGGATTTGTAACCTGAGAATCGACTAAGATGACATCTTTGCCATTTAAGACATTTCTCAATTCCGATGCCTGCGAAGAGGTCAGAAATGTAACAAAGTATCTTATTCCCGATTTTATCGATTTTGAGATCACTGTTGACAGGTCAGAAGATTTAAAATCTATATCGACGAATTTGACACTATCGGGAAGAGACTTTATCGCGATCAAAGCGCCAGCCATCCTGTCTGAATATGCGGTGGCAGAATCAATGGGAAAGAGGATCCCAACGACGGGTTTTCTATTTCTTTCGAAGAAAAAGATCATTGCCACTAACGCGATTGCGATAATGACGATAGAGATGATGAGATATTTTTTGATGAGATATTTTTTCATGAAATCTTTACCATCTTCTCCACTATGTAAGATGCAACTTCAGATGGCATCGTTCCAGCCCCGAAGCCCGCATCGTATCCGAGTTCCACGGCAAGTTCATGCGTTATTCTCGGCCCTCCTACTATGAGGAGCACTTTGTCTCTTAATTTCTCTGCATCTAATATATCGGCAAGTTCTGTCAGTTGCTTTATGTGTATGTCTCTTTGCGTTACGATCTGGGAGACCAAAATAACGTCTGCCTTGTATTCTCTTGCCTTTCTGACAAGTTCAACCGGCGGAATTTGACTTCCAAGATTGTAGACTTTGAAGGCTTTGTACCTCTCAAGGCCCGAATCACCGTGGTATCCTTTCATGTTGAGAATGGAATCGAGTCCGACCGTGTGCGCGTCAGATCCTATTGTGGCTCCGACAACCACGATCTGCCTTTTTAGATATTTAAAGACCTTCTCATTTATCTCTTCCATTCCCATCTTTGGCACTTCTACCTCAAGAGTCTTTATTTCTTTGTAATTCACATACCCTGTCGTCTTCGCGTAAATGACGAAGAATGTGAAATCCTCTCCAATGTCTTCGGAATGGACTATCTGGACATCTGAAAAGCCCATCGATTCGATCAATTTTTTTGCCGCCTCTCTTGCCTTCGCGCCCTGCGGAACGGGAAGGGTGAAGGATAACTGGATAACGCCGTCATTCAACTGATCTCCGTACGGCCTTAGATGTTCAAGATCGATGTTGTGGATCATCTTCCCACCCCCAAAACTCTTTCTATTTCTTCTATGAACGGATTTGAATAGTCTTCACTTTTGATGAATACGCCGTCTGCTCCCTTTCCTTCATCCATTCTTCTCGAGATATCTGCGAATGTTCCCTCCTCTATCGCCGTCATGAGTCCGACCTCTTTGACATGCTCGAGAAGCGAGACTGCGTTTTCGAGAACCTTTTGTGCTTCGCGCTGTATAAATCCATCTTTTTTCAATTCTATCTCCGATCCTAAACTCGCGGCGTTGTTGAAGACATATTTCGCGTTAGAAATGGCAAGGTACCTGTCCTGAACCAATGGCGTGTGGATGGCCTCCGTAAGCATTCCGAGCAAATGTATGGACTGATCTGTCATTATAGAGACCAAATTGTACAGGGTATTTTGGGCATACCCTTTGAAGATATTTCCCGTCATATATCTTGTCGGGGGCATGTACTTTGGAGTCGCGTATGGAAAGAGTGTTCTTGTCAGCAAAGCGTGGGATATTTCGTAAAGAAATCCATTTTCAACGTCCGGATCTATTTCAAATGCATGGCCTATTCCCATGTATTTTGGATCCATTCCGGCCTTTAGCGCAAACTGTTCATTTATAAGTTGTGATGTTGTAACCGTATGTGCCCTTTCTATGGGATCGGAGGTTTTTATGTAATTGTCCTCTCCGGTATTTATCGTTATGTGTGAGAATGCACATATAAGCCTTGAGGTGTACTGATCGACGAAGGTTCTCATCATGTTTATATTTCTAAAAAGGATTCCGTACATTGAATCATTCAAAAGCATATCAAGCCCTTCGAGGGCGGCAATGGCACTTATTTCTGGCATACAAAGTCCTGATGCGTAATTCGTAAGTCTTACATATCTGCCAACCTTCGGAGCGATATCATCGAGAGCCTCTCTCATTATCTTAAAATTGGCCTGTGTTGCGTATGTGCCTCCGTATCCTTCTGTCGTCAGTCCGTAGGGGATAAAGTCGAGCAAAGATTGGGCCGTTGATCTTATCACGGCTATTATGTCTGCACCTTCTCTGACGGCGGCCCTTGCCTGAATGACATCTTCGTATATATTTCCAGTCGCGACGATGACGTAAATGTAAGGTTTTTTGGGATCTCCGAGTTCTTCGAGCATTTTATCTCTTTTGTCCCTTACACTCTCGATCTTTTCGATCGCCTTTGCCGTCAATTCGTCCATCTTTTCGGCAACAAGGTCTTCATTTTGAGGCGGAAGTTTGACAAGTGAAAATTCTTTTCTTCCGACGGCCTCGGCGAGTTTTTGGGGATCTAAATTCTTTGCAACGCATCCATTCGCGATCCAGTATGATATGCCTCTCTTCAAACCTCCACCGGCCTTTACATCATCGACGACGACATTTGGAAGCGGCGCGCCCTCTGAGTTCACACCGTCTATTCCAAATAACCTCGCTACGGTCCTTTCGACAGAGTCAGTACTTCTCAAACCGATAAATTTCTGAACCTCATCCGTTACTTCTTTGGCGAGTTTTCTCGCTCTTTCTATCATCTCACCGTCAAGTTCAAGGCGCAAGGTGCTCTCCTCCTCTTTATATCTTTACCATTTCAATTATATCTGAAAATCTCACCCTTTTCTGTTCTCCCGTTTTCATGTTTTTTATCGTGTAAAGGCCTTCTTTTATCTCTTCTTCGCCAATCACGATGACAAATCTCGCGTTTTCTTTCGATGCCTGGGAAAATTGGCCTTTTAGATTTCTTCCCATTATGTCTACATCTACGGTAAAGAATTTCGAAAGTGCCTTTGCGATTTTCAATGATTCCACCCTTTGCGCATCTTCCACCGCGATGACGTATACATCTATGCCTTTGGCCTCGGGGACTTTGTTTTCCATTTTGAGCGCAAGAATTATTCTCTCTATTCCAAAGGCAAACCCCACTGAAGGAGTTTTGCTGCCGCCGAGTTCTTCTATGAGTTTATCGTACCTTCCACCGCCGCCGATCGCATCCTGGGCGCCGAGAGCGGGATATTTGAATTCGAAGACCGTTCTCGTGTAGTAATCGAGCCCCCTTACGATAGACGGATCGACCTCGTATTGTATATCAAGTTCGTCAAGGTACCTTTTGAGAGTCTCAAAATGCGCTTTGCAATCGCTGCAAAGGTAATCCGTTATCTTTGGGGCATCTTTTGCGTATTGCGCATCCTTTTTGCAGTCTAAAAGCCTTAAAACGTTTCTTTCATATCTTACTTTACAGTCATCGCAGAGTTTTGGGAGAAGATCTCTGTAATAATTCCTGAGCGCTTTCACATACTCTGGTCTGCATTTTTCGTCTCCGGTCGAATTTATTTTGAGTTTGAAGTTCGTAAGCCCTACCGAGTTTAGCATCTCTATGGCCATCGAGATCACAAAGACATCGGCAATAGGAAGCGCCGATCCTATAAGTTCGGCTCCAAACTGGTGAAATTCTCTCAATCTGCCGCTCTGTGGCTTTTCGTACCTGAACATGGGGCCATAGTAAAATAACTTTTGCGGAAGGCCCTTAGATGAAAGGTTATGCTCTATGAATGCCCTCATGACAGGCGCCGTTCCTTCCGGCCTGAGAGTTATGGATCTGCCGCCCTTGTCTTCGAAGGTATACATCTCCTTTTGGACTATGTCAGTCTCATTTCCGACGCCCCTGTCAAAGAGTTCTGTAGCCTCGAAAGTTGGTGTTCTTATCTGGGTAAAGCCGAAGTTCGTGGCTACCTCTTTGAACCTTCCTTCTATCCATTCCCAAAGCCAGGATTCTTCGATTGTGTCTTCCGTTCCCTTTATCCTCGATATCATTTCATTTCTCCTTTATCTCATCATATGCCTTTTTTAAAACCCGTATATCGTCCCAAGTTAAAGCCTTTGGAGATCCCGGAGCCTTTGACTGGTTTCGAAGCAAATAACTCGGATGAAACATTGGAAAGATCTTTATCTCTCCCTTCCAATCGAAAAATTTTCCTCTCATTTCACTTATAGAGCCGCTGATAAAAAAATTAAGCGCCGTCGATCCGAGCGGGACGATTATCTTCGGATTTATAACGGCGATCTGAGCCATTAAAAAGTGTGAGCATGCGAGAATCTCATCTTGATGAGGCACCCTGTTATCTGGTGGCCTGCATTTGACCACATTCGTTATGTAGAGATCTTTTCTTACGAATCCAGCGGATTCGAGTATTTTGTCGAACAACTGGCCGGCTCTCCCAACGAATGGCCTCCCTGAAAGATCTTCATCTTCTCCGGGCCCTTCTCCGACAAAAACTATCGGAGAGTGAATATTTCCCTCTCCGGGCACAACTTTTGTTCTTGTTTTGCTTAGATCGCAGGCTGTACAATATGATATTCTCTCTTCTATTATTTTCATGAGATCTTCATCTTTCATTGTTAACCTCCCATTGAGATTTTATCATAAAATCCGTAAGAAATAAACGAATAGTGCATGGCAAGATTTTTAGGCAATCAATCAGCCAATCTACACGCTACAAGAAACACTTTGTGGCAAATGCCTGCTAAATTGGGAAAAACTATTTCTATGATATCATGGGTCAAAGTTGTCATAGTTTTTCAAAATTGGATTTAGTTGTAAAATACTTTTAAGAGGTGATGATATGTCAATTTACGAGATGGTATTGCTTGTATTTTCGATCCTTTTGCTGGTACTTTTTTCTTCCTTAAATATGACAGTTCAAAGCATGAAAAGCGAAATCTCTAACAACTCCGCAATGATAAGTTCATTAAGTAATCAGGTAGAGGCGCTTAAATCCACCGTAAATCCTGTAAAAATAACGCCGTCTTTTCTAAAATACGATATTCTTTTTCAAAACGCATCGAGAACCCTTCCATCTCTTCCTTTGAACACAATCGAGTCGACGAATTTGCAGGATTTCAGCAATGTGCTTTCGATGAACGAATATTACGAAATCACAAAATTCGGTGATCGGTATTTTCTTGCTTATCCAGCCGTTGGAGGATCTACCTTTTCCATTCAGGTATTATCGTCGCCTTATTCTGACAGGGTTATGAAGATAATCAACAATTTAAGAGGCCAAAATATTCCTGCTTTTGATATCCAGTACGGATCGCAGTACAGCCTTTTTGTTGGGGTCTTTCCAAATTATGTTGTCGCAACGCAATACGCGAGCGCTGTTTCTGAGATGATCTTTTCAACAACGGGAGCAACCTACACATCATGGCTTATAAGACAAATACCGTAAATTCGATTTCATAAAATTGCCACTTGACAAAGGACTGTCTGTTAAGGTAATATATTTCCGTTAAGAGTATTGCCCTCATCGTCTAGAGGCCTAGGACATCGGCCTTTCACGCCGGCAGCTGGGGTTCGAATCCCCATGAGGGCGCCAAGAATTTCGGGAATGTAGCTCAGTGGGGGAGCGCTTGCCTTACAAGCAAGAGGTCGCAGGTTCAATCCCTGCCATTCCCACCACAGCGTGGGGACGTGGTGCAGCCTGGTTAGCATGCCGGTCTGTCACACCGGTGGTCGCGAGTTCGAGCCTCGTCGTCCCCGCCATTGCCGAGATAGCTCAGGTGGTAGAGCAGTGGACTGAAAATCCTCGTGTCCCTGGTTCGACTCCAGGTCTCGGCACAGTAGGGAACTCTTTAGAGTTCCCTTTATGTTATTGAACTTTCCTTAAAAAATGGTAAACTATATATACTAAGATTCACTTATCAGCCATTTGACATTTTGCAGCAGATCGCGTGGATCAATTATTGACCCAGGGAGTTGGTTGTTTTGCCTTTGTACGTTTATAGGGTTATAACGCCTAACGGGAAGCCTGCTACCGGAAGATTGGAAGCGGAAAGCGAAATAAGTCTTGTCAGCAAACTTTCCCAGCAGGGTTATATCGTTTTAGGGGTAAAACCTACCAAGGAAAGAAAAAGGCGTATAACTTTGCGGGCAAAGTTAGCCGATCTTGTGCTTTTTACGCGCCAGTTGGCAACAATGATAAATGCCGGCGTAAGAATAAGGGATGCCTTAACCCTTCTTTCAAAGCAAAATGCCTTTACGCCTTCTTTTAGAAAGATCCTTGTCAACATCTTAGTATCAATAGACAGTGGCTCCTCTCTTTCTGAAGCGATAGAAGAAACAAATGCGTTCGAGCCCATTTTCGTTAACCTCGTAAGAGCCGGAGAAAGCGGCGGAGTACTCGATAATACCTTAAATAAAGTTTCCGAATTTTACGAACATGTCAAGAAGACTCACGATGAGGTAAGATCTGCCATGGCTTACCCTCTTTTTGTTTCTATCTTTGCCTTTTTTATACTTATGATAATAAGTCTTTTCATATTGCCAAGTCTTTTTAGGGCTTTCGGAGGTGCAAAAGTTGGCGGAATAGTCGCGATGTTGATGGGAGCCAACGATTTTCTCGCCGCAAACTGGTTTTATGCCATTATATTAGTTGTGTCGATCTTGCTTTTTCTGATCTACTTTTTTAGGACCTCTTACGGTGCCGCTACAAAAGAATTTGTTGGAAATTTGATACCGCCGGTAAAGGCTCTTAAGCATCTTCAGGATTCATCTAATTTCAGTAAAACGCTTTCCACTTTGATCTCGAGCGGTGTGAGCATAATAGATGCAGTTGAAATGGCCGCAAGGGCGACGGGAAGCCGAAGGTTAATGAAAAAAGTACCGGTAATGGTCGATATTTTAAAGAATGGCGGAACTTTGAAAAGCGCCATGGAAAAAACGAAATTTTTCCCTCAATTGCTTGTTGAAATGGTCGGCACTGGAGAGGAAACCGGCAGGGTTGATGAGATGCTTTCAAAGGTTTCGGAATTTTACGATGATGAGGCCTCTGTCAAATTAAAGCAACTCGTCTCGATGATAGAACCTGCGATGATAGCGATTATAGGGTTATTTGTCGGAATCCTTGTCTTCAGCCTTTATCAGACTATGTTTAACCTCGAACAGGGTGTCGGCCAGCACTTTTGATATGAGAGGGTATACCCTTGTTGAGTTGCTTATTTTGATATTGATCCTTTCATTGCTTTTGTCGGTGATCTTTTCGCTTTCGAAGAACTGGATCGATAGAATGATAGCGAGAGCGGAAGTCAACAGGCTCGTTTCGTCCATAAGGTATGCAAAGTTTCTTTCCGCAAAGTCGAAGGGAAAGGTTACAGTGCGCATATCTAAAGAGATAAAGATAATCACGCCTTCGGGTTATATCGATAAGGGCAAATTGAGTCTCATCGATCCGAAGACAGAGATGGTTTACAAGGGATCGAATGTTGATCTGGCCTTTTCAAATGGCATTCCGTACTATCCGGATTTGACAGGAAAAGTAAAAATATATTTGAAAAATTCCCAGATTGCGACTGTGGTTTTAAGACCTGTAACTGGCGTTGTAAGGGTAGAATGGGGATGGTAAAGACGAATTTGAATATCTTTTCGGAATTTTATGTCGGAATAGACATAGGAAGGTATAAAATAGACGGTGTTAAGATAAAACACAATGGCAAAAGGTCCGATATAATCGGTGTGCATTCCGTTCCTTACTCGAGCAAAGTATTCGACGGAGATGAAATTGTAAATGAAGATGAAATAATAAATGGTCTTGTGGAGATCGGAAAATTTCTAAAAATAGACATCGAAGATTTTATAACAACTGCCATCTTCAGTGACAAGGTCCTCTTTAGGCAGTTGAAGATGCCAAAGATGAGAAATAAGAAACAAATCATAGAGGCCGCAAAATTTCAAATAGTCAAAGAACTTTCTATTTCTTCCTCGAATATAACGGTAGACGTCGATCTTTTAGGAGAAGGGAATGGACTTAGCATCTCGACTTTTATAGTGAGAAATGAGGATATAGAGAAATTCAAGAGCTTTTTTGTCAGATCAAATCTTCCGGTACCGGATATTTTAGATGCGGGATATTTTAAGTTTAATTATCTTTTAGAGAGTAAAATAAATCACGGTCTTTCTTTTTTCGCATTTGAAGATAGCATGTCAACTTACCTTCAGATCTTCAGAAATGGCAGATTTCTTTCCATAGACAGCGTAACGGGGGGATCTGAAGAATTAAGAGAAAATAACGCCGTCGATGCGAGAGTCCATTACCTTCAACTTTCGGATGACATTCAAAGAATCGCAAGAATTCTAATATCAAGATATGGCCTTTCGAATGAAAATATAGAGAACTTTGTTTGCATTTCAGAAAGAGATGAATATCTCAACGAATGGGTGGAAAGTTTGAAAGAGATGGATCTTGGAAAGGTGAACGATTATTATGATTTCGTGTCTTTAAAAAGAGAGATACCTGCCGGCGCTTATAGTATGGCCATAAGGGGAGCGTTAGAGAATGCCAAGAGTAAATTTTTACACAAAGAAGCGTAGGAAGATAAGATTTTCAAAATTTGCCATACTCATGATCATAATAATCGGCATAGGCATTGCTTCGTACCTTTTCATAGATCTCTTCATAAACAGCCTTTACACGCAGGCAATATCTGGCCAGAAAAATTTGCTTCAAAATGCCGGTATTTATCTTTCTATGAGGCAGGATCAGATCCAAAACCATCTCGATGCCGTTATAAATGAATATTCCAAAAATATCGATATCCAATCAAAGATTCTCTATCAAATAAAAGATTATATTAATGGTGTTAACAAATTCCATTCGGCCGTATCTTTGGTTCGACAGATGGCCGATAACGCGACTTTTACCGTAGTCTCATTCTCTTATTCTGCAAATTCTGCAACTCCTTTGATTTTCTCACAGATCATGGACATTAACAACTTAAATATCGCAGATGTTGAAAGAAAAATAGCCGAAGGAGAGGGATACAAATTCTCCGTTTCTGGCTCTCAATCACAGACGTGGTTTAAGACTTATGAGCAGACTGTTTCGATAGGGGGTCTTAAATGAACAGAAAATTGGCCATAGCGATAATTTTTGCGACGATAATAGCGGTTGGCGCAATAGATATCTTTGAATTTCTGTCCTTCTCTGGTTCTCTAAACAAAGTCGTTGGATCTATCGCAAAATTTCAAACACTTTACACCCAGAACAATGAGATTACAAAGCAGATAAATCAGTATGGAAAGATGTTAAACTCACAAAAGATAACGATTAATGGCTTTAAAAATGCACTTCTGAAGATCTCCCCAGACGCAAATCTCAAGATTTCTGGCGATACGGTAACACTTCAAAATCCCGTCAGCGTAGATCCTTACGATCTCGTAAATCTTCTTTCGTCCTACACAAATATCTACGTTTTAAATCTTTACTTTGAATCAAATTCTCCCGTCTCTTACGAATACGAAAGTAAAATTCTAAGTTCAAAGAAAAATTACACTTTGACAAAAATGTCGGTGAGAATATATGGCGGGTAGAAATAAAATTTTAGTTCCGGTACTTATCATATTCATAATTGGTGTTTTTCTTTATTTAGGGTACACTTTATTCTTCCCTAAGGGAGGTTCTATAATCAGGGGTGCCAATCAAGCGCCGCAGGTCTCCATTATAGTCAATCAACCCGTCAGAACCGATAAGGTAGAACCTGTGCAACTGAATTCGAATCCATTTTTGCCTCTTTTGATTAAATTGAATGAGGAATCTTTTGAAAATCTGATAAAAAGTTCCGCGCTCTCGACTAATTTGAACAGAGGGATATATGTTGTCGGAATGGCGAAAGGTGTTGCAAATATGGTAACTTTGTCCGTCGGGGGAGAAATAATCACTCTGAATTTGAGCGACAATTCAGTCTTTTACTTTCAGGGTAAAAGGTATTTTGTGACGTATATAGCGCCGTCTTTCAGTAGTGCGGTTATAATGGATTCATCTACAGGGAATCTTTACGTTGTGAATTCTCAGGGTTTTATATTAAGGTAAAGGGGATGAATTTGTGAAGAAGATATATTTTCTACTCTTAATGATTTTGATCGGAACGCTTTCTTTTGCATCTACTTTAGAGAATTTAACATTTTCTTCCACCCAAAACCATATAATAACTACTTTAATTTTTGATTCGATTCCTAACTGGAAGATCCAAAATCAAATGGGAAATCAGATAACGTTTGTTTTTCAGGGTAAGATATCCGCATCGATATCAAATAAAATTTCTTGGAAAGACATGGATCTTTTGATCTCCACAAACAAATCCACCTCGAATATCATTTTTACCTTTCCGTTTGTAGTAAGCGCCTCTATAAACCAGATAGACGATCATCTCGAAATAAACTTCACAACTCTTGGAATTTCCCAGAATCTTCCCCTAACCGGCCCCGCTTCGAAGATATCGATAGACTTTTCTGGACAGCAGGGATCCAATTTCAGCCTTGCCATCAAATACCTGTCGAGGATTTTGAACAGAAATCTAATAATAGATCCTTCCATAGCCAACAATCCAGTTAACATAACCTTAACAAATGTTACCCCTGCCGAGGCTTTTTACGATATAATGATATCTTCGCCAGGCATAGGATATGCGATTCTTCCCGATGGCACCTATTACATAGCGCCCGTTTCCGTTTTAATTCAAAATTTTGGAAAACTCGGAACGGGAACATACAACAATGTCGTCAGTTTTTACAACCTGTCCTCGACAAACATAAGCTCGCAGGATTTCAAGAATTTGGTCGAAAATTTATTCGGGCAGAATAAGATCATAGGCAATATAGGATCGTACCAGATAGTAAACGCTACCGTTGAGCAGCAAAAGACGATAGAGGACCTGATGAATTTCGTAAAAGAAAGTGAAAGTTTCAAAGCCATCCAGTGGAGCGATCAATCTTCTGTCAAAGATCTCGAAAGCCTTATTTCGATGATGTATCCCAATCTTAAAATCACGTACTTGCCAAGTTTTTCTACACTGCTTTTAAGTGGCGGTAAAAGCGATATCGATGGCGCTTCTAAAGTAATAGGCGAATATGGAAAGATAATAGAGAGCATAGGCCCAAAGATCACCGTGCCCTTTGTACTTTCAAGTCAAAACGCTCAAACCTTCATCCAATTTGCGAAGAATTTTGCAGGCATAACGATTTACGGATCGCCAACAAATAATTCCACCAAGATCACGTATCTCGCAATGGGGCCAAAGAATAGAATTTACGAATTTGCAAAGGCGGTGTCGTCTATTGCGAGCACGCTTGTGAGCGTAAGCCCGCAGGTTATGCATTTCAATTTTGTTTCCATCCCAAATGACAACACATTTTTGGATCTTTCAAAGGTTATTTCGATAATTTACCCTGAAGTCAAAATGACCTATCTACCCTCCCTTGGAGAGGCTTTAATCTACGGTACAGATTCGACATCCGTCGATCAGACAAAAAAATTCATAGAGAATAAAACTTATTCGTCAACGTCCACATCGATAACAAACATAGTTACTGTCAGAAACCAGGACTACCAGACAGTCAAATCTTTGATAGAGGCAAACAATCTCACAATGTTAGGGCCTTCCAAACCTTCTACATCTTCGACGGTAACTGCAGTGGCGATAGTTGGATCGGAAAGTGCCGTTAACAAGTTAACCTCCCTTTTAAGTGTGAGCGGCCTTATTCAGAGCAAGGTCCGAGAGGTGGGCCAGACGGCAAACCAGATTGTCGAGGTCAGAAATGGCCTTATAACATTGAGCGTAAAGGACTATCCGCTTTACGATCTCATCCAGAGAGTTTATGCCGCTCTTTCAAAGAATATCGTTTTTGCATACCAGAACCTTCCGAATGTAACATTAGATCTTTCCAATGTTACGCTTGATCAATTCGATCAAACGATAGGAAATTCTTACGGTCTTTCCTTTTCTGGCACAGCAGTTACGATCGTTGACAAGAATACAACAGGTTTAACAAGGATATATACGGTAAGTGGCAATGTGGATCAGATAGTCTCTCTGGCAAAGTTTTTAGGCGGGAACGTTTATTCGGATCCAAATACCGGTATTGTCGTCGTTAACGGCCTTAGTCAGTACGCTGCCAATGTACTCGATAATGAAATGCAAAAACTTCAAAATCCACGGCCGAATGTTCAGATAATGGCAAAAATCGTGGATGTTACCGGAAGCAAGGCCTTAAGCGATTCTGTCAATTCTACACTTATAACTCCACAGTTGATATTCAACAATGGATTAAATTTATCCTTTAACCTTTTGAATGCGTCTAATCCTTCAAATTTTGTCTCGGGGATCGCGGATCAAATACTTTCTTCAAAGGCGACGATCACAGCAAACTTTTCTAAAACAACGGGAGAGGGATCTGTACTTTCCGCTCCAACTCTTATGACTCAAAGCGGAGAACCCGCCCAGATAACGATAGGAGAACAATATCCCTATCTCGTTACAACCGTTGTGAATAGTCAAACCGGTCAGACTGCCCAGCAACTTCAATTTCTGACCACCGGAATCCAACTTAACATTCTGCCGGTCGTGCTTTCGAACGGACAGATATCCTTAACCATAACGATTCAGGTCAGCGATGCAGACTGGGGCCACGCTGTCAACGGTGTGCCGGCCGTCGTCACGAGAAATGCGAGTGTAAAGGTCGTCATATCGAGCGGGCAAACCCTTTTAATAGGAGGCTTGACAAAGCAAAACAGATCCGAGAATGTTACGAAGATCCCATTTTTGGGAGATCTTCCTTTCATAGGTCAATTCTTTACCTCTACAACTTTTCAGGATTCAACGGATAATCTCGACATATTCATAACGGCGTCGGTGGTGAAATGATATGGATAGAAAACCCGTCGCATCTGGAAGCTTTTACCCATCAGATCCTGAAGATCTGAGAGATTATATAAGGGAGTTGTTTCTTTCAAAAAGAGGGCCGGGAGAGTTACCCGATCCAGATGGATTCAGAGGCAATGTCGGAATAATAGCCCCTCATGCCGGATACGTTTATTCTGGCTCGACAGCCGCTCACGCATATCTCGCCGCTTCTGAGTGGGGAAAACCGGATATTGTAGTCATAATAGGCCCAAATCACACCGGATATGGTAAATCCATTTCCGTATGGCCGATCGGCGTATGGAAAACACCTCTTGGAAATGTAGAGGTGGATCAAAGTGTTACAAATGCTATCGTTGAAAATTTTAAATTAGCGTCTCTCGATTACGAGGCCCATCTTTTTGAGCATTCGATAGAGGTTCATATACCCTTTCTTCAATTTACAATAGGCACCGGCTTCAAAATAGTTCCCATCTGCATGTTAGATCAGAGAAAAGAGATTTCAAAAGAATTAGGGATCGCTCTAAAAAAGGTTTTACACGGGAAAAGATTCTGGGTTGTTGCCTCTACAGATCTCAACCATTACGAAGATCACGAAACGACTCTTTACAAAGACAAGATGATCATCGATGCCATATCATCAAATAATATTGAAGAACTTTACGTCTCGATAGAGAAAGAACATATAACGATGTGCGGACCGGGATGTGTGGCGACCGTTATGGCCATGGATCTTGGAAGGCCCAAAATTCTCAAGCATTCCACAAGTGGAGAAATATCTGATGATTTTGATCGGGAAGTAGGTTACATGAGTGCCTGTATATGCTGATTTGCTGGATTTTCTCTTTCCCAAATCCTGTCCCTTGTGTGGCAGAATTATCTCTCATGATGAGGTGATATGTTACAAATGTAAAATGGAAATTCCACCGATGAGTATGGAGCAGAACTTCAAGGGAAAATGGAATTTCGATAAATTCTTCTATTTTTCCATTTACGAGGGAAAGATAAAAGAGATGATCCGATCTTACAAATACGGCGGTTCTATATCTTTGTACAGGTACTTTGTGGATATCTTTGATGAATTGTTCGATAATTTTCCTCCACCGGATTCCGTTATCACAACGGTGCCAATAACCTTTAATTCCTTCAAAATCAAGGGGTTCGATCACATGAAAAAGATAGGAAGATCGCTTTCTAAAAAAAGAGGGATTCAATTCCTTGATCTGATAGAGGTTGTAAGACAAAAGAAGCAGCAGGTAAATTCAACATTTGAAGAGAGGAAGACGCTTGTGAAGGGAAAATACGGGGTAAAGATCCATGAACTTTATAAGACAAACGGAAAGATAGCGATTCTCGACGATGTATTCACGACGGGCGCAACTGTCAATGAATGTGCAAGAGTTCTCAAAGAAGCCGGAGCCAGGAGCGTATACGTCTACGCGATCGCGAAAGCGAAATCAGGTAGAGGCCATGAACTTAAATGAAGTGAAATATATTCTGAGAAAAAATCCAGTTATACCTGCCCTGAGGACTTCTGAAGATGTAGATAATGTCACGAAATTAAAAGATCGCGTCGTATTTCTGCTTGAAACATCTGTCGGAAGGTATCAGGATTATGTTAGAAAGCTCAAAGATGCAGGCCATATAGTTTTTGTGCATGCCGATCTCATAAAAGGACTCAAGATGGATGAATATGGATTTGAATTTATTTTGACCGAAAGGCCGTCAGGGATAATAAGCACCCATAAATCAACTTTGGAATGGGCCAAAAAGCAAGGACTAATGCAAATTTACAGGATATTTATGATCGATTCCGAAGCCTTAAGAAATGGCGAGCAGTTGATCAGATCAACACGACCTGATTTTGTCGAAATATTGCCAGGACTTGTGATGCTTTCTTTGGAGATCGATTTTGGATTTCCACTCATTGCTGGAGGCCTTATAAGCAGAAAAGATCATGTCGATGAACTCTTAAAGAGAGGGATATTTGCCGTCTCGACAAGTAATAAAAATTTGTGGTATAATTAAAAAAGTACGTTCGGCAGAGAATAAGAGAAGCCACGCACATTTTTTGTGTGGCTTTTTATTTTTGGAGGTGTAAAATGAGAATAGCGATCATAGGAGCCGGTGTTGTAGGATCTCTTATCGCAAGAGAATTAACAAAGTACGAAGCGGAAATAGAAATTTTTGAAAAGTATCCAGACGTCGGATGGGGCGTAACAAAGGCTAATTCCGGTGTCATACATGCAGGATACGATGATGAGCCCGGCACTGTCAGATCAAAATATTGCACGCACGGTAACTCACTTTACACAAAACTTTCTTACGAACTTGGCTTTCCAATAAAAAGAACTGGCTCTCTTGTCGCCGCTTTTGATGATGAAGAAGTTAAGGTACTCGAAAAACTCTTAGATTACGGCAAAAAAAATGGGGTCGAGGGTTTGAAAATACTCGATAAATATGAGTCTCTTGAGAAGGAGCCTAATTTATCGAAAATGGTCATCGCATCTCTATGGGCTCCGTCAACCGGTATAATCGGGCCATGGGAGGTTGCACAGGCAGCGATCGAAAATGCAATAGACAACGGTGCGAAGATCCACCTTTCAACTGAGGTAAAGGGGATAAAGAAGGCAAATAAAAAAGTTTTGGTCGAAGTTGATGATCGAGACTACGAATTTGATTTCGTTGTTAACGCCTCAGGCCTTTGGGCGGATGTTCTTGCGGAATCGGCAGGTGTAAAGGTTACGCCCCTTCATCCAAGAAAGGGGGAGTACATTCTTCTTGATCAGTCAGACCTTGTAAGAACAGTTGTGTTTCCAGTTCCTTCGAAGGCCGGAAAAGGAATTCTTGTTTTACCAACCATACACAACACCACCCTACTTGGCCCGACTTCTGAAGATTTGCCTCCTGATTGGAGAGACAGAAATGAAACGACGGCGGAAGGAATAAGAAAAATAATCGAGAACACAAAAAAATTGGTTCCATCGATAAATCTTTCAAAATCTATAAGAACTTTTGCCGGATTGAGACCTGAGAATGATCTAAAAGATTTCGTCGTGGTAAAAGAAGAAAATATGGTAAATGTAGTTGCCACAAGATCGCCGGGTCTAACCTCTGCCCCCGCGATGGCTGAAGATATAGCAAATTGGATCGTCGGCCTTAGAAGCCTTAAATTGAACAAAAATTTCAATCCTTACCGCAAGCCGATTCCAAGACCTTACGAGATGGAAGATGAAGAAAAGGAAAAACTCATAAGAGAAAATCCTGCCTTTGGGAGGGTTATATGCAGATGCAACAAAGTTACCGAAGGAGAAGTGATCGAGGCTATAAAAAGGGGAGCAAGAACTCTCGATGGAGTAAAATTGAGAACCACGGCAATGTTTGGAAGGTGTCAGGGTTCTTTTTGCACGGTTAACATAATGAAGATAATAAAAAGGGAGACCGGTATGGATTTTGAAGATATAGAGAAAAATCTCCCATCATCTAAAGTTGTGGATGGTGTTTTAAGATGAAAATGAGATACGATGTTGTCGTGCTTGGCGGAGGGGCTGCCGGTATGGGGGCAGTCAAAGGTGCGAAGGATCTCGGCGCTTCGGTTTTACTTATAGAACGCGAGCCATTTACCGGCGGGGTTTTAAATCAATGTATACATACCGGATTCGGCCTTCAGGTATTTAAAATGGAATTGACCGGACCGGAATACCATGAATTTTACAGAAACAAAATAGGCAAATTCGATGCGCTCTATGAGACGATGGTACTTAATATAGATTTTGATGAAAACAAAATAAAGGCGATGAATTCAGAGGGGATTCATGAAATAGAATATGGCGCCCTTGTATTGGCAACAGGAGCGAGAGAAAGGCCCTTTGAGGCGTTAAGAGTGCCCGGAACAAGGCCGGCCGGAATCTTCACGGCAGGACTTGCACAAAAATTTGTAAACCTTGAAAATCATCTGCCCGGCCATAGGGCTGTCATAATCGGATCCGGTGACATAGGAATGATAATGGCAAGAAGATTGTTTCTCGAAGGAGTCAAAATAGAAGGTGTTTACGAAATAATGCCTTATCCTGGAGGGCTTACGAGAAATGTGGCCCAGTGTTTGGAAGATTTCAACATACCTCTTCATCTTTCAACAAGTGTTGTTAAAATTCATGGCAAGAGAAGGTTAGAAGGAGTTACGGTCGCAAAATTCGAAAACAACTCTCCGGTCGAAGGAAGCGAAAGATTTATCGAGTGCGACACCCTTGTGGCATCTGTCGGATTGATACCGGAAAATGATCTCGTAAAAGGAAAGATAGAAATAGGTCCCGACGAAGGAATCTTCGTCGATGATCTGATGAGAACGAATTACGAAAATGTATTTGCATGCGGAAATAACGTATGCATTCACGATCTTGTCGATTTCACGACTACGGAAGGAGAGGTAGCGGGAAGGAATGCGGCCATGGTCGCTAAAGGAGAAAGTTTGCCGCCAAGGGCTGGCATTATAATCGCTGGAAGCGGGATAAGAATTTTGAGCATCCATTACACGACTGCCACCGAACCTTTCAAATTGTACGTGAGAGTTGACAAGCCCATGGAGATCGCGACGGTAAATGTCAACGATAAACCTGTGAAAGCCGCGGTAAATGCAAGGCCAAGCGAGATGATAGAGTTAACGCTTAATCCTCAAAAGATAGATCTTAAAGGCAAAATAATCGTATCTGCAAAAGGGGTAAAAAAATGAGAGAGATACAGATGACCTGCATAATTTGTCCCGTCGGATGTACTTTGAAAGTTACATTAGATGATGACGGAAAGTTTTTGTCCGTTAAAGGCAACAGGTGTCCTAAGGGCGAAATCTACGCTAAAGATGAGGTAACGGATCCAAAGAGGGTGCTGACATCGAGCGTTAAAGTTATAAACGGAAAAATGCCGCTTGTTTCTGTAAAAACAGATAGATCTATACCTAAAAGACTTATCGGAGAGGCGATGAAGGTTATAAAATCTGCACATGTCGAGGCACCCGTTAAAGTGGAAGATATTATCATTGAAAACTTTCTCAACACAGGCGCAAATTTGATTGCGACAAGAAGTGTAGAGAAAACAAAGAAATAAAGATTCAATTTGGAGTATTGACAAAACACAAGACGTTGTAGTACAATTTTCTTGTACCTTCCACCATAGCTCAACCGGTAGAGCATCCGGCTGTTAACCGGAGGGTTGTAGGTTCGAGTCCTACTGGTGGAGCCACAGAGATTTCGAAAAGTCCTGTTCAAACAGGACTTTTTTGATTAAGGAGGATTTATGAAGATCTACATTTCCACGGATATGGAAGGATTGCCCGGGATAAATTCATGGCACCAGGTAAGTGACAAAGATCCAAGATATTTGAATAGATATCTTGAAGAAACGCTAAGATGGGTAATCGAAGGCATAAGGGCATCAAAACAAAATTCGGATGTGGATCAGATATTTATCTGTGATTCCCACGCGCTTGGAGAAAACATATCTTACGATTTTACAGAATACGATGACAGGATTTACCTCGTAAGGGGAGGACTTCGGGATTATTACATGATGGCAGGCCTTGACAACTCATTTTCAACTGTCTTTTTTGTCGGCTACCACGCCGGAGTTGGCGCCATTCATGGAACGATGGATCATACCTACTCTTCTGCCTCGGTTCATACCATGAAAATAAATGGAATGACAATGAATGAAACCTTGATAAACGCCGCCTTTGCCGGAGAAATGGGAATACCTGTCTCTTTGGTAATAGGAGATCACGCGCTCGTTGAAGAATTAAAAGATGTCCTCAAAGGTACCGTTTTGATCGAGACCAAAAAAGGTTTAAGCAGATTTGCCGCGATCATGAAGCCAAAAGATCTTCTCAGAAAGGAAATCCTCGAAGGAGTAAAAATCGCTCTCGATAGAACTGTTGACAATTCGATAAAAATATATAAATTCACTCCACCGTATGAACTCGATATAGAATTCAATTCCACCGAAATGACAGATCAATCTATGCTTATGCCAGGCTTAAAAAGGATCGACGGAAGGCGCATTAAATACACGTGTGAATCTTATGAAATCCTTCTCCAAACGATGCTTGCCGTTGTTTACACGGCTAAAATAGGCACAGAGATGGGCAAATGAAAAAGCGCCTGACGGCGCTTTTAGTTATTTTCTTGGTTCTATGACAAATTTTATGGCCGTTCTCATTTCCCCATCTATTTCGATGTCAACAAAGGATGGGATGCACACAAGATCCATTCCGCTTGGAGCTACATATCCTCTCGCTATGGCTACTGCTTTTACAGCCTGATTTACCGCCCCTGCGCCGATAGATTGCAATTCGGCCTTGCCGTTTTCTCTAAGTACTCCAGCAAGTGCACCTGCTACCGCTGTAGGTTTCGATTTTGAAGAAACTTTCAGAGCTTCCATATTTTCTGCCTCCCTTGGCGTTCGTTAGAGAAAAGATCAAAATAATTATACACATTCAAAACCCTAAAGTCAATATACGTTAACATTGATTTTTTTGAGTATTCATGATATAATTTCCGAGACAGGGCGTAGTTCAGATGGTAGAACGCCAGGTTCGGGACTTGGAGGCCGCTGGTTCAAATCCAGTCGCCCTGACCATAAGGTATTGACATATAGATGTTTCTCTGGTATGATATTTAATAGTTTGCCGAGGTGGTGGAACTGGCAGACACGCATGCTTGAGGGGCATGTGGGCACACGCTCGTGCGGGTTCAAGTCCCGCCCTC